>UQXE01000089.1 GCA_900544965.1 uncultured Eubacteriales bacterium | reverse complement strand
GCGGCCGATCCCTCGGATCGGCTGTTTTTGCTGTTCAATGCAATTTCGGCCGCTTCCCTACCGCTTTTTTACCCCAGAGTCCGCCTAAAAGGCTATCCAATGCCCCGCCGACGTATTGGCGTCGATCGTCTAGCCCCCTGAATTGTCGCCATTCTAGATACAACCACGCAGCTTCCGCCGAGCTTGGTGATGCGCCGTGGTGACGCTGCGGCGCTTGCTTTAGCCGTTTAGCGCTCTGAGCTGGCATCATCCCTTATATGCCGAAACACTCCTGACGTCTCACTTTTATCTGCTCCTGATCCTCGCTGATACGCCTTTCTCCTCACTTTGTATGACGCCCGCTTTGGATCCATTGGCTACCCTGCTGGGTTATGCGGCCCCGTTGGGCGTTACGCCTTGCAGGCGGCATTCAGGCAGGATAAGATTATGTCTTTATTACATGAGGAATAGTTTTTACAAAATACCGGTTAATAAATATATGGCCACGCTGGATACAAATCTTGCCTTACTGGGTTATCCGGTCAGTTTTTTAAATCGGGATGGATTTAATATCGCTGTAGCCGCTCCTATACCAGTTGCCGCCAGTTCTTCAACAGCTATAGCGTATAGCGCTCGTCTTCTCTGTGACCATATATTTATTGCAAATTAATTATAGATATGGTAGAATATTGTGGTATATTTGATTAATGTTATAAGAGACTAGATAGGGGTTGCGGCGTGGAAGACAGAGACAGAGACAGAGACAGAGACAGAGACAGAGACAGAGACAGACTCAACGGTATTTACAAACCTCTCCATGAGGCAGGAAAAATTTTGTTGAGGACAATTAAAGATTTGGGGTATGAGGCAAAGCTTAGCTACTATAATATGCATTATGTAAAAGTGGATGGTGAATACCAGATTGAGTATTTCCCCCTCCCCGAGGTAGGGATTGCGGGTGTTGGGTTTTATGGTGACTTTGGTATATCGCTGGATGGATCAATATGGTTTGAGCTAACGGTTTCAAAAGAAAGAGCATTGATCCTTGATTATAAAAAATTGTCCCAGGTAGCTCCTATTGAGGTTTACGGGGCTCAGGATTATCTCGCGGATATTTATAATGAACGGTTGGATATTGAATCAATGAAACAAGCCATTGATAATATAAATGAAAAGGAAATACATATCTGTTTTTATCTGAAGGACTCTGAAGCTGGCACAGTAAAATCGCTGACAGAGCTTCTAAATAAACAGCTATCTATAGACGAAAATGGAAGGCTGAAAGGCTGAAACGGATAGCCAATTTCCAACTGTTTTTTATTTTCCCCTCCCTTTTTCTTTTATCCAGCTTAGCTATGCTTTACAATATTTTTGGCCCTGTGCCTGCCCTCCATAGCGGAACCAGCCATGGAAGGCTAGGATAATTAAACACAGAGAGGTATCGGACTATTACGATTCTGCCAACGCTTAATTTTTATTAATATTGATAATTGCGAATCTTTACCATGTTTAACGTATAAAGTTTGTGTATATTCGTTTCTCCGGCTTAGGCGGCAAAATCCCCGCTTCTGCGCTGAATTGAATACATTTAAGCAGCCAAGACATATTTTTCCCCAGCGTTTTCATGATCTGAACGCCTTCAATATCCTGAACTGCTTCTGCGGCGTTGTTTCCGTGAACCATATTCCAGTAATTTGAAGATACTATCGGCATACCTGAAATGCTAAAATACTTGTTTAGCTGGTCAAGCGCGGCGGTGGTTCCGGCACGCCGAGCGGAAACTATGCTAGCGCCGGGTTTAAATGAAAAACAGTTGCCCGCATAGAACATTCGATCCAAAAAGGAGGACAGCGCGCCGTTGGATGAGGCATAGTATACCGGCGACCCTATTACCAGTCCATCCGACTGTTCCATTATCTCCAACGCCTCATTAACCAAATCCTTATGAATGCATCTATTCTTGTCCCTGCATGCTCCGCATCCATTGCATCCTCTGAGCGCGGTATCACCTATGTGAAAGATATTTGTATCGATATCCTCTTTATTCAGGCTTTCAGCAACATAGCTTAATGCGGTATAGGTACATCCTTTTGAATGCGGACTGCCATTTATAAGTAGAACTTTCATACATTAAATACCTCCTAAGGTATGGGATATAAACATTATACATTGATATTATGTGACGGGAGAATAAGTTTGAACTCGCAGTAGAAATATATACTCAGAATGTCAAAAAACTGGGATTGTAAAGGGCCGCAACCCTTGATTTTAAATCCGGCTATGACGGCATGCGCGTAAGAGCCGGATTTAAACCGTGAGGTTTCGTTGTTTGCGGGTTTTGTTACGGCAGCTTAGAACCTATTACCGCCATAGGCGGTTCACAAAACGGATTCCTCCGTTTTGT
>UQXE01000088.1 GCA_900544965.1 uncultured Eubacteriales bacterium | reverse complement strand
AGTTCTTAGAACCTTTTTTGCAAAAAAGGTTCTAAGCCGCCGGAGGCACAGCCGGATTTAAGGTCATGGGCTGCGCCCCTTGGCAGCCCCGTGCTTTTTTGACGGCCTGACGGCGCCGACGGTTTATACCGGCGTTTTGACGGGCTTTACGTACGGTTGGTTTATTTTATGAGGAGGAGCTTAATAAATGGAAATGGTTATATTGAATACCGCGCTCAACGCCGTGCTGATTGGGCTTATAACGATAGCAGCCGTTCTGGTCCTGATGGGGCTTGGCATAGCTATAATGCTTATTGTGAGAATGCAAAAGATCAAGAAAATTAAGATGGAGAAGATTAAACGGGATGAAGAAAAGGAGGGAAAATGATGTTTTACTCTTTGCTCGACGTGGCGCCGCCGACTCTGCTGGATTTGGTATATGATTTGTGGCCCATAATCCTTATCGGCCTTGGCGCAGCCGCAATAATCGTGACCGCGGTCCTGCTCGTGCTCAAAGCAAAGCGGGAGCAGAAATAGCCTTTAGCGTGAAAGCTGTGATGATATTCTCTTAATGGACCGGTGAAACCGTATGAACGAATACCTGGAAATAGCCCTCATACTGTTTGCCAGCCTGGCTATTACCGTATTTGCCGAGGGGGTTTTAACTGCCATATGGTTTAAAAATGGGCGTATGGTATATTTCAGCGTACTATGCAACCTTATCACCAATCCGGCGCTGAACATACTGGTGATTGCCGCGGTATCCGCGTTTGGCGCCGCCGCCTATGTTCCCGCTGTCGCCCTGATGGAGCTGGCCGTGGTTGCGGTCGAGGCATACATCTGGAGAAGCTTGTGCCGGTTTTCATGGGGCAAGGCGCTGTGGATAGCGTTTATTACAAATCTGCTGTCCTTTGGCGCGGGCCTTGCGGCGCAGTCGGCCTTTAGGGGCGCATGGGTGAGCTAAACACATAAATAGGCGCGGTGTTTCACAAATGTTTACAAAATAGGCTGGCAAAATAATGATATTTCCGCATTCGGAGCGTATTATTGTGATAAAATATAAGGAAATATACCGTTCGGATTATCTGCTCCACGACAGAATACGCGGCGCGCTTGCTTCGCTTATTCACAGTGCCCTGGAGGATTGTCCGGATACTCCGGATTTTGATTTTTTTGCGCACAACGCTGAAATATCCACGCCGGCCGCCCTTCGCCTAGGATGCGCTGAAGATTTGTGCGGCCGAATAAATGAAGAGCTGGCCTCTTCCGGCGGCCCCATAATCATAGGGACCCGCATGGTAAGTGAAGCGTTTGAAACGGGGGGGCACGTTAACTTTCGGTTATCCCATGAGTTTTATTGCGCTCTGATAGATCTTGTAAACAGTTCTTCCCCGCTGCCCGCGCTCAACGGCGACATCACCCAAGGCGAGGGCTATGCCCTGGCCCGCATGCTTATGCTGAATAGATGCCTGGGAAAGCATGGCGGTATACCGGAGCACGCGCTGAGGGCGCTCTGGCCCGCGTTCGCCGCGTGCGACCCGGCGCTGAACCATCGCCAAAGGATGGCCGCGGCAGCAAGGGCTTCAAAGGCGCTTACGGGCATAGCCGCGTGCATTGAGCCAAAGTCGCGGCGGAGGCTTCTCAGCGGAGCAGGGGATATGGCGGCGTGCGCCGCCCGGCTTTTGGCCCGCGCGGCGGCCCAGTGCGCAAAACGCTGAGCCGGCCCGCGCTTAGGGCGGTTTAGGATTTATATTTCCCATAAAGGAGGTCTCAATATGGAAATTAAATGGTACGGTCATTCATGCTTTTTGCTCACAAGCTCTCGGGGAACCAGGATCCTGATGGACCCGTGCTCTCCCGACACCGGCTACGCGCTTGGCCCTATACAGGCGGACGCCGTCACCTGCAGCCACGATCACTATGACCATAACTACGTGCCGGCCGCCGTGGAAAATCCAATGATAATCCGCGGTCCAGGGGAACATCTCGTTAAGGATACGCTGATAAAGGGCGTGCCGACATGGCATGACGACGCGCAGGGCGGCAAGAGGGGGCCCAATATGATGTATATCGTTCAAATGGATGATATGCGCATACTTCATGCCGGAGATATAGGCCACCTGCCCGACGAAGAAAGCCTTGGTATGATCGGCGATATCGACGTTTTCCTCGTTCCAGTCGGCGGCGTATATACGATAAACTACCTGCAGGCGCTTGAGATGGCCAATATGCTCAGGCCAAGCGTTGTCATCCCAATGCATTATAAAACGCCTCACTGCACAGTTGACTTGGGCGAACTCGCGCCGTTTATAAGCACCGCAAAGGACTGTAAGATACACAGGCTTAATCAAAGCGAAGCCACGCTTAGCAGGGAGAGCCTTGGCGAGGACAGGGTGCTCGTTCTCGATTATGAAAAATAATAATCCGGCGCACTAGCGGAGTGGTCCGGGCATGTTAATCCCTCCGCCCTATTACCGCCATAGGCGGTTCACAAAACGGATTCCTCCGTTTTGTGAGTTTTT
>UQXE01000087.1 GCA_900544965.1 uncultured Eubacteriales bacterium | reverse complement strand
CCTTTGGAATCCCGAAAAACAACATTCGGCTATTATTGTTTGGGTTTTTAGCTATCGCTCCCAATGTATCAAAAATACCGTACATGCAGCTGGAATCCCGAAAAACAACATTTAACTTTATTATTTTTATCTAAGCTTTTTTCTGCCAGTGCTCACAGGCCCTGTCGGTTGTATATCTTGCTTTTTGCCGCAGCTTCTTACAATGGCCATACGCGGACTTGTAATACCTCCCCTCAGAACTTTTGATATAATGTAATAAAAAATTATCACAGCTTTTGCAGGTTTTATCCGCTGGATTTGGTTCGCTTACCCGTGTGTTCGGCATGTTGGGCATGTTCGCTTTCTCCTTATGATTAGTTAATTTAATGCCATTGTTTTTTTCATTGTATAATAAACTATGAACCAAGCTGACATTTAGTAAATGTCATATAAAATATTTTTGGTAAAATAGACGCTATTTATGAAAAACATATTACTAAGATTGTATGACGGTGAAATTTGTCCCGCCGGGTATTTAAACCCCTCCCCCGTTATGATGTTTTTAATCCGGTTCCATCCATGGGTTCCTTTGAAAGCCCTGTTCCCCTGACGTGCGCTTACTGGGATTCATCCCTCCCCTGCCAATGCTGGCAGGCTTTGTTATTTGCAAATCTTATTTTAAGTCTTGGCTCCATGCAGTGTCCATACGCCATCTCGCGATATTTCCCCCTTGAGTTCCGGAGGTAATGCAGCCGGAAATATGCGCAGCTTTTGCAGGTCTTCTCCGCTGGATTTGTATCGCTTATATCTGTATTTGCCATGTTGGCCCCTCCCCCGTTATACTGTTTTTGATCCGGTTCCATTCATGGATTCCTTTTAAAGCCCTGTTCCCCTGACGTGCGCTTACTGGGATTCATCCCTCCCCTGCCAATGCTGGCAGGCTTTGTTATTTGCAAATCTTATTTTAAGTCTTGGCTCCATGCAGTGCCCATACGCCATCTCGCGATATTTCCCCCTTGAGTTCCGGATGTAATGCAGCCGGAAATGTACGCAGCTTTTGCAGGTTTCTTCCGCTGGATTTGTATCGCTTACCCGTATATATGGCATGACGGATTCCTCCTCTAATATACGCTTATATTGAAATCTTACATCATTCGGTATTATATCTGGGGGATTGAACACCGTGCGGTGTCCAATAAAATTATCAGTAAAGGCCAGGCTGTGCGCTAAGAGCCGCCTGGGAAGCCTGAGAACGAATGATCAATCTATATAATTCTGGTTAAACCATTATATACTTGCCGTAAAATGCGCAAAAGAGTAGACTAAGTTATATAAGAATCGATACAGGGAGGATATATCATGACAGCATTTGCCCACAGAACCGATAAAGTAACCGGCAGCGCGATCAGGGAGCTGTTCAAGCTGCTTGGCGATCCTGAAATAATCTCCTTTGGCGGCGGTAATCCCGCGAAGGAATCCTTCCCCGTGGAAACGGTGCGTAAGCTGACGGATAGCCTTCTCCAGGAGAAGGGTACCTCCCTGCTCCAATACGGGCCCACCGAGGGCTATGCTCCGCTGATAGACGCGTATATCAGCCATGTGCTTTCCCCGCTTGGGCTTGACGGCGGGCGGCAAAACGTGCTGGTAACGTCCGGCTCCATGCAGGGGATAGATCTCATAGCCAGGATATTTGTAGATCCAGGCGATACCGTGCTTGTCGAATCGCCCAGCTTTTTGGGCGCTTTGCAGACGTTTAACCTCTACCAGGCCAACCTGGTTCCGGTTGAGATGGACGGTCACGGCGTTATAATCGAGCGCCTTGAGGAGCTTATGAAGCTTCACAGACCCAAGCTGTTCTACTGCATCCCCACGTTCCAAAACCCCACCGGCAAAACCCTTCCGGAGGACAGGCGCAGGGCCGTGGCCGAGCTTGCGAAGAAATATGACGTGATTGTTATAGAGGACGATCCGTACAGGGAGCTGAGGTATCGCGGCGAACCGCTCAAAGCGATAAAATCCTTTGACAGCGCCGGACAGGTCGTGCTTTTAAACAGCTTTTCAAAAACGCTTTCGCCGGGCATCAGGGTTGGCTGCGCGTTTGGAAGGCAAGACATAATACGAAAGATGACGATAGCTAAGCAGAGCGCCGATACGCATACGTCAAACCTTACCCAGGCCATAGTAGCCGAGTTTCTCGAGCGGGGCTGTATGCCGCCGCATCTGAACGGGATAATACCCGATTACGCCGTGCGTATGGAGGCCATGCTAACCGCAATGGACGAGTTTTTCCCAGAGGCGTGCGCCTATACCCGCCCCGAGGGCGGTCTGTTCATCTGGGGTGAGCTGCCCGAGGGGCTTGAAATGCTGCCGCTGTTCAAGCGGGCCACGCAGGAATTGAAGGTTGCGTTCATTCCGGGCGAGCATTTCTACGTTTCGCCCGAAATGGGAAAGAATACGTTCAGGCTCAATTTTTCGGCCGAGGGGCCGCGGCGCATAGGACAGGGCATAAAGCTCCTGGGCGGGCTGTTCAGGGAGGCTGTTGAAGCTAAATAGAACCCACCCCTTCTGTAAGGGCCTGCCGGAGGCCGGCGGAGCATGTTTCGCCATAGGCGGCGCATCGCGAGATCGGCCCGCAAAACACGGCCTTCGGCCGCAAGCGGCTATCAGGCCATGTTTGCTCCTAAGGTATCAAAAAT
>UQXE01000086.1 GCA_900544965.1 uncultured Eubacteriales bacterium | reverse complement strand
TTTTGCGGGTTAAACTCGCATCGCGCTGATCAAGCGCGTTGCGACGCCGAAGGCGAGGAGGCGGCATGTACGCCGGCTTTTGATACCTTGATAGCGAAAACCAGTCTGATAGTTGCTTGCAACCGAAGAACCGCTTCATGGGGCTCCGCCCCATACCCCGCCAAAGGAGACTTTTTGTTAAAAGTCCCCTTTGGAATCCCGAAAAACTATGTTTGACTTAATTTATTGGATTTTCATTTTTGCTTTAAGATTTCAAAAGCCGTCGGCGTGTGCGCCGGTCTTTTAATACCTTGGGAGTTAAAATCAGTCTGACAGCCGCTTGCAGCCCAAGGCCAGCTTCGTGGGGCTCCGCCAAAGCGTGGCGTGTGGAATATTATGGGCTGAAAAAGCCTGTATTTACGCGGCTTTCAAAGTGCGAAAACGCGGAGGGCGTTACTTTATATTCACCCCCCAAAAAAGCTTTCTAATTATCCACACAATGGTAAAAAAGAATAAGATTGCCGGATTTCCAGTAACCCCGCCTTGCTGTTTGTGTGGGCTATTCTTCGTCGGTGAAATCTCCGTTTCGGAAAACTCGGCGTCCGTCATGGCTTGCATCTCTCAGTTTCCGCAAGCCGCCGCATTTTGTTATCCTATTCTGATATGCTTATGCACCTGATCAATCATGTGTCATATTAGCGCGCTCCAAGCACCAGGCATAAAGCTTTTCTCGTATGAAGGTTATGCCGTCCTCACCGTTGTTTTCATTTGTTTTGAAATATGTGCCGTCCAACTCACCGCTCTCAAGCAAACTGTTTAGCTCATCAACATCAATCTTCAGGTACGCCGCCGCAATATAAATTGACATGAAATCTCCGTATTCCTCGCTGTTATTTGTAGGGTTATCTCTCAAGCCGTTTACAGAGTATAATAGTTCGTCTAAACAAACCGTTATTGTATGAGCCGAGTATAATATTGAAATACAAAGCAACAGGCATCCTGCTACAATGGCAATGGAAACAAACATACTGTTTTTCATTTACCACTCCCAATCTGCAGGTGGAATAGGTGATGGTAAATTATAATCATGAGCAACATTCACTCTAGTCCAAGACCTTACGCCTTTTTCAATATCATATTTGTTCTCAGCTGTGCGTGTCTCCGTTACATAGAAATATCTCTGGTCGTAATAGTTATAGCAATAGTATCTATATGTGCCTTCGTATTCATCAATATAGTAATAGATGTATGGATGCATTACATGTTTTGTCCAAGCAGCCACATTAAGGGTAAATCCTTTACTTATTTTTGAAGTAACAGTACCGGATGCGGTTACCCGCAAACCAAATTTTAATGCATCTGAGGCGGATAACCCGCCTGAATTCTCAAAACCAATTCCTGCGGATACGGTTATATCCCTGCTAAAAATCATCGTGCCGCTATCGCTTGATTTATATAAATCTAAGCCATTCCACCGAATTACATGATTACACATAAGCGAACTTTTTTTGCGATATGGATTTACGCTCCAACCCTCGCTAATAATCGTCGTTCTTGAATCAGGAACATATTTAGCTTGATATGAGTCAGTCAGTTTACCATCATATATACGACCGAGATCAATAATGGTAGTCCCGTCAGCAGTAGTGATATAATCCATGCCTTTGACATTGCCAGATATAGCAGCATTGTTTGCAGCCCTAATCTTTTGGGTTAAGGACTTCGCTATGTCCATTGCCTGCGCTTGGGTGATATCCATATTATTTTGAAGGACATGATTATACATCTCATGTAAAGTAGTCGCATAATCGAACTCAACAATAGCATCATCATTCGGGAAAGAAGTGGATTCTAGCAACCTGAATGTTTGAGTAAACTGCTCAGGCCCTGAGCTGACGACAATGCCGTTTTTAGGTACTACTGCGGTATATGCCTCCGTTTTTATAACGGACATATCTTCATTCGCGGTTGTTTCCGCGTAAGCAGCAACTGGCATTGCACACGGGACGAGAAATAGCATGGAAAGCATAACCGCAAAAAAACGTATAATATTTTTCATTTTGTGTTACCCCAAAATTGTTTTATTTGTTGCAGTATCTTGCTTTTTTATTGTCACATCCAGTTAATTTAGCAGCAACGTAAAAGGCGCATAAGCCAATATACATCGGTATGGCTTATGCGCTCTTACAGGAGTTTGATTCGTCCCCGCCATAATTGACAGCCAAAGCAATACCGTACTTGCCTTAGGTGAAGGCTATTACTAATGAAGCACATCGTTACACCTCCAATCATCTAAAATCATATAGAGACATGCCTACAATTTGTCACAATTATATTGTACGATAAATTGTATATAAGTCAATAGATAAATACTAAAAAATGGGTACGGGGCAGAAAACAGAAACCGAAACAAGGCCATGCAACCTTTCACATAGTCCTGTACAGCACTATGCAAGTTCCACCCGCGAAACAGGCCTTCGGTTGCAAGCAACTATCAGGCTGCCTTTTGCTATCAAGGTATCAAAAGCCGGCGCGCATGCCGCTGATTTTTGATTGATTGTAAAATGTAGATTTCACCCAAACTTTATATTGCCCTCTGTGCGTTTTTGGGAGTTCTTAGAACCTTTTATCGCCATAGGCGATTCGCGATGCGCTTGTTCAGCTCATAGCGAGGCCAACCCGCAAAATACGGCTTTCGGCTTCAGGCAGCTATCAACCCGTAT
>UQXE01000085.1 GCA_900544965.1 uncultured Eubacteriales bacterium | reverse complement strand
GCCTATGGCGGTAATAGGTTCTAAGCCGCCGGAGGCACAGCCGTTTTTTGAACCGCCTGTGGCGGTAATAGGTTCTAAGCCGATGGGGGCAAAAATCGTTTTCAATGGCCAGCAGGCCCCGCCGCAGAACCGGCTACAGGATAACCAGGGAGTCGATCCTGTACGCCGCCGGGGAATCCTCCCAGGGAATCAGGGTAATGCTTACGTCGGCTATCCGGCTTGCCACGGCTGAACCAGGCTCGCCAAACATGAGCGCGCCGCTGATTACGAGCGCGCCTTCCTCGTTAAAGGACGCGTCCGTGTATTCGACGCCGTATTCCTGTGGATGCTCCAAGCGGCTGATTTTGTATTCATTCCCTTCAAGCGCTATTTCGTAAAAACGGCCGCTCTCGGGAGTTGGTACGCTGGGCGCGGTGAACAGCGACAGAAACAGGCTGTCATAATCCGCTTTTTTAACGGTGAAAGCGCCGCTGTCAAAAGCGCCCTCCCTTTCATAGGCAAACGCCATGAACAGCGCCGCTATGCGCGGAGATGGATTTTGCCCCAAAAAGCCTTCGCCGCTTAACGCACAGGCGCGCGCAAGGTCGCCCATTATTGGGGAAAGCGCAAAAAACGCGCTGGTGCTGATCATGTCGCCTACAAACTGCGGGGTTATGGAGCGGCGGTCCAACTCAATGGCGATCACGCCCTCCTCGGGCTTTGCCAGCTGACCTTCACCTATATACAGCCTGTAGCCGCCCTCGGTTACGGTAAAGCCGTTGTTAAGATCGAGCGAAGCGGCTATATCGGACATGTCCAGATCGGCATAATACCCCTCTTTATCCATCGATATCTGGTTGTAAACCTGCTGGGCGGCAAGCGCAAGCGGATCGTATATACCCGAAACATAGGCAAGGCCGCGTTCAATGCCGATTTTATCGAAAACAAGCGCGGTTACACGCGTTTCCCCTGGGCCGCTAAAGCTGTATTTCTCGGTAAACACTACGTTTGTATAGCCCCGCGCCACGGTTACGTCGCAGGTTACGGCGGTGTAAGGCAGCCCGTCCCCCTCCGCGGGATCGGCCATGGGCGCGCGCTCCTGCGAAACGCGCAGCGCCAGCTCGTCTCTGAACAGGCTTATGGCGCTGTTTATAGCCTCATACCCGGCATATTGCGTACTGAAAACGGGGTACTCGCAGGACAGGCTGTAATTTGCGGACGCCTTATCGCCGTCGGGATAATAGCGTACGTCGGTTTGAGTGGAGTATGAACCCTCGGGAGCCTGGGTTTCCGTGTGAATGGGCGTTTCCGGCAGCCCTGGAAGGCCGGCCGGCGCGTTTTGGCCCTCGTTTGAAACGATGGGCCGCGCTTGGCATGCGCATAGCGCCAGCATGATGGAGGCGATGAGCGCCGCGGTTAACCTTTTCATATGCCGCACCTCAATTTCAGCTTAATTAATGCATAATCATTCATATAAAGCGTTTCCGTTAATCGCTAACAGCATTATACCATACGCGGCAGCTTTCACGCCGCGCGTTTGGAGGCGCTTCAAAAAATAAGCGCTGTTTTAATGCCGCTTGCGGCGGCCGGCGTTATAGAGCCGTAAAACGCGCGGATACGGGCGTCGGGAGTGCGCGCTTAAAACGGCATTGCACGGTTTTAATACTTTTGACATTATTAGACAAAATACAACTGCAATAAAACACAATATTTTATTGACATATAAACAATGTAATATTAGTATATAGACACTGGCAATAAATGCATTGACACAAAATACCAGCGGGGGGCTGTTCGAATGAAAAGAAAACTTGCATTTACGCTGGCTCTGCTGATGATTGCATGCATCGTACCGCCTGCGTCGTGGCCTAAACGTGCTCAATCCGTTAATGACGCGCAGTACTCCCCTATCGATATTACTAAAGCAGAAGAAAATGATACGATTCTAAGGCTCAACAGAATGGGCGCCGAACCGCCTTGGGTACAGGGCTGCGGAGTAAGGAGCTTGGGGCCGTCAGTTGAGGCATACAACCTTTGAGTTTATCCGATCAACGTACAGCTTATATTGCCAGGATATGTTGTGACGGTAAATTATAATTATCAGGAGGCTATTCACATGAAAAGAAAACTTGCATTGATTCTGGCGCTGGTGCTTATCGCCTGCGCCGCCTTGCCCGCGTTGGCGGCAGGCCGCGCACAGGGCGGTTACAATCCGTCGGCCGCTCACGGCGAGGGCGCCAAGGCCGAGTTCACCGTAGAGGTGCATGACCCGGCGCTGGAGATTAACGTTTGGGGCGAGCTTTGGTTCAACGCGGCGAATGAATACTATATAGCGAACCATGAGGATGATATGTTCACCATCAGCGTGACCATACCCGAAGGTATTGACCTGAGCAGATGCTACATCCAGTCTGCATACGACGGCTGGCTTCCGGTATTCTTCAGCGAACTTACATATGAAAACGGCTGTTATACCTATACGGGACCTATCGACTCCATATTAACGACAGGCTATAATTTCACCGATATTCAGGTATATGTCGATCAGGAATATAACCCCGATGAGCATTGGCCGGACATGATAATCAACGTATACGCCACTCCCGAGGACGTTGATTCCTTCTGCTCGGAGTTTGAAGGAGCAGGCTGGGAATACATAGACGAGCCTTCGACGCCTACGCCGGTGGATCCCACCCCGACGCCCGAGGCCCCCACGCCCACGCCTGAGCTGCCAACTCCGGAACCCGAGGATCCGACGCCCGTACCAGAGGACCCGACGCCAGAGCCCGGGGATCCAACGCCGTCCCCTGACCCCGCGGACCCGACTCCGACCCCTGCGCCGGAAGATCCCGATGATCCGCCCAAGGCGGGCAGCGCAAGCCTGATCATACTGGGAATCGCGGCTATCGCGTCAGCGGCTGGAATGGCCGGCGTCGCGGTGCTTAAAAAGCGCAGGTAAAGGCCATGAGGTCTTTCGCTAAGCGCTGTACAGCACTTAGCGAGATTAACCCGCCCAAAAGGCCATAAGGCCTTTCGCTAAGTGCTGAACAGCACTTAGCGAGATTAACCCGCAAAAGCCGGCCTTCG
>UQXE01000084.1 GCA_900544965.1 uncultured Eubacteriales bacterium | reverse complement strand
GCGTGTACGGCCAAAATTACACCTTGCGGATGCGTGAGCGGTGAGCTTAACGCATGCGGAAGAACTCAAAAAACGGAGGAATCCGTTTTGTGAACCGCCTATGGCGGTAATAACCCGTAATTATAATCAGCGCATGGAAACGGTTATACACGAAATACCTCCCGTATTTGACGCCCAGTCGCGAATACTCATCCTGGGCACCATGCCATCGCCAAAGTCCAGGGAGGCGGGGTTTTATTACGGTCACCCTCAGAACCGCTTCTGGAAGGCGCTGGCCGCAGCGCTGCGCACGCCCGTCCCAGCACCCGGTGAAAGAAGGGCGTATCTGCTCTGGCACCGTATAGCCATGTGGGATGTGCTCTCCCGCTGTGATATCATTGGTGCGGCCGACTCATCGATAAAAAATCCAAAGGCCAACGATTTTTCGGCCATATTCGCGCACGCCGGCATTAAAAAGGTGTTTTGCACCGGAATAACCGCGGCGCGCCTGTACAGGCGGCTTACCGGCGGGGAATGCGTCTGCCTGCCATCCCCGAGCGCGGCCAACTGCAGGGTGGGGCTTGACGGGCTTGCCGAGGCATACATGGCCATACTTCCTTATCTGGAGGATTAAGTTTAACATATCCAGCGGGAAGATATGGCCGCTGGCAGCCCATGGCGGTAAACGCCTAAGGAAAAATCCCGTATCCCGCCAAAGACCGTATGTACGGACTTAAGAAGCGGCCCATATAAGCGCGGATTCAAACAGCGCCGCAAGAGGACCGGCATTCGGTAAGCGCACGAATACAATACCCGAATTTACGCTTATAAGCCGTACCAGTCCATGGCTAAGCTTAAAGTAAAACATAAAAAGGGGGATTCCCATGAACGATACCATCTATGCCCTATCCGCGCCGACGGGCGGTGCGATAGCCATACTGCGCATGAGCGGTTTTGACAGCATAAGGATATATAAGGCCGTATTTACCGGCAGCGCTAAGCACAGGTACATTTCGCCCGGGCGCATAGTACACAGGGGAAACACCCTTGACCAGGCCATGGGCGTGGTCTATGAGGGGCCAAACAGCTACACGGGGGAAGATATGGCGGAGTTTTTTGTTCACGGCAGCATGGCGGTGGCGGCGTCCGTAATGGAAGCGCTGTCGTGCCATGGCGCGCGCCCGGCCGATCCTGGCGAGTTTACAAAGCGCGCGTTTATGAACGGCAAGCTCGACCTTGCGCAGGCCGAGGCGGTGATGGACGTTATAAGCTCGTCGTCGCAAAGGGCGGCCGAGGCGGCGCTTTGCCAGCTTGAAGGCGCGCTGAGCCGGCGCGTGGCAAAAGCCGAGGAGCTTATGCTCGACGCGCTTGCGGAGATTGACGCAAGGCTGGATTACGCCGACGAACTCGACGACGCCGGCGCCCAGTCCGCGCCCGCGGCGCTGTTGCGGGCCAGGGATATCCTGAACGAACTTGAAAAAACGGGGCTTCGCTCGCATGTGCTCAGGGAAGGCGCTCTGGTCGTTATAGCGGGAAGGCCCAACGCCGGCAAGTCGTCGCTTTTAAACGCGCTCATCGGGCGCCCGCGGGCGATAGTAACCCCGTATGCCGGCACCACGCGCGATCTGATCGAGGAACAGTGCGTTATAGACGGCGTTCCAATCAGGCTCATGGACACGGCGGGGCTGCATGAGGCCGACGACCCCGTGGAGCTGATGGGCATTGAAAGGGCGTGGAACGCGATAAAAGGCGCCGACCTCATATTGCTCGCGTTCGACGGCGCGCAAGCCTGGAGCGGGGCCGACGACGCGCTGGTGCAAAGGACATCGGATCTTGCGCGGCTGGCGGTGCTGTGCAAGTCGGATCTTCCCCAGCTAATCGGCGCGGACGACCTGGCGCGGCGCACCGGCCTTAACGTATGCCCGGTAAGCGCGGACAGCGGGGCGGGCCTAAGCGGGCTGAGGGCCATGATCGCGGAGCTTTTGGCGCCGGACATGGAAAGCGCATGCATAACCAATCAGCGGCATATTCAGGCCGTGAGCGCGGCAGGCAGGTCCGTTGAATCCGCGCTGGACGCGCCGGACGCTGAATGCGCGGCCACGGATATACGCCTGGCGCTTCATGAGCTAAGGTCCATAACCGGCAGCGAGCCGGACGCCGCGGTAATTGACAGGATATTCTCACGGTTCTGCGTGGGCAAATGACGTTCCCTCAAAAAAACGCCAGTTCGCCGGATTGACCGGACTCAGGACAGGACGCGTTTATAAAAATTGAAGATAAGGGCCGCTTTTGCAATAATTGGGCCACGGATATGAAAATGACGCCTTTAGGGGGCTTTAAGCCGCATAAAAGCGTCATTATTGAGTTTTTCAAAGCTCCAAAGCTTTAGGGAGCGTTCGCAATGGGATCAGGGGCGCTCATGGCGGCCCGTCAATGCCGGACGATAGAGACGCGCCGGTTGGCAAACGCTTTTAAAGTTCGATTGTGCTCGCCCAGCTCAGGAACCTGTTTTCATAGATCTCCCTATTCTTCATGTCGCACGCAAAGCTGCACATCCAGAAAGCGTCGGGGCCCTTATGCATTGTTGTAACGTAGAAATAGGTCTTTCCGGAGACCGTCCCCTCATACGTAAGGTAGAGGTACTTCCCGTTGTCATAGCTTAGGATCTCGGACTGGTTGTCGGATTCCGAGCCGCTGGCTATCACTTCGGCGTATTCGGCCAGTGTAGTATTCTCGTCCATGCCGATGCTCTGAAGGATGCCGAAATCCTCCTTCAGCACTCCCATAAGCGCCCTTTGACTTTCGTAATAATAGGTAAAATTGATGTATTCGGATTCATAAAAATTCTCGTCGACGGTAATTGAAAATCCGTCCTTTGTGATCTTATGCTCCGTATAAAACAGCGAGCATCCGAAACAGCCGATCAAGAACAGGGCCGCCAATACGAACGACGCGGTTCTTTTTATAATAGTTGTCATTTGAATTATCCTCCGTGAATCGATATTGTGGCATAAGCAGCGCGCCTGCGCGGGCCAGCTGCTTGCTGCTTGCTGCTTGGGGCTCCGCCCCAAACCCCGCCAAAGGAGACTTTTTGTAAAAAGTCCCCTTTG
>UQXE01000083.1 GCA_900544965.1 uncultured Eubacteriales bacterium | reverse complement strand
GAGTTCTTAGAACCTTTTTTGCAAAAAAGGTTCTAAGCCGCCGGAGGCACAGCCGATTACACCTCGGTTATCCAGCCGCGGGCGTCCGCAATGCGTCCCCATTGGATCCCTGTAAGCGTGTCATAGAAATGGCGGGTCAGCCGGCCGATGCCGCCGTCCTGCACCGTGACCGTGCAATCCTTATATGTCAGCCGGCCGACCGGCGACACAACGGCGGCGGTTCCGGTACCAAACGCCTCGCTCAGCCTTCCGCTTATGCCGGCGTCCATAAGCTCGTCTATGGAAAGCCTGCGCTCCTCAACCTTAATTCCCTCGTCGCGGGCAATGGTGAGTATGCTGTCGCGCGTTATGCCAGGAAGAATGCTGCCCTCAAGCGGCGCGGTTACCAATACCCCGTCGATTATGAACATCATGTTCATCGCGCCGACTTCCTGAACGTATTTCATCGTCTCGCCGTCAAGCCACAGCACCTGCGAGTATCCCTTCTTCTGCGCCTCTTCGCCGGCCTTGATGGAGCACGCATAGTTTCCGCCGGTCTTCGCTTCGCCCATTCCGCCCCTAACGGCGCGGACATAGCGGTCCTCCACAAGAATACTTATGGGCGCAAGCCCGGTGGGATAATAGGCTCCAGAAGGCGCGCAGATGACATAATAGATATAATTCTTCGCGGCATGCACGCCAAGCCCCTCGTCATTGGCAATCATGGTGGGCCTGAGGTACAGCGAAGTACCAGGAGCGTGCGGCACCCACTCGCGCTCAATCTCCACCAGTTTGCGCATGGCGCCATAGTTGAACTCAACGTCGATCGGGGGCATGCACATGCGCTCGGCCGACCTGTTAAGCCTGCGACAGTTGTCGCGCGAACGGAACATCAGGATGCGTCCGTCGTCGGCGCGGTATGCCTTAAGCCCTTCGAATATCTCCTGCGCATAATGGAATACGCTGGACGCCGGATCGAGCGACAGCCTGTGATACGGCTCAATGCGCGGATTTACCCAGCCCTTGCCGCCCTCATATTCCATTATAAACATGTGGTCTGTGAACCTTTTGCCAAAGCCAAGGTTTGACTCGTCCTGCGGCTTTGCCTTTGGCGAAGCTGTAAGCTTTACATCGATTTCCATGTGAAAAACCCCCTTCAGAATAATTGACATACGCAATTATTTATTAACCGCACAACCGCGGCATAGGTCTTTAAGTTGATTTTATACTCGCACAGCGCATAATGCAACAGCGTTTGATATAATCCGCCGCCGCCTCTAAGCCAATCCGCTGTCCAATACCCTTTTAATGCTGCCCGAACCCGAAATTACGGGCCTTACCCGCCCATCCGTGCGCTCCACTATCTCGGCTATAAAGCCCTCGGCCGCGGTTTCGGGAAGCATTACGCGCATCGTAACGGCGTCCGTAAACTCCGTGGAGGAAACCTGCGAATTCTCCCGCACAAAGCCCTCGACAGCCCCGTATCTGGAGTAGTCCACCACAAGCTCTATCTCGAAAGCAGGCTCCACGCTTACCATGCCAGCCGCCTCCGCCGCCCGCGCGGCGCTGTTTGAATATGCCCGTACAAGGCCGCCGGCGCCCAGCAGTATTCCCCCAAAGTAGCGGGTAACCACTATAAGGGTATAGGTAAGCCCCTTTTTCCTGATCACATCGAGTATGGGCATGCCCGCCGTGCCGCCCGGCTCGCCGTCGTCGGAAAACCTGGCAAGCATTCCCGTTTCGCCCAGCACGTAGGCATAGCAGTTGTGGCTGGCGTCCCAGTATTCCTTTCTAAGCCTGGCTAAAATGCCCGCGGCTTCGTCCTCATCCAAAATAGGAAAGCAATGCCCGATAAAACGCGATTTATTTATTACTATCTCGATTTTCGACTCCGATTTCACGGTTTTGTACTTAAGCATTGCCATCCTCCGCTTAGGCGGCGGGCAAACCCTGTCCGCCGTCTAAGCCCATAATAATCTATGCCTTCAATATCCTTACAAATCCTTTTTTACCCTTTTTGAGTATCACGCCCTCTTCAAGCTTCGCCGGATCGATGGCGGCCGACACGTCGTCCACCTTCGCGTCGCCGGCAAACACGGCCCCGCTTTCTATCATGCGCCGCGCGTCCGACTTGCTCTTGCACAGGCCGCCCTTCACCAGAAGGTCGACGACCCTCAGCCCGGTTTGGCTGATATCGTCCGCGCTCAGGCGCACCGTTGGCATGTTGGATAAATCCCCGCTGCCCGCAAACAGCGCCTCGGCTGCCTGCCGGGCCTTTACCGCCTCCTCGGTTCCGTGAACCTGCTCTGTAAGGGTAAACGCCAGCACGCGTTTTGCTTCGTTCAACGCCGCGCCCGACTCCCCGCACAGCCCGCGCACCTCCTCCATGGGGAGGAAGGTGAGCATGGCAAGGCAGCGCTCTACGTCCGCGTCGTCCACGTTTCGCCAGTACTGGTAGAAGTCGTATACAGAAAACTTCTCCTTGTCCAGCCAGACGGCGCCTCTCTCGGTTTTGCCCATCTTCTTGCCTTCGGACGTGGTTAAAAGCGCGTTGGTAGCGCAAAACGCCGGCTTGCGCTCCTTTTTCCGTATCAGGTCGACTCCGCCCAGCATGTTGCTCCACTGGTCGTCTCCTCCCATCTCAAGCACGCAGCCGTAGCGCCTGTTGAGTACCAAAAAGTCATAGCTCTGCATCAGCATGTAGCTCATCTCAAAGAATGTAAGGCCTATCTCCATGCGCTGTTTATAGCACTCGGCGGCAAGCATCCTGTTTACCGTGAAATGAACTCCCACCTCCCGCATAAATTCGATGAAGTTCAACTCCCTAATCCAGTCGCCGTTATTGACCATGAGCGCCTTACCCTCTGAAAAGTCGATAAGCCTCGACATCTGCTCCTTGAAGCGGCCCGCGTTATGGTCTATGTCCTCCTGAGTAAGCATGCGGCGCATGTCCGTCTTGCCCGACGGGTCGCCTACCATTGCGGTTCCCCCGCCCAGGAGCACTATGGGCCTGTGGCCGGCGCGCTGCATGTGCGCCATGGTCATCAACGCCACATAATGGCCGATATGAAGGCTGTCCGCGGTTGGGTCAAAGCCCACGTAGAACGTGACCTTTTCCCGTTTGAGCAGCTCCTTTATCTCATCCGGATGCGAAGCCTGCCTGAGCAGGCCGCGCTCCTCCAATATGTCGTATACATTCGTGTGTTCCATTTGTTTCACCTCTTCTGATTTTGTGCGGGGCACGGCTTATATTCGCCTATTTAGGCGCCGGGCGGCGAAGCCAGCCTCCGGCGGCTTAGAACCTTTTTTGCAAAAAAGGTTCTAAGAACTCCAAAAAA
>UQXE01000082.1 GCA_900544965.1 uncultured Eubacteriales bacterium | reverse complement strand
AAGCAGTCCGCAAAGCAGGGACGATATACCCATAAGGAACAGCCCAAAGTGCGCCGTTTTAAGTTTATCCTTTATTTTGCCCTTTGCGCCCACTATGGCGGCGGCCAGCATCATTCCGCCCGCGTAGAGAGATTCTACAAGGCCTCCGTGCCATGCGGTGGCGGAGAAGTGGTCGCTGGACATCAGCGGGTACAGCGACGAAAGCGGGAGTATGAACAGCATGCAGGCTGTCGAGGCGAACATGAGCGTGGACAGCTTTTTGTCAGTGAGTATTACCTCAACGCCGGATTTTAGTTCGCTCAACAGGCGCTGTCTCTCCTGACGCTGGGGTTTTGGGTCGGGGATTTTTACGAGTCCCGTGCATATGCTGGCAACAGCCGCGCCGCCCACGTCTATGAGCATAATAAAGGGCAGCGGAAGGGCGGCGTAGAGCGCGGCGCCAAGGACCGGGCCCAGCATAAAGGCTCCGGATTGAAAGAACTGCGTCCATCCGTTGGCGCGGACCAGTTCCTGCTCGGGCACGATCATCGGAAGCGCGGCGGATATGGCCGGCGTATGGAATACGTTGCCCACGGCCCTGAGCCCGAGAACAGCGCAGGCCACCCAATGCGGGACGTCCATGAATAAAAACAATACCGCAAATACGGCGGCGCAGAGGCCGATAAACAGGTCCGCGCAGATTATAATACGCTTGCGCTTCAGCCTGTCTATCCATACTCCGGCAAACGGCCCGAGAATGAGCTGAGGCAAAAACGCCGCCAGTCCCGCCACGGAGAGCATCAGCGCTGAGCCTGTGCTGTCAGCCAGCCACCAGATCAGCGTAAACTGAACCGCAGAACTGCCGATAAGGGAGAACGCCTGACCGGACGCTAACGTGAAAAAACCGCGCTTCCAGGCGTTTTTAGCTTTTGGATCCATTATATTATCCTTTCAGACACACGAAAACAACAGCCCCGGCAGGCCGGAGCAGGCTGCGCATTCGCCCGCGCTTTACCAAATGCGTCCTGGAAGCATACTCATAAAGGCTATTCTCCTGTTTTATTGAAAATGCGGGTACAGTATAACCAATTCGCGTATGGATGTCAATAACGCCGGGTATTGTCTGCGGCGAGTCATAGGAACGAAAATAAAATTAATGTTAGCGGCCGGCTTAATCTTGCGGGCCAGGTTAGATCGGACATGAAAATACGGGCCGATAAGGCCATATTGAAGGGCTGTTGGGTATGACCGGTATTTCGATCGCTGGGATATCCCTTTATAACCCCAACTTTCCGCATCTACGGGCATTCCCACAAAAATTTGTCTGTGACACGGAGGGGCGACGGCCGCGTTTACAAGGGTAGCGCCCCAAGCGGGCGGGAGCTTTTGCTTAAGAAGCGGAGCAGGTTATGGGTGCGCTCCGCGTTTTGTAAAAAAAGCCGGGGCAAGCGATAACCGTTTGCCCCGGCGTGGAGCTGATGAGCAGATTCGAACTGCCTACCTCTTCATTACCAATGAAGTGCTCTACCTACTGAGCTACATCAGCGTTTACACCAAAAGATTATAGCGTATGCTTATGTCCGATGCAAGGGGTAATAAAAATATATATAAATTCGGCGTATTATGACACAATCCGCCGTTTAAGGCTGATATGGCGGGAGCAAAGCATAAAACAGGCTTCACGGCCCATTAAAAGTATAAAAGCCGCCGTATGCAGCGCCCATATTAAGTGGAGCCCATTCCTTTGCCAAGGCTTGTTTTAGGACCCTCCCGCCTGATATACTTACCTTTACAACATCGACGACATCCGGAGGTAACGCGCCATGAGCTACGCTGACCAGGTTTTTATAGCCAACTGCAGGGATATACTGAAAAACGGATTTTGGGATACCGGACACGGCGTGCGCCCGCGTTGGGAGGACGGCGCGCCGGCGCATACCGTTAAGCGCTTTGGAATAGTAAACCGCTACGATCTGTCCAAAGAGTTTCCCGCCCTCACGCTCCGGCGGATCCGTCTTAAAACGGCGGTGGACGAGCTGCTTTGGATTTGGCAGAGGAAATCAAACGATGTGCGGGAGCTAAACAGCGGCATCTGGGACGCCTGGGCAGGCGCGGATCATACGATTGGCAAGGCGTACGGCTATCAGCTGGGCGTAAAGCACAGATACAGCGAAGGCATGTTTGACCAGGTTGACCGTGTGCTCTACGACCTGAAGCATAACCCGCTTAGCCGCAGGATCATGACCAATATCTATAACCATCACGACCTGAGTGAGATGCGGCTTTACCCATGCGCCTACAGCCTGACGCTGAACGTTTCGGAAAACCGGCTCAACGCGATACTGAACCAGAGGTCTCAGGACATGCTTGTGGCGAATAACTGGAACGTATGCCAGTATTCTGTGCTGGTGCATATGTTTGCGCAGGTCAGCGGCCTAGAGGCGGGCGAACTTGTGCATGTAATTGCCGACGCGCATATCTACGACCGCCACATCCCGATAATTGAGGAGTTGATCGCCCTAACCCCGCGGAGCGCGCCGGTATTTATAATGGATAAGGGCGTAGACGATTTTTACGGGTTTACTGAGAATAGCTTTTCCCTTGAAAACTACCAGCCCCACCCATTCAGGCATGAAATACCGGTGGCTGTATAGCGGCGGCGCGTTTTTTTCGGATACGTACGCCCTTAGAAGGGATGAGCTTACGATTGAGGAGGTAAATTATGAACCTTATAGCGTCCGCGGACGATAACTGGGGAATAGGCAACGGCCCAAACCTGCTGTGCAGGCTTAAGCCCGACATGATGCGCTTTAAGAGGCTTACCCAGGGAGGGGTTGTTATAATGGGCAGAAAGACGTTCATGACCCTGCCCAATCAAAAGCCCCTGCCAAACCGCGTCAACATCGTACTGTCGCGCGACAGCGGCCTTGCCATTGAGGGCGCGGCGGTTGTAAACACCGCGGGTCAGCTCATTGAGGCGATTGGCAGGCTTTCAGGCCTTAAACTCTGGGTGATCGGGGGCGCTGAAATATATAAGCTGCTCATGCCCCTGTGCGAGCGCGCCTATATCACGCATATCCATGGCAGCTTCGAGGCCGACGCATACCTGTGCAACCTGGACGCGCTTGGCTGGAGGGTGGCGGAACGGTCGGACGTGATGGAATACGGCGGCCATAGATTTGAGTATATAACCTACGTCAATAGCTGCTGCAATCCGCTGTAAACCCTTCATAAAGTCGGCATGAACGGTTCTATGGCGGCGTGTACGCCCCCAAAATTACGGATTTTGATAATTGCCTCCGGCGGCTTAGAACCTATTACCGCCATAGGCGGTTCACAAAACGGATT
>UQXE01000081.1 GCA_900544965.1 uncultured Eubacteriales bacterium | reverse complement strand
CGCTTATTACCATGTCAGTCGGCTGTGAATACGTTCATCCTGTCTGCCGGATATATCCTGAAACATACCACGCCCCGCACGTCCTTAACGCCGGCTATCGCGTGCTCCGCGTCGAACGCCGCAAAGCGTCCTGTTGTCGCAAAAAAACGGCCCTCGGCGCTGCCGGAGCCGCACATGTCATCTTAAAAACCGCTTATTACCATGTCAGTCGGCTGTGAATACGTTCATCCTGTCTGCCGGATATATCCTGAAACATACCACGCCCTGCACGTCTTTAACGCCGACTATCGCGTGCTCCGCGTCAAACACCGCAAGCGTCCTGTTGTCGCACAGCATGAAGTAGCTGTCTTTAGGCACTGTGAGCATATCCATTTCGCCGTAAAAATCGACGACATAGGTATATTCGTCGAGCCATGCTCCGTCTATATATACGTTTCCGTCCTGAATCTGCACCGTTTCGCCAGCAAACGCTATTATACGCCCCAGCCGCATGCTGCCGTCGGCGGCCAAATACGCCGCCGCATCCCCGCGTACCGGCTTTGATTTATATTTTGAAAGCCTGTTTATAAGCACTATGTCGCCCTCGCTCAGCATTGGGGACATGCCGTCGTCGGCAACCCGCAGCGGATACATCACCAGGAACAGCGCCGCTGCCGCCGCCGCGCCGATTGCGGCCGCTATGACTATGTCAAGCACCCTGTGCAGGCGGTTTTTCCTGCTGTTTAGCTCCTTCCTGGAACCAGCCGTGTCCATCTCCATCAAAGTGCCTCTCCAATCATGAATTCAGGCTGCACGCGTGGCTTAAGGGCCATATCACGTCCACAACGCGCCCAACGATGCGCTCATACGGAATCGGTCCTACAGTGCTGTCGCGGCTGTCCTTGCTGTTGTTGCGGTTGTCGCCCATAACAAACACATGCCCCTCCGGCACAAGCACCGGCTGCATTTTCCTTTTTATTACCCCGTTGAAATACGCGCTCTCGTCAAGGGGCTCGCCATTTACGTGAACGCGTCCGTTTTCAACGTACACCGTTTCCCCGGGAAGGGCGATTACGCGCTTTACGCAGCTTTGTACATAGCCTGGATAATAGCATATCACTATGTCGCCCCGCTCCGGAGGATGCGACATGTACGTAAGCTTTTCGACAAACATATGGCTCTTGTCATAAAGGGTGGGATACATCGACTCTCCGTCCACTATGGTCGGCTCGGCGATCAGCAGGCGCGCCGACAGCACGATTATTATGACCAAAAGTATGCTCATCGCGAATTCAAGGTTTGAAAACCGCTTATACCCCTTTTCCTTCGCGTGGGACTTGTCCGCGGCGGACCTGAGCCTTTTAAGCTCGCGCGCCGAAACAGCTTTGTTCTTCTGCATTTAAGTGTATTCCTTTCACCTGGCCGGCAGTGCCGGAATAACGGAGCGCGTCAGTCCAACGCTACGCTGCGCGCCTCCGGAAACGGCCATATAACGCTCTCCACACGGCCGGAAACCCTCTCCAGCGGGATTGTCCCCACCTTTTTATGGCGGCTGTCAAGACTGCCGTTTTTAGCCCTGTTGTCGCCCATAACAAACACATGGCCGTCGGGAACGGCCATGGGCGGCATATCCCCGTACGTAGTCTGATTATGATTCATGTATTCACCCTCGTCGAGGGGACGTCCGTTTATATGCACGTATCCATCCTGTATCGACACCGTTTCCCCCGGAAGCCCGATTACGCGCTTTACGCAATACTGAAAATAGCCCGGGTAATGGCAGATAACTATATCGCCCCTCCGAGGCGTGCTGAACAGGTACGTTATCTTCTCCACGAGTATGCGATCTCCGTCCCTGAGCGTGGGCGTCATGGAGCCGCCGTCGACAAGCGTTGGCTCGGCCACGAACATCTTGAGCGCCGCGGCAATGATAACAATCAGCGCAAGGCTTAAAACAAACGCCCTGTTGGACGCCCGCCTGTAGCCTTTATCCCTGAGGTGCAGCCTGTCGGCGGCCTTTATCAGACGCCGGAGCTCATCGCCCGAAGGCGCTGCGGCAGTTTTGATATAATCGGGCCGCATCTGTTCAGTTCCTTTCTTCGGGTTTCAGCTTCTTCTTGGCCGAGCGGACAAAATCCGCCCTGTCCATCATCACTATGCGTCCGCATTGGACGCATTTTATCTTTATATCCGCGCCGGTGCGTATTATTGTCCATGCGTTGCTGCCGCAGGCGTGCGGCTTTCGCATCATCACGCGGTCGCCAAGCTCAAATTCGGTCAGCATGCGCCTTCCCTTCCGTTCACGTTGTGCATCACTACAACCTTATTGTATGGTATCTCCACGCCCTCGCGCTCAAACCTCTCTTTAATGCGGCGGCTCAGCTCCCTCTCGGCGGCCCAGTGTTCAAGCGGTTTTACGTTTACCACCAGCCTGAGCTTTACGCCCGAATCGCCAAGCTCTATCACGCCCGGGACCGACGGGTCCCACGCTTTCCCGTCCGATTGAGCGGCGTATTCCGCTCCGATTTCCATAAGTAGCCTCGACGCTTCCGATATGTCGGCCTCGTAAGCTATATTAACGTCAACAACAGCGAGATAATCAGCCCTTGAATAATTGGTTATCGTGCCGATATCCCCGTTTGGAATCATATGAAGCTCGCCCCTGTAGCCCTTTACCGTAATCGTTCTGAGGGCGATGCCGGACACCGTGCCGCTTACGTCGCCTATGGTTACATAATCCCCGACCTCCACCTGGTCTTCAAACAGCATGAAAACGCCCGTCGCCATATCCTTAACCAGGCTCTGCGCGCCTATGCTGAGCACAAGACCGCCCACGCCCGCGGCGGCCAGCATGGAATTCATGGCGCTGGTAAGGCCCAACTCGCCTATGGCTACAGCGATCGCCAAAAAATAAATAACGTATTTACTTATGCTGATTATTATGGAATTTGCGGTTTCCATCCGCTTTTGCTTTGCCTGGTCCACGTTTTTCGACCTGAGCCTGGTAAGCGTAAGTATGGAATGCCGCACCACCACTATAAGTATCCTGGCAACCGCGAAAATTACGACAAGATTTATTGCTACAAGTACGAATGCGGGCACATAATTTGTCACATCCGGCCAAAAGGATTCGATTATAGCCATGGGCATTGCGGTTGGTTTTCTCCTTAATCCATTTTAGATATTATAGCACGCTGAATTAAAGTTTGGAAACGGTATTGCGCTTATGCTTCGTTAAATTAAGACAAATTCCGACCCCGTCCCCGTTGCCGGCCGCTTTGCCCCAAGGGCCGCAAAAAGGCGGAGTTCCGCCTTTTTGCCCTGCTCTGCACAGCTTGGGCCGTCCATATGTATGCAAAGATATGACATAAATGTTTACAGAAATTTTTCATTTTGGCTTATATAAGTATATGCGGCCGCGCACGCCGCCCAAAGTTACGGATGTTGATGATTGCCTCCGGCGGCTTAGAACCTATTACCGCCATAGGCGGTTCAAAAAACGGAT
>UQXE01000080.1 GCA_900544965.1 uncultured Eubacteriales bacterium | reverse complement strand
CGTCCCGCCTGTCGTAGGGCTTGCCGTAGCCGCCTGGACGGTCTCCGTCCCGCTTTTCGTAGGGCTTGCCGTAGCCGCCGGAACGGTCTCCGTCCCGCCTGTCGTAGGGCTTGCCGTAGCCGCCTGGACGGTCTCCGTCCCGCTTTTCGTAGGGCTTGCCGTAGCCGCCGGAACGGTCTCCGTCCCGCCTGTCGTAGGGCTTGCCGTAGCCGCCTGGACGGTCTCCGTCCCGCTTATCATACGGCCTGCCGTAGCCGCCGGAGCGGTCGCCGTGTGACGGGCCGTTTTTAGGTCCGTACACGTTCTTTTTGTCATCGTATGGCATAATTTGTACCTCGTTCCATTTTTATCAGTATGAAAAATCCCGCCCTTAATAATCAGCCTTTCAATATTATGCTCATCAGCCCGTTCAGGCGTTCATCCCTGCCGCTGAGATACAGATAGCCAACCAATGTTTCAAGGCCGGTAGCGTCGCGGTAATCCGCCGGATTCGCGTTTTTAGGCACCGTGTTCACATGCGCGTTACGCCCGCGCCTGCATATTGCAAGCTCTTCGTCCGTCAGCATGTCCTTTATCCTGCTAAGCGCCCCCGCCTGAGCCGCGGCGCATACGTGCGACGCAGCCCTGACGTGCAGCCCGTGGGCCTTAAAGTCGGTTTTATGTATTAAATACGTTCGCACATATAGATCGTATACGGTGTCGCCGATATAAGCCAGCACAAGCGGGTTTAAAAGCGCTGGAGGCCTGTCCAGCTTGTCGGGCAGCGCCCCGCCGACCGTTTTGTGCATTGAGGAGAATATGCATTCGTTCATATACCTATTATAACGGCGGTTTAAAATATTAACAAGCGTAAATAGCCCTGGACATAGAATACGATTTGACAAAGATGCCTGCCGGCAATAAACTGGTTAAACAATCCCTTGCTTTTTTGGGGATTAATTAATTCCGCTTCAGGGGGCTGAGCCGTGCGCGGGTTATTTTTATATGGAGCAAGCTGCACAGGCCGGATATGGGATAAAATCAGAAACGGGTTCAGCGGTTTTGAAACCGAGTATGCAAGTTATCCGCATGCTGTGGCACAGAGCGCGGAATCCGTTTGGGATGTAACAAGCTGGGTATATGAAAAATACAAGTTCAGCGGTTTCGACTTTATCGCAGGTCACAGTATGGGCGGTATTATTGCGCTGGAACCGCTGGCTAGCTATGGCCTTGAAGCAAAGAACGTTATATTGATCGATTCAAACTTAAGGCCTGCCAAAGAATTCTACAGGAATTTGATGCTTCCCCACAACATGGAAAAATACGGGCGTCAGGTGCTTGACATGATAAAGGGTGAATCGAGATTTTACAGTGAAGCATTGAAAAGATCCCTTCATACGGATTTTGATTATACCGGATATATAAAAAGCATATCATGCAATATATTTGGAATCTACGGGGAACATTATATGATAGGCGCATTGACGATCTGTGCCTGGACGATGATATACAAAAAAGGATTGGTTTTAGATTTATCAGGAACGCATGACGTCTGCCAATGATTGAAAACAGCGCAATGCTTATAGAGGTGATCAAAGAATGCCTGGGTGTTGAATAGCTGTCAATTTTCGGCCAAGCCGGCAATTCGCACATAGTTGGCGTAAAGCGGCGTCGTGCGGATACATACACCCGCGCCTGCATCCTTTGCGCCTAACCTTTGAACGGCTATGTATGGGATATCTTAGCTTGGGGCCGTAAATTGCCGTCCCTTCCCTGCCTTGCCTCGCAGCGCTTGATCCTGCAATCTAAGCGCGCGCTATCCTTGTGAATTGATGTAAACCGCCGGTCCTACAGGCTTATTTGCATATGCATAACGGTATAATCATCCCTTTGTGTTTCAACGCCTGTATAACAAAACCCGTTTTTAAGCCAAAATTTCCTTCCGATCAGGTTTTCCCTTATACATCCTAGGCGTACGCAGCGAAAGCCTTGTTTTTTAAGAAAGGAAAGCAATTCCTGAATGATTCCGCTGCCCATCCCGGTTCCCTTAAAATCCTTATCCAGCATAAACAGGCCGATATACGCGGTATCCCCGCTTGGAAACCCCGCTATCAAATCCATAACCGCAATCAACCTGTTTTCCATGCAAAAGCCTATAAAAAACTTGTCGTCCATAGTTTTGCCAGGAGGCAGAGCAGAAAGATCATCCCTTATGTTTTCAGGGGAAGGCTCGGAATTCATATATCTATAATAATCGGCGTTACCCTTGCAAAGCGCTAATATCTCATCAACGTCTTCCCCCGTAAGCCGTTTTATCCTATAGCACGAAAATATCCGCTGAAAGTCAAGTTCCATTTTTCCCTCCGCCATAACCCGCGTTCCTGTATATAGCCGGTCCGCGGTTGTCCTATCATCCCATTTTAGAGCAAATGCCGCCGCCAAGCAAGAGCAGCATATCAGGTTTTCGCCGTATCGAGCCAAACAGCAGCATGAGGAAAACCGGCGATGCAGGCAAAACGGGCGAAGCTGTGACGTAAAAAGCGCCTGGCCGCATATTTTTAGATCAGGGATAAGTAAAGCGCCTGCCGCCAATAAATTCCGCTTTAAATAGAACCTTTATCATATCTGTACCGTTTATTTGGTATAGGCTTAATAGATAAGAAAGGCTGAGGTTCGTGATTATGATTGTAAAAAAGCGGATTTTGCCGCTGCTCATATGCATTTGTGTTGGTTTTGCGCTGTTCCCTGTTGCTTCCGGCGCGGACATGGGTCCAAAACCATCCGTGGTTATAGATTTCAAGGGCCTTGAGGATGAAAATTATTATGTCACGCTTTTATCAAAAACCGATTCAACCGGCCCCTACAGCGCAATTACAAAGGGGCCGGGCTACACGATGTATGAAAGCGGAGACGAGGACTACGACGTCTTCCTTAAGTTTGCGGGCTATGAGGATGGGGACGGCTATTACTTCCTGCAGTATTTTAAAAACTGCGGTGACAGCCACAGATTTGCGTGGACCTATTATCCGCCGGTCAATTTTAAGATACTCGTCTATTTCCCCGA
Source organism: uncultured Eubacteriales bacterium (assembly GCA_900544965.1). Lineage (GTDB taxonomy): Bacteria > Bacillota > Clostridia > Christensenellales > CAG-138 > UMGS946. Next base: position 596 of record UQXE01000080.1, on the reverse strand, counting down.
TTACGACGCATTCGCCGTCAGCGCCGAAGCGTATGAAAGGTATGCTTTTGACAGCTACTATACCGTTTCCGTAAGCGGCGCGCCTGAAAACGGTAACGCAGCCGTATCGGCAGAACAAAGCTATGATTATTCCGCGGAGACCATCTCGCTGGTGGCGCGCGTCATACTTACCATTGCGCTGGAGCTGGCTATTGCACTGCTGTTTGGGTACCGCGAAAAAAGACAGCTGATATTCATAGGGACGGTCAATGCTGTAACCCAGATAGCGCTTAACGTAGCGCTTAACATAATAAATTATCACATGGGCTGGCTAGGGTTTGTTGTATTTTACGCGCTTCTTGAGATTGCGGTATTCGCCGTTGAAGCGGGGCTGTACTGTGCGCTGATGAATAAATACAGCATAAAGGCCGCGCCCCGATGGAAGGCGGCCGTTTACGCGCTTTGTGCAAACGCGGCGTCCCTTGCCGCCGGCTTTGGTCTGGCAATCATTATCCCAGGCCTGTTCTGACCTTCTCCCGCTTAGAGCTGTCAGGCTTGTATTCATGGGGCTCCGCCCCATACCCCGCCAAAGGGGACTTTTTGTAAAAAGTCCCCTT
>UQXE01000079.1 GCA_900544965.1 uncultured Eubacteriales bacterium | reverse complement strand
ATCCGTTTTGTGAACCGCCTATGGCGGTAATAGGTTCTAAGCCGCCGGAGGCAATCATTAAAATCCGTAATTTTGGGCGGCCTTGAAAGCCGCGCCCTTTTGGGCGTAAAATACCGTTATCAGGGCCGGCATAAGCGCGGCGGCGTTTGTCCGGCTGCCGGGTCCCGCCTTACATGGGGCAGGACCCGGCAAGGTACGTGCCTGTGAGCGTTACAGGTCGTCCGCGTCCTGGACCGGACGCTCGCCCTTTTCGGTAATGCCGGTATAGCTTCCAAGCACGTCGGAAGGGATGTCCTGCTTGTTAAGCTCTGGAAACACGCGCTTCATCCGGCGCGCATCCTCGGGATTGGTCGGCTTTTTTTCCATTGCTTTTGCGGTTCCTTTCATATGGATTTGTCCTTAGGATTTGCCCGTGCGCGCGCTACCATTCATGCTTTGGAGCGCTTTTGCCGAGGGGCGGAACCACGCTTTAGCAACACGCGGTCCGGTCAAAGCCGGGGCGGAAGGGAGAACACGATGATATACATGAGGGGCGCCGAGCTCAAGGAGGCGCGGGACAAGGGAACTTACCCGTTTTCCGTGAGGGCCGCGCTTGAAATAGACAGGATCAGGTGCGAAACGCCGTTTACAATACTCACCGGCGGCAACGGATGCGGCAAGACTACGGTGATGGAGATATACGCGGCTTTGCTCGGCGCGGCGCGCATAGGCAACGCGAGGTCCGCAAAAGCCGACGCCGCGGACGCATGCGCGGGCGCGTTCAGGCCGATAATGGCGGCAAAGGCGAAGAGCAGCTTTTTCTTTTCGGCTGAGGATTTTATAAAATACGTCGAATGGGTTGAAGCCGAAAGGCGCGGGGCCATGGAGGAGCTTAAGCGCATAGACGGAAAATACGGCCCGCACTCGTACGCCAGGATGCCGTACTGCCGCACAATATCCGAGCTAAACGGCATGTATGAGGGCACATTGTCCGCCAAATCACACGGCGAGGGCTTTATCGACTTCTTTAAAAGCCGGATAATAAAAAACGGGCTTTATCTGCTGGACGAGCCTGAGGGCGCATTGTCCTATGAAAACCAGTACCTGCTGTCGCTGATACTGATGGACGCGGCACAAATGGACTGCCAGTTCATAATTTCCACCCATTCGCCGGTAATAACCGCGGTACCCGGGGCGGTGATATATCAAATCGACGCGAACGGCGCCGCAAGGAAGGCTTATGACGAGCTGGAAAACATCAGCTTCCTCAAGCTGTTCATGGCGAGGAAGGACGCGTTTTTTCAGGATTAGCGCCGCGAGTCAAGAGGTATGACGCGGCGGCTTTTGGTTCAGCGGGAAAAGCATTGGGGCTTAGGCGGGAATCCATGCCCCCAACGCTTATTGACGGATAGACAATAAGGCCAAGCGGCGCCCTCAATAAGTTATTGCGTTTTTAGCAAAAACTGAGTATACTATTTATGAAAAACATGCTTAAAGCATGGGAAGGAGGCGTCCGATATGTACAGCGCGGTTGACGTCGCCAAATACATAGTAAGCTATTCGACACAGCAGGGGAAATCCATCAGCAATTTAAAGCTGCAAAAGATGTTGTATTATCTATGGGTCGACTATTATAAGTCAACGGGCAGGGAACTGTATGTCGACGATATCTGCGCATGGCAGTTTGGCCCCGTAGTACCCGATGTTTACTACGAATTCTGTTCATATGCCGGAACGCCTATATCCAAAGAGTTCGCGTCGCCCATAAGCGACGACGACAGGATAACGCTTAATGGCATAATAAATAAATATCTCTATAAGACCGCGCATATGCTGGTGGATATGACGCATGAACAGGGCAGCCCCTGGAATACGGTTTACCAAAATGGCGCGGGCCTTAGAGAGGTTATTCCGTTTGACCTTATTAAAAGGCTGGAGTGCGGTAATTAGATATGCAGCCTGATGTATTAAAGCGCAAACAAGCCGCGCTGAGGGAATACTTATATGACATGGCCCTGAGCTGTATGGACGAGTCCCAGCTGCGGCAAATGCTGACCAAGTTGAAATCCATATATTCTAATGACTTCAGGCATAGTTATTCCGAGTTCTTTCCAATGATTGTGGAGATCTCAAAGGACAATAATAGCTGTGACCTGGATTTTTTATCCAACAATTTGGAAGCGCTGCGGGAAATGGTTTTAAAATCCTTTATTGAAGGCGAAAGTGAATCAAACGCCCTTTACCAATCGCTGGATAAACTGATCGACCACATTAATCTCGAAATAGCCCGCTATAGCCACTATTCAATGAGCGAGCAAAAGGTCAATGATCTTGAGAGCAAACATCGTACGCTGCAGTCCGAACTCAAGGAATCTACTGAAGCGTTAAAGTCGGCGCAAAAAAAGGTTTCCACCGTTCAAACCGAATTGATAGCCGTGTTGAGCATCTTTGCCGCGATAGTGTTTACCTTTTCGGGAAGCATCAGCATCATAGGCAACGCTTTGAGCGGCATGGGGGCCGCCCCGTTTTTCAAAGCGGTGTTTTTTGTGCTGCTATGCGGCTTCGTCGTCTTCAACACCATCTTTTTGATGATGTATATAGTAGGCAAGGTAACGGGAAGAAACATATATGCGCGCTGCCAGAGTACAGACTGCACATGCGACGGCGGCCAGCCTAAATGCCATGGAATTGTCAGAATAAAAAAGCGGCTGCCATATGTTTTCTGGATGAACGCCGTATTTCTTATTTTAATGGCGGCTGATTTGATATTATGGAATTTAAACGCCGTATTTTCTTTTTTTCCGGCAGCGTAAAAACATGGCTTGGATAACGCAGCTTACAATCGCTCCGGTCTTAGTAAACGCTGAGCAGCCCTTGGAACAAGCAAAAATTTAATTAGTACAAGACTTAATTTTTATATTAGCTTGGGAGGTCAAAATGAATATAGAAACAAAAAGATTAGTACTTGTCCCTATCACACAAAAATACACATTCGATATATTTAAAAATTTTAACAATGAGGTAGCAAAGTATATGTTTCCTTGCCCGGCAAAGGAAATTTGCGAAACCATAAATATAGTTGAAAATTGGATAAGACAACGCGCTGATAAAACAGATTATGTATATGCAATAACATTAAAGGAAACCTCTGAATTTTTAGGAGTGGCAGGGTTGCACGATTTAAATAATGAGGCGCCTGAACTCGGAATATGGACTAAAATAAATATACATGGAAATCATTATGGCAGAGAAGCGATAGGCGGAATAATAGAATATGCTAAAAAGCAAGGAATTGCCAAACTGATTTATCCTGTTGACAAGAGAAACATTGCAAGTAAAAAAATACCGTTATTCTATGGCGGAAAAGTAATTGCCGCCAATAAACTTGTCACAACTCCTGACGGTAGAACACTTGACGAAGAAATATATGAAATTATCCTATGACAAAGCGAATGAGCCAATAACCCGTAAGGAGCAGCAAAGCCAACCGCCGATTTCAATAGCAAGCGAATGGACCGCGCCCACTGTTGACAACATCGCTTACCCCTGCTGGCAGGGTAATGCTATCAGGCTGTATTCATGGGGCTTTTACCCCATGCCCCGCCCAAAAGGCCATGGGCCTTTCACTAAGCGCTGTACAGCGCTTAGCGAGCCTAACCCGCAAAATCGCCATAGGCGATTCGCTAAGTGCTGTACAGCACTTAGCGAG
>UQXE01000078.1 GCA_900544965.1 uncultured Eubacteriales bacterium | reverse complement strand
ACTTTTTGCGGAAGAGGAGGAGCAAGGGAGCGATGTGAAAAATCCCCTAACCGCAAAACGGTTAGGGGATTGTGAGCAAAGCGGACTTTGCTCCGACGTGGTAGCGGCGATCCGATTCGAACGGATGACCGACCGGGTATGAACCGATTGCTCTAGCCAGCTGAGCTACGCCGCCATATCTTTTGTATTAATTTTAAGTTGACGGTGAGCTATTGCCCACCGTCATATTGGTTGCGGGGGAGGGATTTGAACCCTCGACCTTCGGGTTATGAGCCCGATGAGCTACCGGTCTGCTCCACCCCGCGACGCCTGCCAAACGATGGCGAAGTTAATAATAACACAGAGGGATATACAAGTCAAGCATTAATTATAAAAAACTTTGCTAAACGTCAGTTGCCGGTTTCATACAATGATATGTTGCCGCTGACCATTGAAAAGTTAAATTCCGCGCCTCCATTCCCATATACGTGAGTGTCGCCGTTTACAGTAAGCGGGAAATCGCTGTTGAAGTTGCCCGACACCTTATCTACCCTTGCGGTAAACCCGTCATTCCTGGGTAGATAGATCCGTGAATTACCGGATATCGTGTTAATGAATAGCTTGTTTGGAACGACGCTCAGCGACAGTTTAAGATCGCCGCTTATAGCGTCGTAATCAAAGTGTTCTATCGCCCCTGTAAGCTCCGCATTGCCGGACGTCGTGTCTATTTTAACCTCGTCAGCATGAATGAACGACCCTTTGATATCTCCTGAGGTATTGTTGGCATTAACGTTTGTCATGGCGACGGTACTGCTGAACGTTATGCTCCCGCTTGTACTGTCAGCTGATATTGATGACAATTCCCCCTCTGCCAGAGCGCTGCCGCTGGTGGTATCTATGGAGACGTCGCCAAGTTTTCCCTTTACATCAATATTGCCGCTTGTAATGTCTATACATATGGCCTTTGTTGTCAAATCCCCGGCTATTACATCAGAAGAAACGCTGTCGCATCTGATATCATCATAAAGCCGCTCGGGAAGATATATCTCTATATCGGTTCGCTGCACCGCCAGAACGGATATCAACTTGGAGCCGTCATACCTTCCGTCTTTAATAACAAGCTGATCTCCGTTAAATGAGTGAACGAAAACCATATTTTCCGAAAAACTCTGATCTGCCTTCTGTATGATTCTTAACTCGTTATTGTCGCTCTTTCCAAACGTAACTTTACCTTTTATCCATCTAAGGTCCAGTTTGGATACGTCACCATTTATACTCTCATCCTTGATTACAACGAAGTTGCTCGGGTTATCCCTTGACGAACCGCCCGCATATCCGTTGGGCATATAGAGGTTAATACAGCCGCTTGACAGCGCAACTCCCAGCAGCATTAACAAAGCCATAAGGCCATATATATAGCGTTTCATATTATCCTCCAAACATTATCAATAATTTGATTATAACACGTATTTCACCGCTATTGAAGGAGGAATTCAATATTTGGTTTGATTCATAAATGCAGGGTTTATAATCGCTGGTTTTCAAACCATATATATCCAGTTATATCAGAAAAGCCGTTGCATAGAAAAAGCCTTTAATGTAATATAATAGAGAAGTACCAGTAAACTATCAGGAGGAAAATCAAATGGCAATCAAGGTAGGTATAAACGGATTCGGACGCATCGGACGGCTTGTTTTCCGCGCCGCCGCCAGCAATCCAGATATACAGATCGTAGGCATAAACGATCCGTTCATTGATCCCGAATACATGGTTTATATGCTGACCTATGATACTGTGCACCGCCGCTTTAACGGGGACGTCAAAGCACAAGACGGCAAACTTATCGTAAACGGCAACATATCAAACGTGTACGCATGCATGGATCCCGCCGAAATTCCGTGGGCCGAATGCGGCGCCGAGTACGTGGTGGAAGCGACAGGTAAATTTACGACAATGGATAAGGCTATAAAGCATATCCAGGCAGGAGCGAAAAAGGTTGTCATCTCCGCTCCCAGCAAGGACGCCCCCATGTTTGTGATGGGCGTAAATCAGAACGAATACAGAAGCGATATGAACATAGTATCAAACGCTTCCTGCACCACAAACTGTCTTGCTCCTCTTGCAAAGGTAATAAACGACAACTTCGGCATAATTGAAGGCCTGATGACAACGGTTCACTCAATAACAGCCACCCAGCTTACAGTAGACGGCCCGTCCAAAAAGGACTGGCGTGGCGGCAGGGCCGCAGCGCATAATATAATTCCCAGCTCTACCGGCGCGGCGAAGGCGGTGGGCAAAGTTATACCCGCCCTGGACGGCAAGCTTACGGGGATGTCCCTTCGCGTGCCAACGCCCGACGTATCAGTTGTCGACCTTACCTGCCGCATAAGCAAACCCGCATCGTACGACGAAATTAAGGCCGCAATGAAATCCGCGTCCGAAAGCGATGAATGGAAGGGGATTATTGGATATACCGAGGATAAGGTTGTTTCATCCGATTTCTATTCGGATCCGCGCACATGCATATTCGACGCCGACGCTGGAATCAGCTTGAATGAGAATTTTGTAAAGCTCATCGCCTGGTACGACAACGAGTGGGGGTATTCCAACAAGGTCGTCGATCTAATCGTCCACATGGTCAAGGCGGACGGCGGCTGCAAGTGCTGCTGCGGCAAGTAAAATCCCCTTTTAACAGATAATTTCGGAGAGGTTCAACGCCAAAGCGAACTAACGGAAAAAACGTCCTTGGTACGTAAAATATTCGTTTGGCACAAATACTGATCAAAGCCGAAAAACATTCACACACCTCTTTTCAATCGCGTAATTGCGAGGGAAAAGAGGTGTTTTCATACAAGAGAAACTTAGCAGCGGCTTGGGTTAAACTGTCGTTCAGAGCACTGTAAAAGATATGGTCCGCAACAAATTCCTATTTGCTTAAAATCATCCGGTTTTACTCGTTTCCCATTGGACTATCGCCCCGCTTACCGCCTCAATTTCAAAACAATATTTGTATATACCGCTATATGCTTCTCCCTCATATACAGTAATCCCGTCGTCATTGCGTTTGTCAATATGCATAGCGATATCGCTCTCAACGACGCTGTTATCTATTTTCATTATTATTTTCACGACCTCGCTTTGCCCCAGAACGCCTTCTGAATAACGGTTAAAGTTGGGTTCCCCGTCAAATTCATATTTAATAATCAAGCCCGTTTCAGAATCAATTTCACATCTGTAACTGCGCAATGAGTTTCCAAATTTAAGCTTATATACCCGCTCTAGCCCATCATATTCTTCTAACTCAAAGCTGACTTTCTCCCTATTTTCGCCTGAAAAGTCCAACGCGAATTGCTTCGCCGTTTCAATTCGGTCAATTTTCCCTCCATAAAAAATGCGATAGCTTTGAACCACATTTTTTGCGCATCCGGCCGCAATTAGGCAGACCAGCATAACTGCAATAATCGTTTTTTTCATGTATAACTTTCGCTTATCTATATATTTGCGGGAAAACGATATATTAACGCGCCGCTTTAACCGCGGCGTCCCAGCCTGTCAAAAACCCTGGATTGTCAAGGGCCGCAAACCAACCTTGACTTTAAATCCGGCTTTGGCGGCATGCGCGTAAGAACCGTATGGTTTTCGTTCTTTACGCATTTTGCCTCCGGCGGCTTAGAACCTTTTTTGCAAAAAAGGTTCTAAGAACTCTAAAA
>UQXE01000077.1 GCA_900544965.1 uncultured Eubacteriales bacterium | reverse complement strand
CGGCGGCTTAGAACCTTTTTTGCAAAAAAGGTTCTAAGAACTCCAAAAAACGCAAAGGGGATAGTAGAGTCTTGAGAGTATTATCCCAATTTTACAATCCATCAAAGATCAGCGAAGATAACTTGGATACATCCTGAAAAAGTAAAATTCATCAAAAGCCGGCGACACGCGCGCCGGTCTTTTGATACCTTGAGAGCGAAAGCTAGTCTGATAGTTGCTTGCAACCGAAGACTGGCTTTCGCGAGTGAAACTCGCATCGCGCTGAACAAGCGCGATGCGACGCCGAAGGCGTATGGGCGGCATGTGTGGTGGATTTTGATTCTCGAGAGCAAAAGCCAACCTTATAGCAACTTGCGGTACAATAATTTGAACTATCATGGCGAAAAATGAAAGCACAGGGCTCTCCGATTGCCATATACATGCCCAGTGTGTATATAAAAACAGAAGGCCGCACGCCATCCATGCGGCCCGTCTGCCCACCTCCATCGAATTAATAATCTAAAACGGCATTAAGGTAATCATTGTATAATGGTTACAGCGTCTCACATCTGTAAGGAGCGCTTGGAATCCAGCCGGCAAAACTGATTTTAACCCCATTGCCATGATTCATATACTGTATCAACGTTCTGCTGTCATATAGTGCCAACGTCATGGATGAGACCGTATGCGGCACTATGCTCATGCCGGCAAGCGCCGCTTCGTATCGTATTTCGCCGCCCAGGGATGAACATATATAGTTGTCTAAATAATAGTCGAATCCATAAACCTTGTAGGTTATAGCACTCGTATTGCCGGAGATACTATCCTGGAAAAGTATCTGTTCATTGGCTTCCCCGCCCATAGATACGTTAAACCATACCCCGCTTGAGCTTGTATAGGTGTAACGCTTAAGTAAATCGTATACCATATCACGTAAGGGGGAGGCGTCCAGTACCCATCTTACGCCCTCGCTGGATATCCTATCGATGGGATAAACGCAGTTATTCGTTATCAGCTCGTTTACAACCCCTATATGTTCGGAGAATATCTCAATAGCCGCTGTGTAAATCAGTCCCGCATTTATAAGCCGTTCAATCTCATTTCCGTTAAACGCGAGCGTCTGGCCGTATTGGTCAAGGTACATGCTGGCCTGCCTGACGGTATTCATATATACATCCGGCGTTACTGAGTTAACGGTATTAGTTTCAAGGGCGCTGGCGAATGGAGCTATCGATGTTATCGCAAGACATATTATCAGAGCGATTGATATAAATATTTTCTTGTTCATTTGTATTCTTCCTAAAAATAATTTTATTAATGCTCGGATTATCCGTAAATAAGCCCTCAGCTTTCATTGCCCATTGGAATCACCCTCCTTTTTGCTCAAGGGGGCTGCGAGAGTTCGCAGCCCCTTTGGTTAACGGAGAATCATTGTGCCCAGACTGCAGATAAAAATCCAGGGAAAGGAGGATAGTGCATGCGAATTACAACTCCCCTGCCGTTCGTATTGTAGGATTGTATGAAATTTACATACAGTAAAAGTATAGCGACGATTGCGGCTCCAGCCGGCTGTGGAAGGAATGTGCATATTATTGCTGTAATCAACGCTTTATTTCCAAGTGAATTTGTTGCATCATTACTGAGGTAAATTAGGTAATATAACCAGTGAAATTCAATTTTTGTCTCACCGGCGTCATCCGCATAGTTTTTGATTAACAGGGTGTTTGGCGTTTCACCAATACCGGCGTAAAAATCAAAACCAAACTCATTCAGCCGCTGCTCTTGGATCATAGCATTTGCATAATCAACGTACGCCTGAGTAATAATCACTTCAAAGTTTCTGTCGATTCTTATCATTCCCTGAAGGACTAAAGGATTGAGGAATTCGTTTACATAGCTTCTGATTGCATAAACAATCTCAGGATTGAAGGCGTCCTCGGGGAAGGGAAGTATCTCCAGAGTTCCATCGTCCGCAATCTGGATACGGCCGGTATTTTGAAGGCATTCGCCTACGAACTCATACGCTTCCCAGGAAAACGGCTGCTCTGGCTCGTTTATATTTGCAGCCTGTGCTGGAACACAGAAACAAACCAGCATAAATACGGACATTATAACGCCTAGTATTCGTTTTAACATATTATGTTTCTCCTTTCATTTTGCATTGATAAATTATTTGTTGCCAAGTTCAGCTTTAATTGCCCATTGGAATCACCCTCCTTTTTGCTCAAGGAACTGCTGATTGCCGCAGCCCCCTTGGTTAACGGAAAATCATTGCGCCCAGACGCCGGCGATCAGGTTGTCAAATTCGGTTGAGTATATAAACCTTACCACCACACCGTTTTGATTTACGTTGAAAAGCTCCAGCGCCCCCATGTTAGGCACAACATTATCAGTAGCGCGGCCGCCTATTGGAGCGGGGAAAAACGCGTTGCACAGTCCTTTATACAGGGTATTTATACTAGTGGTTATTACATCATTACTGAACTTGGCTTCATACTTATACCAGTAAACGCTCAATCCACTCATTCCCCGTTCGCTGGGATTGTCATCATGAACCACCGGTATGCTGTTTCCATGTATTCCTCTTGTTCGGTAATCGAAACCGAATGCCTGCGTGAACCAAATAAGGAAATCCTTCGTATACATATAATATTGCTCTGTAAGATATACGTTAAAGCCGGCGTCCAGGTATATCATGCCCTGCTGCACCAATAGATTAATAAAATCGTTTACATAGCTTTTAATAGCGTTTACAATCAATGGATTAAACGCGCCCTCAGGGAAGGGCAGTATCTCCAGCGTGCCGTCGCCGGCAATGGCAAGATAGCCATTATTCTGAAGATAATTAGCGACAAACTCATATGCTTCCCAGCTAAAGGGAAGTGGTTCGATGTCCTTGGTATTTTCGGCGGCCAGCGCGGGCGAGCCGACGCAGGCGAGCATGAGGATGACGATAAAAACGCTTAAAATTCTTTTATGCATGGTTTTAATCCTTTCTGTAATTTGCATTTTTATGGTTCATTATAGTAAATAGCAGTTTTAGTAATCCTTTCAATAATCAACTCGGCATTAAGTTGACGATGTAGTTGTACGCCGATTCCATGTATAGGCCGTTATGACCCGCACATGCTTCCCGAAGATAATCAATATTCGATGTGATATTCGGTAACGTTATCCGATATTCCATGGTTGGGGAACAAGGTATAACACAATTCGGGAACTATTGAGATCGCGGAGGGAGTGTTATAATTAGTCATCTTAAGCACACTCCTTTCTTAGATTTAGAAATCTGTAGCGATTTGCGATCTGCTAAAAAGTTAATTTCCACCGGCAATCATAGGCATCGACCTCCTTTAATGACTTCTTAAAAAATGGGCGTCAAGGTTATATGAGAATTTCAATCACACTTTAAATGTTTGACTATATTGTATTCAAAACGACAACATACTATATTTACAATATATACTACAAAAATGAAGTTGTCAACAACAAATACGAAAAAATGAATAATAATTTATTAATAGTACTGATTTATTGCCTGTAAAGACATAAAAACTTATTATTATTCCTTTTAGACCTGATTATATGAGGCGATAGGCTGGTAAGCTGTTGATCTTTGCATTCCTTATAGCTATTGCTCGAAATTACTGGGAGATTTTGCGCCGAAGGCGCAGCCGCAAAAGCTGGCGGCGAAGCGGAGGTGTGACGCCCGCGCATGTAAGGGAATAGGCGAAACGAGAGTAACTATGCCCAGATTATCGCATAGCTATTGCT
>UQXE01000076.1 GCA_900544965.1 uncultured Eubacteriales bacterium | reverse complement strand
CCCTGACAGCCCGTTTAGTCTACCAAATCATCTTTTACTTGTCAACTGCTTTTTTTAAATTTTTTTAATAAATTTTTAGCATGTTGATTTATACTGATGTTATAATATCCTATACAATAAATGCGTTTTATACAAGGAGTATTTTCATGTTAAAAAAACAGCAGCGCATTGCGGCGGCCTCGCCTAAAACGGTGCTTGGCAGCCCTATGGCAAACGCGGATTTGATTGCGGATTCTATAAAGCGCGCCTCTGGCCTGGATGTTGACTTCATCGTCTTTCCAGAACTGGCCCTCGCCGGGGCAAGCCTTGGCTCGCTGCTTTCCCACCCGCATATGCTTGACCTGTCGGGCAGGGCGCTTGAAAGCATATGCAGGGCCACTGAAAATCTCAGCATAACCGCGGCGGTGGGTTATCCATGCGAGATAAACGGCAGCGTGCGCAGCGCCGTAGCGCTGATTAACCGCGGCAGCGTGCTTGCCACCTCGTTTTCCGACTGCGCCGAAGCTCCGTTCGGCTTCATTCCGTCGGTTGAGTATCACTTGTCAAAGCCCCGCTCCATCTTTCCGCGCAATATAAACGTAGTATTCGGCAACGAGCTGTTATCCAGCAAGCTGAGCGTACCCGATGGCAACGTAACCCTCATTCCTTCCTTTTTAAATGCAACCGTGCACAGTGACCGCCTTATTTCTGAGGCGCTCAGACGGTATACGGCTATATCGGGCTTTGCGGCGGCTTACGCGGCTCCGAATTCCGGCGAATCCTCCTCCTTTTTTCTGTATGACGGATTATGCGCGATATCTGCGGGAGGCGAGATTATCGCCATGACGGAACCGTTTTCTGACGACCCGTTCGTATACGCGGATGTAAACGCCGCCTGGCTCGCATCCGCAAAGGCTGTTCCCGTTATGCAGCAGCCCACGTATTATCTTTCTCAAAAGCCCGAACGCGCCGCCCACGAGTGCAGGCGGATTTTAAGGCTGCAGGCCGAGGCGCTGAGGAGACGGCTGGAACACACCGGCGGCAGGGGATTTATAATCGGCGTCTCCGGAGGGCTTGACAGCGCTTTGGCTGTGCTTGCCGCCGTAAAGGCCGCGGACATGATGGGGCTTCACAGAAGCGGCGTTTTAGGCGTATCCATGCCCGGCTTTGGGACCTCGATACGCACCAGGGAAAACTCGAGAAAGCTGTGCGAGGCCCTCGGATGCTCTTTCAGGGAAATCTCAATAGTGGACGCATGCGCCGCGCACCTTGAGGCTATCGGGCATGGCACGGACAAGCGCGACGTCGTCTATGAAAACGCCCAGGCACGGGAAAGGACGCAGATTCTTCTGGACCTTGCCAACATGGAAAACCTTCTCGACGTGGGTACTGGGGACCTGTCCGAAGCCGCGCTCGGATGGACCACCTTCGGGGGTGATCACCTGGCCCAGTACGGCGTAAACGCTTCGCTTCCAAAAACCGTTATTCGCAGGGTGGTAGCCGAAGCCAAAGCTGAATTCAGGGCGGCGGCGGATACGCTGCAGGATATCCTGGACACGCCCGTAAGTCCCGAGCTTTTGCCTTCTCAAGCCGGCGAGATAGCGCAGAAAACCGAAGAGCTGCTCGGCAGCTATGAGATGCATGACTTTTTCATATATCAGTTTGTAATAAATAAGGAAAAGCCCTCCGCTATCGTTGAAAAGGCGATACGCGAGCTGCCCTTTGACCCCGGCGAGATACGAAGAGCCTTTGATGTGTTTATCCGCCGCTTTTTTGCCCAGCAGTATAAGAGGAACTGCGCCCCCGAATCGCCGCACATCCTTGCAAGCATCAGCCCCGCAATGTGGAGGATGGGGTCCGACATTTTGCCTGACGGATTCTTTAGGGAAGGAAACGGGGCCAGCCTTGACAATGTATAATTACTTTATTAAATAATTTAGCCGACGTTTTTAAGCGGAGCGGGAGGATGAAAAATTGGACGAAACCACTGTACGCCAACTGATAAAGGATATGGGCATGGACTGCTCAGAGCTGACGCAAATCCGCTCAAAGGACGGCGTGTCCGTTTACCGCGTGAAAAGCGGAAACGGCCGGTATGTGCTGAAAGCCTTTGATAATGCCCAGTATTGCCGCGAAATAGGGAACTATTTGATATTGCATGGGCTCAGGGTGCCCACAATCGGCGTTATCGCTTATACCGACAACGCGCTGCTGTTGGAGGATCTTGAGTTCAGCGATGAGTACAGGCTAGCCGCTCAAGAGGATATGGCGGATGAAACGGTCGCCGCCGCCCTCGCCAAATGGTACAGGCGGCTCCATGACCGCGGCAGGGCATATGTGGCCGATCATGGCGGCAACATGTATATGGAGTGCGGCTGCATAACCGGCGCTAACCTTGAATTTATAAAGCGGAAAACCAATACTGGGGATAACCCGGTCTGGCGCGCTCTGGACGAGCGCTTGCACCGGCTTAGGGAGCTTATCGACGCTATGGACAAGACGCTTGTCTATAATGACTTTTATTACACAAACATGGCGGTATCGCGCGATGGAACGCGGGCGCTCATGTTCGACTACAACCTCCTGGGCAAGGGGCCGGCGGCCGGCGACATAAGAAATGTCACCTACAGCCTGGCAAAGGCGGCTCGGGAGGCCTTTTTAGATAGCTACGGCGAATACGACGAAGGGAACGCGGCGCTTAACAGCATATTGGAGCATTTGGTAACGCTTTATTTCGCATGCGTTAGGGAGGCGTTTCCGCAATGGGGCGTCGAAGCGCTTGGCAGGCTGAAAAACGGGGAGCTGCTAAAACGCCTTGAAGAGCTTGGATAATTCAAACAGCTTTGCGCATAACCTTGTGCAAACCGGTAAACGCCATGGAGGAACTAATGATTGACAGAAACAGCTATACATACGTTAACTCGAAAGCCTGGGACAACTGGGTTGAGGACGGCATCGAATGGGGAGTGCCAATATCGCACGACGAGTATATGAGGGTTTTTGAGGGTCTATGGGAGGTTTATCTCACGCCCGTAAGGGCTGTTCCAAAGGAATGGTTCCTTCCCTTCAAGGCTTCGCGAATCCTTGGGCTTGCCTGTGGAGGCGCCCAGCAGATGCCTGTGTTCTGTGCGCTGGGAGCCGAATGTACGGTGTTTGACAACTCGGACAGACAGCTTGAAAGCGAACGTCTTGTGGCCGAACGCGAAGGCTACAATATTAGTATCATAAAGGGGGATATGACAAGGCGGCTGCCATTTGAAGACAAAAGCTTCGATATGATATTCCATCCCGTATCAAACTGCTATATTGAGGATGTATATCATGTATGGAACGAATGCTTCAGGGTACTCAGAAGTGGAGGCGCGCTCATCGCGGGCATGAGCAACGGGATATGTTACATGTTTGACGACGGCGGGCTCACTGTAAAGAACAAACTGCCTTTCAACCCGCTCAACGATCCCGCGCTGATGGAAAAGCTGATTGAGAGCAACGACGGGGTGCAGTTCAGTCATTCGCTGGAGGAACAGATCGGCGGGCAGCTCCGCGCCGGATTTATGCTTTCCGATCTGTATGAGGACCATGACCGGCCAGGCTGCTCGCTTATAAGCGAATATGCTCCTACGTACCTTGCCACGCGGGCGGTTAAGCCATAGGAGTGTATGGGGCTCCGCCCCATGCCCCGCCAAAGGGGACTTTTTGTAAAAAGTCCCCTTGGGAATCCCGAAAAACAGCGTTTTACTTTTATGTTTGGTTTTTCATCGTTTACTCTCAAGGTATCAAAAGACCGGCGTACATGCCG
>UQXE01000075.1 GCA_900544965.1 uncultured Eubacteriales bacterium | reverse complement strand
TTGCAACCGAAGGCCGGCTTTTGCGGGTTAAACTCGCGATGCGCTGATCAAGCGCATCGCGAATCGCCTATGGCGATTTTGCGGGTTAAGCTCGCTAAGTGCTGATCAAGCGCATCGCGAATCGCCTATGGCGATTTTACGGGTTAAAAACTCGCTAAGTGCTGTTCAGCGCTTAGCGAAAGGCCTCATGGCCGTTTTGGGCCGCGCGGGAGGGAGGCAATACCCGTAACCTCAAAAAAGTGGCGCGGCAACGCTTTGCAGACGCACTGCGGCGCGTATGATAACGCGCCCGTTTGCGCATAATTGCCCTTATGTGTATAATATGTTATTACGTGGTCCATAGTGAAAGTTTTGGAGGTGCCGGACATGCTTGAGGGGCATAAGCTTATACATCTGGTAGGAATCGGAGGCTGTTCCATGAACGGGCTGGCGCAGATACTGCGTTCGCGCGGGTTCAGCGTTCAGGGTTCGGACAAAGCCCGGTCGCAATTTACCCGCCGCCTTGAGCAGCTTGGTATTCCCGTTTTTATAGGGCACGACGCTAAAAACCTGGGCGACGCCGATCTTCTCATCTATTCGGCGGCAATCAGGCCCGACAACCCTGAGCGCGCGGCCGCAAGGGAGCATAACATTCCCGAGGTGGAGCGCGCGGACGCACTTGGCATGATATCCGAAGGCTTTGAGCAGGTTGTGGCCATTGCCGGCTGCCATGGTAAGACGACGATTACGTCCATGCTCGCGCTCATAGCGTGCCGCTGCGACAGCGGCGAAGCCGGCGCGCACCCGATGGACGCCACGATACATATCGGCGGCTTTGTAGATTTTCTAAACGGCGGGGTGCGCATCGGCAGGGGCGGCATGTTCATAACGGAAGCGTGCGAATACGTGGAGAGCTTTTTAGCGCTTCATCCCACCATTGAGCTTATAAGCAACATAGACGACGACCATCTGGATTATTATCATGATATAGAGCATATAACCGACGCGTTTGGAAGGTTTACAGCCCTTCTTCCAGAAGGCGGCGTGCTTATAGGCTGTAATGACGACGCGCGTGTAAGGGGCCTTTTAGACGGCCATGAGAAGGGAAGGTCCATCACTTACGGCGTTTCGGACGCGGACTACATGCCCGCGGACATATCGTTTGACAGCATGGGCAACCCGTCGTTTGATTTGATCTGCTACGGTGAAAACATCGGACGCGTTTCCCTTAGCGTGCCTGGGGAGCATAATATGATGAACGCCGTTGCGGCGCTGTCCGTGGCGCTTACGCTTGGCGTGCCGTTTAACACGGCGGCCTGCGCGCTTAACGAGTATACGCTTACGCGGCGCAGGTTCGAGCTGATGGGCGAAAGCGGCGGCGTAAAGGTGTTTCATGATTACGCGCACCATCCGTCCGAGATACGGGCCGTGGTGGGCGCGGCCGTGCGCTGCCCGCATAAAAAGCTGTTCTGCGTGCTCCAGTGCAACAGCTTTACCCGCGCAAAAACGCTGTTTACAGGCGACATGAGCTGCCTGAGAGGCGCTCAAACGGTAATAGTGCCGGACATCTACCCAGGGCGTGAAAGGGATACCGGCGACGTGCATGCGCGCGATATCGTAAACGCAATAGCAAAAAGCGGCATTGACGCGATATACATCCCTACGTTTGAGGAGATACGCGATTATTTGACTAAAAACGCCGGCCCTGGCGACATTGTTCTCACCATGGGCAGCGGCGACGTATATGAGCAGACAAAAAAACTGCTTTAGCGCTTAACGCTGGGAGTGGAGTACGGGCTAAGAGGAAAACAGCTGTGTTGAAGCAATAACCATCATTATTGCCGAAATTATTATGCCTCCAAGCGAAACCCATATCCCACACTCCGCCACACCATATGCGGCGCCGCTTTTTTTTGCCAATGCGCCCGCCGCCACGCCCGCCGCCACGCCCGCCGCTCCGGCGATCATTCCCCAGCGCTGCGTAGCAAACGGCGGCAATCTTAAAAAGACGCCCAGGCCAATGGCCGCCGCTCCAAGAACCACGCTTATAATGGCTGCCGCCATCGCGCTGTTGCCCATGCGTTTATGTCCCTTCACAGTAATTACCTCCATATTCGCTTTTTAGCTGTATTGTCTTGCGAAATGCGAGAATGCGTCGTCTATTTATTGCTGTTTGAAATGCTGAAGGTCATGCGGGAGTAAAATATAGAGCTCTTAAAGGGGGCTGAGATAGGAAACCATTCCGCATAGCGTTGCTGCCTAAAGCTTCGCTATAGGAGCCGCTATGGCTCTTGCGCCGCGCCCTAAAACAAACTTGAGCGCTTCGTATACTCGAAACCCGCCAAAAGGGCTGTTTTGCGGCAGATGTGCGAAAGAGGAAAAGGCGTGTCCCGGCGATATTTTGACAAGCGGTGGATGGCAAAGCGTACACTCGAACCGGATCCTCTTGAGGCGGGGTTTTCCCATATCGTTTTTTAGCGCGGGGACCGTTGATCCCGCTCCGGTCCCCGCATCTATATATAAGCCGGCGGCGAAGGGCAAGCTCCGCCGGCCGGTCCTGGCTGAACCGCTGTCAGCCGTCAGTTTTGTCTGAATCTGGAGCAGCCGTCTGGCCGCCGGCGCCATCGGCCTTGGTAACGTCAACTATCTCGTAACGGAACAGCTCGTCGTCGTCGTCCATGTCCTCCGGCTTGAGCTTAAAGGTATAGCTGCTGGTCTTGATGCCGGGAGCCTTGCTGGTCGACGTTGACATCGACATTACGGTACCCTCTATGGTAACGCTTATAACCCCGTTATCCCCTGTTTCCGCCTTGACAAACTTGAGCTTCGCGTCGTTTAAGCTCAAGGCCCTGAAGGTGTATTTTTCAGTCGCGCTGTCATAGTGAACGCCATTTTTCAGTTCGGCGTCGTCCGGCTTGGGCAGGCTGTCGTCGTCGGCGTCGTCAAACATGTACTCGGCTATGTCCTCCACCAGATCGTCGTCCACCACATAGGTGCGCTGATCTGTAATCGTGGTATGCTTTGAGCCAAACATGGCGAAATAGGTCTTAACCGCGTCCCATACGAAGTCCTTGTCGGCGGGATCGTATTTTTCGTAGGCGTCGTCGCCGCCCAGGTTGACTATAATGCTCTTGAAGATATCCGCCATATCGTAGATGTGTTCTGAAGTCGCTTCGTCCAGCCCGTCAATCGGCTTTACAGGCGTTGACGTCGGCTTAGGCGTCTCCGCGTTCCCGTTCGGGTTCGCCGAAGGAGAGGGGGATGTTCCGCCGCCCTGCGTGTTCTGCGGGGTGGAGGTAGGATCGGGCGGGGCTTCCGTGCGCGGCGCGCATGCCGCTAATGCCAGCATAGCGGCCGCAAGCGAAAGGGCAACCAGGACCTTTACAAGACGTTTCATAAATTCACCTCATTATTTTTCTTGGCGCGCCCGTTTCCCGCGTATTTTCATTTATACGATTGCGCAGGCGCGTGTGTCGTCATATACGGCCCGCCTCATATGCGGCGGGCGTTATACATATAATACGAACAAGCCGGCCTATTGGTTCCAAAAAAACCGTACGGCATAGATCAGGCTATAATTTGTATTATACAGTTCGCTCCCACGCGTTTATTCATTCGCAAAATCCGTCTTCAAGGCCCTCTATCAATATTCTGAGTTCGTTTTCTCGTCCGTCCGAAGCCCGCCATTGCCCCAGCCCCAGTTCTAGCAGCGGCTTGGCCGCCGCAATGCGGTCAGAGGCCTTCTGTCCCTGATCGGAACATATCTCCATCAGCGCGTTTACAGCCTTCTTGGCGCATCTGTCGAGCATGCGCGCACGCGTTTTTTTGTCCTTTTCATTCATCGCATTATCCTCACCAATTTTATAATTCATCAAATATCAGAGTAAATAACTTAACTACATCCTCAAAAAGTATAATCCATCAAAAATCACCGGCATGTACGGTGATTTTT
>UQXE01000074.1 GCA_900544965.1 uncultured Eubacteriales bacterium | reverse complement strand
CCGATGTTTACATGCGGTTTTGTTCTTTCGAATTTCGCTTTCGCCATTGCTTCAAAAAATCCTCCTTGTATTTTAGCCGGATCCTCCCGCATATAAACGGGATGCTTGGAGCGGGTGATGGGAATCGAACCCACATGGCCGGCTTGGGAAGCCGGAGCTCTGCCACTGAGCTACACCCGCCTGTAAGCGGGGCCGGAATTCACCGGACGCACCCATGATACGGCCCTACTATTCTAATGCAGGCTGTGGGCTTTGTCAATAACGAAACTCAACAAAAACAGGGGTTTGGCACGGCTTTGCGGCGCCTTTTTGAAGAATTGGCGCAAAAGCGCGCGGCGACGGCGCGGATACCGCCGCTTAAGCCGCTTTCAAGCGCCGCCAGGCTGCCTTAATATATTATTGGTTTTAAATTAGAGTAATTATCCAGCAGGCTTCCCACTGAATACGGACGTAAAATCCGGCGGCTATTATTATGTTGTGTGATATGCTATAATAATTCCAGAAACGTTTTTGCCGTTTGGCGCAACCAAACGGCTGCCAAAGACGTATTCATTATTGATGGAGGATTCCGAAATTGAGGGATTTTGACTCCATTTATGCGGATTATTCGCGTATGGTCTACTGGGCGGCGTATAACGTCACGGGGAACCGCGATTCGGCGATGGACGTGTCGCAGGAAGTGTTCATGCGCGTTTTGAAGCATATGAACAGGTTGGAGAACATGGAGGATATGCAGCTCAAGGGCTGGCTTTACCGTGTCGCCGTAAACGCGGGAGTGGACATGGTCCGGCGCAATAAGCGGGAGGTGTTTTTTGACGAACCCCCGTTTGACAGCGCGGTGGAGGCCGAATCCGAACTGCCGGAGCAGGCGGCAATAAACGCTGAGAAAACGGGCGCGCTCTATAAGGCGATAGGCGGACTTGATGAAATATACAGGGAGCCTATCATGCTACATTATTTTTCGGGGTTGAACTATAAGGAGATTGCATCAATGCTAGGAGTAACCGAAGGCACAATCAAATCCCGCATGTCGCGCGCGCGCACTATGCTTCAAGCAACGCTTAAGGAAGGAGGGGCTGTTGATGGAGTGGAATGACAATCTTGAGTCCATGCTGAGATCGGCCGCGGAATCGGCCGACGCCCGCGTGCCGTACGACGAACTTAAAAGAAGAATACTTCAGGGAAGTATGGAAAAGAAGCGCAAACGCGCCCCTCTTATGAAATATCTGAGCGCGGCCGCCGTTTTTGTCGCGCTGATTGGGGCGGGAGCCGCCTTTGCCCTTCGTTCGGGAGCGGGAACGGAACCGCGCGGCATCAATTATAATCCGTCGGACGGGAAAACGCCTGGCGCCGCCGCCGTAGCGACCCATCAGGGAACCGCTGTCACGCCGAATGCGCCGAACCCTTCGGGGCAGCAGGGCGCGTATAAGGTAACCGAGGATATGATCGACAGCTCCCCCATATATAGATATCTAACAAAGGGCGGAGGAGGTTCGGTGCCCGAGGAGGTTAAGACCGAGTTGAAACAGGCGTCGGTCAAAGTCGTGGATAACTGCACCCTTTTAGAAGAAGGCGGACTTATCCCCGCGGGTCTTCCGGCGGACTGGAGCCGTTCGTACAATGCCGAGGACGGCAACGCTTACGCCAAGGGCGACGGCGGCTACTACTTTGCCCAGATGATGGAGGAGTGCCCGTTTACTCTTACGGTGGGTTCAGCCATGGTAACCGACGCCAGGGACGACGGGGTATACTGGGTGTGCTGGCGCGTTGGCAGCAACCTGTATGTCTATATTGAATGCACGGGCGTTGACCAGGCGGAGCTGATCGCTATGTTAACCCAAAGCGCCGCGGCGCAGCCCATAAAAAGCGGCGATTCCTGATATTAGGATTGATATAATCGTAAATTTCAACAGGGGATTGGGACCGGGCACGGGCGCTCAGCGTCCCATTCCCCTTAATTCGTGTCAATATTTGTGTATTTCCCGTCAAATTCGTCTTTGCTTCTGATATACTATCATAATAAGCCGTATAAACCCCTTTAAGGAAAGGATGGTATTTAAAGATGATTTTTCGCCGCGCCATTGCCCTGTGCCTTGTGGCGATGTTCCTGCTGCTCTCGGGATGCTTCGGAACTTCTTCAAATATAACGCCGACGCCTAAGGAGCCGCGGACGGCCCAACCGGCCGTTACGCCGGACGCAACCCAGGACGCCGCCACTGCGTCGCGCCTGCTAAAGGAGGTGGACGAAGGGCTTTTTAAGGAATATATCGGCTCGGACGCGCTTACCTATCACCTGTTGTTAAGAGACCCGTCAAAATACGGCATGGATGAAACCAGCGCGCCGGATAGCTTTGGGGAACTGACATATGCTGAATTCGAGCGCTCGAGCGGCCGGTGCCAGGAGTATCTCAATAAGCTCGACAGCATCAACACGGAGCTGTTGAGCGAATCGGAGCTGTTGACATATGAGATCATACGCCGCTACCTTGCCGACGAGCTTCTCGGAGCGGATTATTACTACTATATTGAACCGCTTGAAATCATAACGGGTATACACGTTAACCTGCCGCTGACCATGGCGCTGTATTCAATAGACAGTGAGGACGACGTGGAAAGCTACTTTTCGCTGCTCAATGATTTTGTGCGCTATTTCGGGCAAATCCTTGATTTTGAAAGGGAAAAGTCGGAGCGGGGGCTGTTCATGACCACGGCGGCGGCTGAAATGGTGGTTGACCACTGCGATACGTTTATAGCAAGCGGCGAAAACTGTTTTCTTATAACGGGCTTTGACGAGCGGCTCGACGCCATAGAGGACCTGAGCAGTGATAAGCGGGCGGAATATAACGGGCGCAACAAATCCCTTGTAACGGATTCCGTTATGCAGGCTTACAAAAACCTGCGCGACGGCATCGACGAGCTGAAGGATACCGGCAAAAACGAAAAGGGCCTGTATTACGCTCAAGGCGGACCGGATTATTTTAAATACGCGCTCAGAACGGCGTCCTGTGGCGATATGAAGGTTGAGGACGCCTTCAACCAGCTCAAGGACAGGATAATAGACCAGTATATCGTGCTTTACGACGCAATACTCAGGGATCCGGACGTTGTGGACCAGTTTGGCCAAACCAGCATAACCACGGGATCGCTTGAGAGCGACATAGCCTACCTTAAGGAGCTGATAGCCAACGATTTTCCAGGGCTTCCCGACCATGAGGTCAGCTTCTTCAGCGCCCCAAAAGAGCTTGAAGACCAGCTCAGCCCAGCCGCGTACATGATTCCGCCGGTTGACGACGCGTTCCACAACACCGTGATGATAAACAACAGCTCCGTCGACCCGTCAATGTCCCTGCTGTCGGTGCTGGCACACGAAGCGTATCCCGGGCATATGTATCAGTACGTATACCAGCGTTCGCTTGAGGACGTTGGCCTGTTTCCAAGGCTTATCTCGCTCACCGCGTACTATGAGGGCTGGTCTCAGTACGCTGAGAATTACTTATACAGCAATTTTCAGTCAGGCAGTGATTTCGCCCTGTTTGTCTCGGCAAATACTGTGATAGGCGACGTGCTCATGCCCGCCGTGGTAAGCATCGGCGTCAACGCGTACGGCTGGTCCGAGCAGGAGGTAAAGGCCTTCCTTGAGGATTACGGCATGACCGATCCATCCACCGTAGCGTTTTACTACCAGCTGGCCATAGACGCGCCCACATACGCGCTGGAATACGCGCTTGGATATATCCAGTTCTTTGATATCCTTGAAAGCTACAGGAAGCAAAAGGGCGTGCGCTTTAATATTAAGGAGTTTCACGAGGAATATCTTAACATAGGCCCCGCTTATTTCGACATGGTAAAGGATAGGCTTTTGGATTAGCGGCGCGGTTATCTTCGGCCGCAAGCAGCTATCAGGCTTGTATTCATGGGGCTTTTGCCCCATACCCCACAAAAAGGCCATAGGCCTTTCACTAAGTGCTGTATTCATGGGGCTTTTGCCCCATACCCCGCCCAAGGGGACTTTTTGTAAAAAGTCCCCTTGGGAATCCCGA
>UQXE01000073.1 GCA_900544965.1 uncultured Eubacteriales bacterium | reverse complement strand
CAAAGGGGACTTTTTACAAAAAGTCCCCTTTGGCGGGGTTTGGGGCGGAGCCCCATGAAACCAGCCTGATAGCTGCTTGCAGCCGAAGGCTGGCTTTTGCGGGTTAAGCTCACTAAGCGCTGAACAGCGCTTAGTGAAAGGCCTATGGCCTTTTTTGCGGGTTAAGCTCACTAAGTGCTGTACAGCACTTAGCGAATCGCCTATGGCCTTTTTTGATAACCTATGTACGAGGCTATTAACATCGGCGATGAACTGACATATAATATAAATTACAAGAAGTCGATCTATATGCCAACAAAAAAGCCACGCTATACAGTTACGGTTGATGAAGGACTACTTAAAAAGAATTGATGATTTTCGCTTTGAAAATCGCTGCAAAAGCCGTTTTGCCGCTACATTAGACTTATTCCTATGGGTATTGAAGGCCTTCAAAGACGGCAGGAAGCGGCATAAAGAATCGCAAAAAAATAGGCCCTCTAAAGAAGATGCCTAATGGAGGAAAATGCTTTGCTTGTTGGGAGTATACAATCCAAGCCCCCGCAATCGTCCCATTTTGGCGGCGGTTATGCTACTAGTGGAGCTATGAAAACAGGAGGGTCTTAAGGCGGCGGTTTTTTTTGCTGATATACGCTTAAACAGCTTCAGCCGCTTTTAATTTTGGGCAGGATAAAATGTTTTTTAAACCGCAAACGGTAAAGAAGCATGAAAAATCTGTTATAGCGGCAAAAAAGATAATTCCTGCCCGATTAACGCCCTTGTATTCCCCTGTGGATTTTGCTATTATTATAAAAACATTTATACAGTATGGATGCGTGTCTGCACGCATCCCGCTTTTGACAAAAAAGGGTATGGCTGAATACCTGAGGGAGAGTAAGGATTTGATGGAAAGTGCGCAGGCTATATGGGACAGGGCTTTAAAGAGGATGAGGCCCAATATAACCGATATAAGTTTTTCTTCATGGTTTATAGACCTGCAGCCCGTGGCGCTGATAGACGACGTGTTTATATTGCAAACGTCGAGCGAATTGCAGAAATCTACCCTTACCAATGTATATATTGCATCCATTTCAAGCGCGCTCAACGAGGTAACGGGCAGGGAGCTGTCCGTGCTTTTGATCGATGAATCGCAGAGGTCCGACTATGAAGCGGAAATCGATATAAACACCGCCGCCTATCCAAGCGGGTTTTTTTCGCATAATTCGAAGTATACTTTTGATACGTTCGTAATCGGTGAGTCGAACCGGTTTGCCTACGCGGCGGCAAAGGCGGTTGCCGAAAATCCAGCGGCGGCTTACAATCCCCTGTTCATCTATGGCGGCGTAGGGCTTGGTAAAACGCATCTTATGCATGCCATAGGCCACAGGATACTGGAATTCAACACAAAGGCAAAGGTAATGTACACCACCAGCGAAACGTTTACAAACGAGCTGATCCAGTCGATACAGGACAACCGCAACAGCGTGCAGGTATGCGCCAGGTTTAGAAAAAAATATCGGAACGTCGACGTATTGATGATCGACGATATCCAGTTCATAGCCAATAAAGAGAGCACCCAGAGCGAATTCTTCCACACGTTCAATTCGCTCAAAGACGCAAACAAGCAGATTATAATCACATCGGACAAGCATCCCAGGGAAATCCCCATGCTTGAGGAGCGGCTGCGCACGCGCTTTGAATGGGGCCTGATCGCGGATATACAGCCGCCGGATTTTGAAACCAGGATTGCGATACTCAAGCGAAAGGCCATACAGGAAGACATACATGTTGACGACAACGTGCTGGCCTTTATAGCTGAAAAGATCAGCTCCAACATCCGAGAGCTGGAGGGTTCGCTCAACCGCATAATCGCCTACGCCAAGCTCAACGAGCAGCCCATAACCCTGGCGCTTACCGAGAGGGCGCTCAAGGATGTGATTCCGGCCTTTGTCAAGAAAAAGATAACGCCGATGGATATAAAGCGCAGCGTGGCCGATTTTTACGGGGTGAAGGTGGAGGATTTAAGCGCGAAGCGCCGCGACGCGGCGATTGCCATGCCGCGCCAGATGGCGATGTACCTGTGCCGCATAATGACCGAGCTGTCGTTTCCCGATATCGGCGTGCAGTTCGGCGGCAAGCATTACTCCACCGTTATGTACGCATGCGACAAGATAGCGTCCGAGCGCAAGCAGGATCCCGAGGTGGACAAGGTGATAGAGGATCTTATGCAGCGAATGAAGCAGTAGCCGCGTTGATACATGAGACAAATAATATAGTAAACGCCGCCGGTAGCTATGCGGCGTTTTAATTTATCTTGCTTGTGCGCCGGGTTGTGTATTGAAGAGTCATTATCCTAAGTTTACAAGGGTAAACACGGTTTTTATCCGTTGTGACGCGCATGCCGTCGGAGCCGGATTTAAAGTCAAGTACAGCCATTGATATACCTGGGTTTTCTGACAGTCTGACGCCCTGCCTGTTTTTACATGATTGCAATATATCGCATAATGTGCTATGGTTCGAATAGAATGAAAGACGGCAATGCGCCCAAGATCAGGAGACGAACTGGCATGAATCCCCTAAAACGGCTGTTCTGGCCGGAATATATGGTGAAAAAGCATCACGTACAGGGCGGCCTGCCCTCGGCGCGGGAAGCATACGGAACATGTTTGAAGATGGCCTGGCCGT
Organism: uncultured Eubacteriales bacterium; assembly: GCA_900544965.1. Lineage (GTDB taxonomy): Bacteria > Bacillota > Clostridia > Christensenellales > CAG-138 > UMGS946. The sequence goes on along the minus strand of UQXE01000073.1, from coordinate 1,384 downwards.
CGGCGCTTGAATCCGTGCTTGTCGCGCTTGTTTCATCAGTGGATACTATGATGGTGGGCCAGCTTGGACCGGCCGCGATATCCGCGGTGGGCATTACGACCCAGCCAAAGTTTATACTTCTGGCCGTAATAATAACCCTTAACGTGGGCGTTACCGCCATTGTAGCGCGGCGAAAGGGCGAAGGCGACTTAAAGGGGGCTAACCGGTGCCTTAAGCAGGCGCTGGTAATCAGCCTGACGCTCTCGGCAGTGATGACCGCGGTTGGGCTTATATTTACCGAGCCGCTGCTCAGGATTGCCGGCGCGGGCGACGATTTTATCGTCGACGCGGTGGCATATTTTCGCATTATACTCACCACCAATGTTTTCAACTGCTGCGCCATGACCATGAACGCGGCGCAGAGGGGCTTTGGCAACACGCGCGTATCCATGGTTACCAATGTTTCGGCCAACCTGGTAAACGTAGCGCTAAACTATCTGCTGATAAACGGCATATGGATATTCCCAAGGCTGGGCGTGCGTGGCGCCGCGGTCGCCACGGCCTGCTCGTCGGTAGTTATGTTTTCCATAGCGCTGATATCGGTAACAAGGCATACCTCCACCAGGCTCTCGATTATAATGGACAGGAGCTGGAAATTTGACAGGCGCACCGTTGGCGGCATAACAAAGGTTGGAAGCTCGGCCCTTGTTGAACAGCTGTTTATGCGCGTTGGGTTTTTCGTGTTTGCCCTTTTGGTTGCAAAGCTTGGCACCATACAGTTTGCCACGCACCAGATATGCATGAACCTGATAAATATATCGTTCGCCTTTGGCGATGGCCTTGGCGTGGCTTCCACCTCGCTTGTAGGCCAGGGTCTGGGCATGAAGCGCCCTGATCTTTCGATAATCTACGGAAAAACCGGGCAGCGCTGCGCGCTGATCATGGGCGTTATGCTGGCGGCGATGTTTATAATTTTCAGGCGCGATCTCATACTGCTGTTCAATAACGATCCGGACGTCGTCGCGCTCGGCTCCCAGATCGTGTATATTATCGCGATTACAAGCCTGGCCCAGACGTCGCAGGTGGTAATTTCGGGCTGCCTGCGCGGAGCGGGAGATTCCAAGTTTGTAGCCGTGTCGTCGTTCATATGCGTAGGCGTTATAAGGACGGTGTTCTCATGGTTTTTGTGCTATCCGTGCGGCCTCGGGCTTGTGGGGCTGTGGCTCGGCCTGTTTTCAGACCAGTTTATGAGGCTTGTGCTCAATTTCATACGCTTCAGAAGCGCAAAGTGGACCAAGATCGAACTGTAGGCGGTTAGATACGCTGCGCCTTCAGCCCATGGGAAACGGCTTTTGCCTCCGGCGGCTTAGAACCTATTACCGCCATAGGCGGTTCACAAAACGGC
>UQXE01000072.1 GCA_900544965.1 uncultured Eubacteriales bacterium | reverse complement strand
TCAAAAATCAGCGGCATGTACGGTGATTTTTGATACCTTGAGAGCAAAAGCCGGCATGATAGTTGCTTGCAACCGAAGGCCGGCTTTTGCGGGTTAAACTCGCTAAGTGCTGAACAGCGCTTAGCGAAAGGCCTATGGCCTTTTGGGCGGCGCCCCAAGCAGTCGGTCTGACAGCTGCTTGCGGCGGCAGGCTGGTTTTTGCGGGTTTTACCGCACGGGGGCCCGTAGGCCGAGAGGCGGAACCCGTAATCTCAAAAAAAGCGGCATATAGGCTTTTAATTACAAACATTTTATGTTATTATAGATATATAAACAAATTAATTCAATTTTTCCTCAGCCATTAAAGCTTGCTGCCGTCTCAGCGAATTAATTGAGATAACAAACTTAAAGTCCAGCCCGACCAACCTAATATAAGCGGAGGTCTAATTTAAATGAAAAAGTTATGTCTGTTCTTAATCATTATTGTATCCATGCTGTTGTGCTCGTGCGGCGCCCCTAATACTTACGGGGATAAGGGCAGGGAGTCTCTATCTGAATCGGCTGTACCGAGCGATACGGAACAACGCCGGACCGCGCCGCCTTCTTTGAGCCAGGAGAAAGCCGGACCTTCTGCCACAATGGAGACAGGGCTGGAATATGGCAGGATTTCCGGATGCTGTATAGTCGAACCCTGGGACGAACGCCTTTGTTCAACCGCATTGCTTTTTATAAGCCGTACCGACAACGGCGATGGACCGGCGCTGCGGGCCAGATTGGCAGTTGAAAAGAGTATTGATGATCTAAAAGGGGAATACCTGTATGTTGACTTTGAAGACATACCGGATGAGTTTTCAGGCAGGCATAATTTAATGTATCAGCGGGTGGGCGGCGGCTGTATCCTGTTTTCAAAAAGGACGATAGGTCATGGAAGCCTGGAAAGCATGCTGGCCGCGTATTATGACGCAGAGGGCCTTTATAAAATACGCTGGCCGTTCAGCGACTGCTGGTTCTACGGAGAGAAAGGCGAGTTTCTCAGTCTGAAATGGACGGGACGGGAAACCTTCGTAATAACCTGCCGCGGCGGCGCGCAGTCGCCTGAATATGTCGTAAACACCCAATTATATAAAGAAGCGACAGGACTTGATTTTGACAGGGAAGGCCTTGATTTTGAAATTTCAGAGCTGTCCATTGGGACGCTGGACGGGGAGGGTTCGTTGACCGTGAGCATGATGCTCAACTATGGAGTCCACACACTAACGGCGGTTCAGGCGGACGTATTGTTAAAGTTCGATGAAAAAACGCATTCCATGCTTCTGCAGTCAATAGAGTACGGCGCGGTAGGCGATGCTGTATATGAACTTAAAGGATGACATATCTTTTTTTGACGCGCGTTCGCTACGTTTGCGTAGTGCGCGGCTGTTATAACAGCCGTATTATGCGGCGCCTTCATCCTGACCACGCTTATATGCTATACGCCGTCCTTCATTATAATATAACGGTTTACAATACCTATTGATTTTGGCTGCTGGGCGTCATAACGGCGTCCAAACCCTTTTAAGCGGCGAACAGGGCGGCGCAGCAAATCATATTTGCTTATGATAAACTGACTATGGATATAAAAACAGCAATGAAATACATAGACAAAGGAACGACGTATGAGTGAACTTAGCTTTGTTTCAATGACGCCGATAGAGAAAGGTTGGTCGGGGGATAAAAAGTATTTGGCAGTAAAGGAGGATGGTACAAAATACCTGCTCCGGATAACGCCGATGGAACGCTATGAAGCCAGAAAGGCGCTGTTCACAACGCTGGAACAGCTTAAGGAACTGAATATCCCCATGTGTAACCCCGTGGAATTCGGCGTTTGTGCTGCGGGCGTTTATACTCTGCTTACCTGGATCCAAGGAAAGGACGCCGAAGACGTTATTCCTATGCTTCCTGAAGAAGAGCAGTACAATTTGGGATTGAGATCAGGAGAAGTTCTGCGCCGGATCCATTCCCTTCCCGCGACTGGAGCTCAGGAGGAATGGTATGGCCGGTTTAACCGGAAAACCAATATAAAGATCCAAAAATATAGGGACTGCCCTATCCGGTTTAATGGGGACGACAGGATAATTGAATACATAGAGGATAATAGGGAACTATTAAAAAGCCGTCCTCAATGCTTTCAGCACGGAGATTATCATATCGGCAACATGATGATAGAAAACGGAAAGCTTGTTATCATTGATTTCGACCGTTTTGATTTTGGCGACCCGTGGGAGGAATTTAACCGAATTGTATGGTGCGCACAGGCGAGCCCGCGGTTTGCGTCGGGGCGGCTTGACGGCTATTTTGGGGGCAGGCCGCCAATCGAATTTTTTAAGCTGCTCGCCTTTTATATTGCAAGCAATACGCTTTCGTCTATTTATTGGGCCGTTCCGTTTGGTCAGGGCCAGGTTGACACAATGATGAGACAGTCCCAGGACGTCCTTTTATGGTACGACGATATGCAAAACCCGGTGCCGGCCTGGTATCGGAATTAAAAGTTTTTTCGCTCTCCCATGGTTTAAATTCGCGAAAGCCTCCGCTTCACGTTGGCATACCGCCTCCATGTTCGGCGGTACTGTGCAAACAAACCGAACCTGAGTGCGTATAAAACGTCATTTTTTAAGCTCATACGCCGCAATGGCCCATTTCACTGTATTCAATCGTACGGCGTACAGAATATAATCTGGATCAGGGTGGAGGCGCCGCTTAATACGGCGATTATAACAGAGGAGTACTGCAGGGTTTTTACGCAAAAATCAACCTCATCATCAGCGGCGGAGCTGCCGGCGAAGGCTATATCCGAAATCATGGCGCTAAAGCGATTTGGTTTTCAATAAAATGTACCTTGTCGTTTCCTCCTCATATTCAGCGCCAGGATGCGATCCAACTTGCCCTGCGTGTATTCTGGCATGAGATTATTCCAGAAAAGGACTGACGGGATATAATGTAAATGCCGCTTCAACTGCCATTTTCCATGAAGGCGGTCAACTGCTTATCGGTCCGCGAAACTTTCCGTTCCCATCCGCGGTAATTATACATAACAAAAGCTCTTAGAGACAGTAATCGGCTGGCTCACGGGCTTCAGGGTAGCCACTTGCCATTATAAATCCCGCCGTCATTCCATCAACCATGATAAAGAAGGTGTGCTTTTTATCCTCGACCCAATAATAATCAAGATTATCATAGCTGTATAGCCCCAGGACGCTTAGATCATTTTTATCCTCAAAAATAGAATGATTAAAGCAGTCGACGATATTCAAAACCCTGCTCAGCCCTTCCCGCATTTACAGATCAAATTTGATTTGCGCGTGCCCGGCCAGGCTGGCCCGCATTGCGCATATGAATATAGAGGCTTTACATGTGAAAGCTAATGATGTATCTTAAACTGTACGTAAGATTTCATATGAGAGGTTATTGTTACGGCGAATTTTATTACAGCGCTCAGAATTCCGCTTTCGCTGGCCTTGTTATTTACAGGGCCGTTCAGTGCGCCGTTCTTTATTGTTTACACCGTTTGCGGGGCCACGGATGCGCTTGACGGCTATATCGCGAGAAGGTTTCATACAGCGAGCAGGCTTGGTGAAAAGCTGGATACGATTGCGGACGCTGTAATGATTGCGTGCGCGTTTATCATGGTATATCCCGAGTTAAACGTTCCAAAGGAAATTATTATCTGGGTTCTCGCGATCACGGCGATTAAAGTAGCTTCGTTGATTACCGCGCTTTTAAGGCATGGAACGCTTGGCATGATTCATACATATGGGAACAAAGCCACTGGGGCGGCTCTGTTCGTCATACCGTTTGCGGCGGTTTTATTCGACTCCACCGTGTATATATATATTGTCTGCATTTTGGCGAGCATCTCCTCAATCGACGAGCTGGCCATTAACCTGCTGTGCGAGGATTTCGACGCCAACAAGAGGGGAATACTGTTCAAATAGCGAAGCATAATCTCTCGGGAAGGCTTGACGGCGCAATCCCCCGGGAGCTGCATAAAAGAGCGGAAATATCCCAGAGCCGAACCCATTGTGCACAAAAAATTAAATAATGAATTTACAGCGCGCATTTTGCCTCCGGCGGCTTAGAACCTATTACCGCCATAGGCGGTTCAAAAAACGGA
>UQXE01000071.1 GCA_900544965.1 uncultured Eubacteriales bacterium | reverse complement strand
CTCACTAAGTGCTGAACAGCACTTAGTGAAAGGCCTATGGCCTTTTTTGCGGGTTAATCTCGCTATGCGCTGAACAAGCGCATAGCGACGCCGAAGGCGAGTAGGCGGCGTACAGGCAGCCGGCTGAAAGCAGGGTCAGCGCGGCCATCACAATGATGCTTGCCGGACCTTCGACGACAAAGAAGAACAGCGGCGCGGAGCCGAGCAGCAGCGCGAGCGTGGAAAGCCCAAACGCCAGTCCGGGATTGCGCGGCAGCTTTGACGCTATGCCGCATAGCGTAATCGGCATGCTCATGTTGAAAAGCATCAGTCCAAGCGCGCAGAGGTATGCGCTGTCGTGAAACAGGCATAGCAGCGGCGCCGACGCAAGCAGCGTGACGGCGCCGGTCAGGCGCGCTCCAAACCTGTCGGCCGCGAAGCCGCCCAGCGCCTTGCCCAGGGAGGCGGCGCACGCCACGAGCACGGCCATAAGCGCCCCCGTTTTAAAACCCATGGGCACGCTTCCTCCGACATAGGCGCGCACGAATATGGATATAAAGCACAGCGCTATGACGGCATAAAACCCCTTTGCGTTCACCGCGGGGATAAATGCGCGGGGCTCATAGCCCGATTCAGACGAAAGCGGACGAATCGAAGCGGTTAGAACACCGCATACGGATACAGCCGCCGTTACTGCCAGGCATAGATACGCCGAAGGGCCGGCATAGCTTGCTGCCAGCGTCCCAAGCGCTACTCCAAGGCCGCCGGAGGATACGAAGATCCCGCTTGCGCCCATGCGTCCATCAGACGACGAGAGGTTGTTGATACCTCCGCCAACATGAAACAGGGCGTTTCCAAGCGCCGCCGCGGCCAACTGTGCCCAAACGCCGAGTATGGGAATAACGGCCGCCGCAACCAAAAAGCAGCCCAGTGCTCCGGCAGGCAGCCCCTTTCGCCGGTCGCAGATATAACCAAAGACAGGCTGGAGGCCAAAGGCGATAACATTGTAAACCAGAAAGCCCAGCCCAGCCGACGTTGGTCCGGCCGATTGGGTGAAGCGTCCGAATAGTATGAAAAAACACGCAAAGTCCACTATAAAGTGGCTTATGGTATATATGGTCAGGGAGCGACGGCGCATGGTTTGATCTCCAATCCCGATTTTATCAATAATATCATATATGAAACCGTTTGTACAGACAGGCGGATATGGGTTTAATAGGGCTAAAATAAATTCGAATAAACAATACAATACAGCGAAAGAAATGTTTACACAAATTGTAGCGAATATGATATTCTATAAATAGATGATATTAGATGATATTGCTGTTTTTGGGGGGAAATAGATGAAAAAAGTGTTTATAGGAAGCTCGAGTCAAGCGTTGGAAATTGCACATAGAATGCAGGCGATACTAAACGGTCTTGGGGTAAAGACGACCTGCTGGAAGGATAGCGAGGCGTTCCATTTAAGTGAAAACACCATAGATGATTTATTACGAGCCGCCAAGGAGCACAGTGCCGGACTTTTTATTTTCAATACAGACGATCAGGTCGTTACAATGGATGGCCATAGCCGCTATGTACCTCGGGACAACGTTTTGATAGAAGCCGGTATATTCAGCGGCATTTTAGGTAAAAAGTCAGTGGCAATATGTAAAGTCAGCGGCGCGCACGTGCCAACCGATTTCAGCGGGGTAACAGTGCTGGATTATGATCTATCGGATATACAGAGATTGAAGGACAAACTAAAGTTTTGGCTAGACGGCATAAGGCATTATAACCCCGTTAAGCATGAAAACAACCTGCTGATGCTTGACAGGAAAAGGATACAGGATATCCATACTATAGACGACAGGCTTCATATAAGCGATGGATATTATAAAAGCATTCGAAAGATCAGGATTTTAAATTTTGCGGGTAATTTGCTTATAAATCCTGAGATTGGGGACAGCGGGCATATTGAGCAGATGAAAGATATCAAGCTTAATCAAGCTATGGAAATGATCATGCGCGAGTCCACAGCCGCCTTGGAGCTGATATTGACAAAGCCGACAAGATATAACCTAACAGATTTGGAAACAAAGGTAGCGAACCAAAGGGCGGGTTCATCTACAAGCGCGGTTTACAGCGCTATATATAACGTTTATAAGATGCTTTCTGATAAAAGCTCAGTCTATTACAGCGCGTGGAACTCGCTTCCAGCGAGATTTTGTTTTTATGTCATGAAGGTCAGCATACCATTTGCAATATTTAACGTGGAGTTTTTAGATAAGTATAGGGAGTTCAACCATGTTAAAATCGATTTGTATTCAGCTTCTTTGGATAACGAAGACAACCGCAGGAGCTTTGTAATTTGGCAGAAGGACGACCCGGCAAATTACAGCTTTTTTGTAAACAACTTTAACTCTATTAAAATAAATCCAAAACTTTGCGAAAAACCGCCGGTAAAAAACTTGCGCGAATGGTCGGAATATTGGTGTAACGCGCAACGCGCGTGGAGGACTGAATTATGAATTATATAATGGGATTTGACCTGAGCGAAGCCTTAAAAACCGCGGACAGGGTTTACCTGTGCGGCGATTTAAAGCGGCAGCAGGATTTGAAATGGATTCATGATACTGGAATTGAGATTGGAGTGAGCCATTATAAGGATTTTGCGTCGGACCGTCCCCATTTTCATGCCAACGCTACAGAGTACAATTTTGTCATGGACGGGGCAAGCAAGGTTCTGCTTATAGATGAAAAAAAGGAATACCTGTTTGAAAAGGGTTCGTTATTCATCATTTCCCCAGGGGTAAAATACGCGTCAAAGCATGTAGGAGGTACAAAAGTACTGTTTATAAAAAATCCCGGAGGGGACGATAAGCAGCTTATAGAAGCGGGTGAAAACGTAAAGCATTGGCTTAGTGAATGGTAAAACTCATAGAGTCATGCCATATTAAGCTGGACTGAACAAAATACTATGACCGCGGCACAATTTGGTTTAAACCGGCAGTTTGACAACGTCAGCGCCGGATATTAAAATGACGTTGCTTGGAGAAGGGCCAGCTTCCTTCTCATTCCAAGGTGAAAGGGGCTAAACCGCGTTTGCGGCGATTTGTCAGCCCGATAGGAGCTTTTATGAACACATTGCATTTTAAATACGCCGTTGAAGTGGAGCGCACGGGCTCAATAACGCAGGCGGCCGACAACCTGTATATGGCTCAGCCAAACCTGAGCAAGGCGATAAAGGAGCTGGAGGATACGCTCGGCATAACGGTGTTTAAGAGGACCTCAAGGGGAATGGTGCCCACAAAAAAGGGCGCCGCGTTCCTGATATACGCCAAAAAGATACTGGCGCAGCTGGACGAGGTTGAATCGCTGTGCCGCGCTGACAATGGGGGCAGACAGAGGTTCAATATATCCATACCTCGTGTCAGCTATATCGCAAAGGCGGTAACGCGCTTTGTCGAGGCGCTTGACGGCGAGCGGGAGATCGACGTAAACATACAGGAAACGAACTCAATAAACGCGATCCGCAACATATCCGAGGGCAGGTTCAACCTTGGCATAATCCGCTACAAGACGGGCTATGAGAACTACTTTTTAGACTTCCTGTCTGAAAACGATATAAAGCATGAAACCGTCTGGGAATTCGAATATATGGCGGTGATGTCGGACAAGCACCCGCTTGCCCATAATAAGGAAATACGCTTTGAGGATTTTTCAAAGTACATTGAGATAGCGCACGGGGATACGAACGTCCCGTACCTTCATGAGGATATCAGAAAGAAGGCCGAATCCGAGCAGGGCAGGAAGGTCATATATGTATACGAGCGGTGCAGCCAGTTTGACCTTTTGGCGCATGTTCCAGGCACGTATATGTGGGTTTCGCCCATACCGGATGAGTTTTTAAAGCTGTACGGCCTTGTGCAGAGGCGCTGCCACGCGCCGAACAACAGCTGTAAGGACCTGCTTATCTATTCAAAGGGGTATCCCTTCAGCGAGTTGGACAGACGCTTTGTCGACAAGCTGTTTGAGACCAGAAACGAGGTCGCGTTCAGGGAATATAGCTGATCATATATTTTGAAGCCGATATCGATAACGGAATATCAATATTCCAAGTTCGATATAGCTGTTTTTCGAAATGAGGGCTGGGGACGTTCTTTACGATTTTGCCTCCGGCGGCTTAGAACCTATTACCGCCATAGGCGGTTCAAAAAA
>UQXE01000070.1 GCA_900544965.1 uncultured Eubacteriales bacterium | reverse complement strand
CCTTGGGCGGGGTATGGGGCGGAGCCCCATGAATACAGCCTGATAGCTGCTTGCAACCGAAGGCTGGCTTTTGCGGGTTAATCCGCAACCTCAGAGAGGCAGAGAGGGGCATAGCCGCTTTTTGACACGCTGAAACCAACCCTTTCTGCGGTTCATAATAACCTTATATTTTTATTCACATGAGGATATCAGCGAGTCCATCGAATCCATAAGCGCCCTGCCAAGCGTCACGGCGTCAGCCATATTTTCCGCGGAGGTGCCGATATATATTTTAAGCTTAGGCTCGGTTCCCGAAGGCCTTACGCATATCCAGGCTCCGCCATCCAGATTTAACCTTATCATGTTCATGCGCTGCATATCGATTTTAAGCGTTTCGCCCGATACAAAGCCGGTACTTTCAAGGCTTTCAAAATCATCGGCCGACAGCACCCGAGCCGAAGCCACGAAATGGGGCGGATTATTCCTGAGCATGCTCATAACCCTTGAGATGCGCTCCATGCCAGGCTTGCCGTCCCAGGTGTAGGACTTGACCGTCTCCTCATAAAAGCCGTATTCGTTGAAGATATCCTCGAGCACGTCGTACAGCGTTTTCCCCTGGCCGTGATAATACACACAGGCTTCAGCAATGAGCATTGCAGCGCATATGGCGTCCTTATCCCGCGCGAACCCTCCGGCCAGGAACCCGTAGCTCTCCTCAAAACCGAACAGGAAGCCGTATTCGCCCGTCCTGTCGCATACGTCTATTAGCTCGGATATGAATCTAAAGCCGGTCGGCACCGACTTTATGGTTACGCCGTAGCGGGCGCATATGGCGTCGGCCAGGCAGGTGCTTACGATTGATTTAACAACAAGCGCGTTTTTGGGGAGTTTCCCTTTTTCGCTTAGCGACGACAGGATATAGTTTATAAGGATGCAGCCTATACGGTTGCCGGTAAGCAGAACATATCCGCCGTCCGCGGGCACGGCCACTCCAAGCCGGTCGGAATCCGGATCGGTTGCCAGGATAACGTCTGCGCCTACTCGGTCAGCAAGCTTGAACGCCAGGTCAAACGCTCCCCTGTCCTCCGGGTTTGGTACCTTCACCGTAGGAAAATCCGGGTCAGGCAGCCGCTGCTGTTCAACAACGCTCAAGCCAGTGATACCAACCCTGTTTAAAAGCCCCGTTACCGGAACGTAGCCCGCGCCGTGCAGGGGCGTATATACCACCCTGATGGAGTCGCCCTTATCCTTCAAAAGCTCGGGGTGCATGAGCAGGGTGCGCGTTTTGCCGTAGTAGGCTTCGTCCTCATCCTCGCCGATGGACGTTATCAGCGTTTCGTCATATTGGCAGGGGGCGTCGAAGTATCCAAACTGATCTATTTTCAGCGTTACCTCCTCGGCCTGCTTTGGTCCCATCTGGCCGCCGGTTTCCCAGTATACCTTGTAGCCGTTGTACTGGGGGGGGTTATGGCTTGCCGTGATCATTATTCCGGCGATGCAGCCAAGCTCCCTCAGCGTAAACGACAGCTGGGGAACCGTATGCAGCGTATCGAATATATATACGCGCAACCCGTATTGGGAAAGCGTCCTCGCGCTTTCCCACGCAAACTCTTTAGAAAACCTCCTGGAGTCGTAGGCTATGCACACCCCGCGCTCCTTAGCGCCGTCAAAGCCCAGGAGATACGCGGCCAGCCCGCGCGTGGCGCGCCGCACGACATATTCGTTCATCCGGTTCGTACCCGCGCCCAATATTCCGCGAAGGCCTGCCGTGCCAAACTCCAGCTCCCTGTAAAACCTCTCCTCAATGGCCGCTTCATCCCCTTCGATATCCTCAAGCTCTTTCTTTAGCGGACTGCCTTCAGGAAGGGCTGAAAGCCATTCGTCGTAACTGCTTTTATACATCGTTTTCTGTACCTCCATTGTTATTCATATTAAGTCCCGTAACAGCTTCCGCGGATACCGGACGGCGTTTTCAGACTGGTTTTTATCCTAAAATTGAGGTTGCCTGCACTTAGTATACCCTTCCAGCATTATACTGTACAGATATTCGAATATGAGTACTGGTTTTTTTTCTGCTGTTGAAGTATAATGCATCAGACAATGCGGTAATTTTGGTTGGAGGATCGTCACCTTGCGAACAAAAAAGGGGATTCGTCCCGTTGCAATACTGCCCCTGGGCTTCCTGGGACTCATTTTAGTCGGTACGGTGCTGCTTTCACTGCCGGCCGCCACGGTTGACAGGACCTCAATAGGGGTATTTGACGCCTGGTTTACGGCTACGTCAGCGTCATGTATAACCGGATTGATAGTCACGGACACCGCTGCGACATTTTCAATGTTCGGCCAGGTTGTCATAATCATGCTTATTCAGTGCGGCGGCCTTGGATTCATGACAATGGCCACGCTGCTGTTTTTATCGGTAAGAAAGCGCATATCCCTTAAGGAAAGGCTCACTATAGCCGAATCTCTGGGTGAAAACAAGCTTTCGGGAATAGTGCGCCTGGGGCGCAACGCGGCGATTATCACCTTTGGCTGTGAGCTTATAGGGGCCGCGCTGCTCTCCATACGCTTTATTCCAATGCTGGGATTGTCAAAGGGGATATGGTATTCAGTGTTTCACAGCATATCCGCCTTCTGCAACGCCGGCTTTGACCTCATGGGAAGGGTAACGGGCGAGTACAGCTCGTTTACCGCCCTGCACGGCGATCTTTTGGTCAACCTCACCCTTATCGGCCTTATCATTATCGGCGGCTTAGGCTTTGCCGTAATTATGGATCTCGGAGCGTTCAGACGCACGCGCCACCTGTCCATTCATACCAAGCTCGTGCTGTTTACCACGCTTGTGCTGGTAGCTGCGGGAGCATTGCTTTTCTTTGTATTTGAATACAACAATTCAGGCACAATGCAGGCCATGGGCGTTGGGGAAAAGGCGCTGGCCTCGCTGTTTCAGTCCGTAACGTGCAGGACCGCCGGGTTTAACACGGTGGATCAGGCGTCCTTAACGGATTCATCAAAGCTGCTGTCGTCAATGCTGATGTTTATCGGCGGCGCCCCGGCCGGAACGGCCGGTGGTATAAAGGTCACCACCGTGGCGCTGCTTGCGCTTACGCTCAGGTCGTTTTTAAGGGGACATTCGGACGTAAATGTGTTCAGGCGCAGGATTTCGCCGGCACTGGTGCAAAGATCGCTGTGTATATTTATAGTTGGAATCCTCATGATGATGTCGGCCAGCATGATCGTATCATTCTCGCAGATAGGCAGCGGCTCGAGCTTCATAGACGTGTTCTTTGAGCTTGCTTCCGCGGTAGGCACGGTGGGAGTAAGCACGGGCGTAACCATGGAGGCCACAGCGATGACAAGGGTGGTGCTCTGCCTGTTCATGTTCGCAGGTAGGGTCGGCCCGCTCACTCTGGTGCTGTCGCTTAGCGGCAAGTCCGACGATTCAACGTTTAGATATCCCGAAGGAAGTATAATGGTAGGATAGGCTAGCGTGCCGCGGCGGCATTTGCGGCTTACCGGCTTTAATTACATTGAAAACCCACCCGCCGGACTAGCCCAAAGCTTAATTCCGTTTCCTATATATAAGCGGACTATGAAGAATTAGGCCGGATTCACGAAGCATTCGGTTGCGCCTGATCCCTATGAAGGCGGGTGGGATATGCCCCGTGCCTATATTTGGTGTCATTTATTCCAACTAAGCGCCGGTCCCGCCGCCGTTATCGGCGTCCCCCCATGAGAAGGAGAGCTTGGCGTATCGGGCGGCTTTGGAGTTCAGCTCTATTATGATATTGCCCAGGTCCCAGCCGTCTAGGGATATGCTGCTCTCGGCCATCGAAAGCTCCTGCGAACGGCTGCCCTGACGCAGCCTGACGATGATCTCGCCCTCGCCGTAGGTGATCTGATAGTTCAGCACACAGCCCGATTCATAGATGTTATTAAAGGTGGTGGACAAATAACCATTCATCGCGTCAAACGATACGTCCCAGCTGGCGTCAGTACGCCGTTGCACGAGGTTTACAGTTAGGGTTGCGCACATGGTAGTACAACCCGTTAGAAACATGCCGGCGATAATGGCGGCCAAAACCCTGACGGCCCGATTCTGATTCATACAGCTACCCCCCCATATACAGGTATATAAATGAGTTGCTACCTAGACGTTACCATAAATTCGCAGGCAAAACAACAGTACACGATAGATTTGGCGTCCGGTTTATACAGTTTTAAATTCAATTTCGCCATTGAGTTATAATTTTACACTATGCGTTAAGCTCACCGCTCACGCGTGCGCAAGGTGTAATTTTGGCCGTACATGCCG
>UQXE01000069.1 GCA_900544965.1 uncultured Eubacteriales bacterium | reverse complement strand
CGGAGGCACAGCCGTTTTGTGAACCGCCTATGGCGGTAATAGGTTCTAAGCCGCCATAGGCGATTCGTTTAGTACCGTTAGGCCCATATACATGGGGCTTTTGCCCCAAACCCCACCAAAGGGGACTTTTTATAAAAAGTCCCCTTTGGAATCCCGAAAAATGCCCAAAAAGCGTAATTTGCGGGTTGCTTCGTAGTGCGCTTGTTCAGCGCAATACGAAGCAACCATGGTGATTATTATAGAAACTACATATCCGACAGCTTCTTATAGTACTCCAGCTTCTCCTTGGCCTCGTTCTCGGCGCGGTCGAACAGCTCGTCGGCCACATCGGGGAACTGGCGCTTTAGGCTGGTGTAGCGAACTTCGCCCATCAGGAACTCCTTATATCCCAGCTTGGGATCCTTGCTGTCGAGCGTGAACGGATTCTTGCCCTGCTCCGCGAGATCCGGGTTATACCTGTAAAGCGGCCAGTATCCGGACTCGACGGCCTTCTTGGCCTCCTCCTGGCTTTTGCCCATTCCGCCGGCAATGCCGTGGTTGATACACGGCGCGTAGGCGATTATCAGGGACGGGCCCTTGTACGCCTCGGCCTCGGTCACGGCCTTCATAAGCTGGTTCTGATCGGCGCCCATGCTGACCTTTGCAACATATACGTAGCCGTAGCTCATGGCCATCATGCCCAGATCCTTTTTCTTGGTGCGCTTGCCGGCGGCCGCGAACTTTGCCACCGAACCGGTAGGCGTGGCCTTTGACGACTGTCCGCCGGTGTTTGAATACACCTCTGTGTCCATAACAAGGATGTTCACGTCCTCGTCCATGGCCAGCACGTGGTCCAGTCCGCCGTAGCCGATGTCATAGGCCCAACCGTCGCCGCCGAAAATCCAGATGGATTTCTTGACCATCAGGTCCTCCATGGCGCTTATCTGCCTGCACAGCTCGTCGCAGTCGCAGCCGCAGTCCTTGCAGCTGTTAACAAGCTCCCTTAGCTTTTCAGATGCCGCCCTGCTGCCCTCGGCGCAATCCATGTTCTTAATCCAGTTTTCACATATCTCCTTAGCCTCGCCGTCGCACGCCTCGGCAAGCTCCTTCACCAGATCCCTGAGCTTATTGCGGCGGTGCGATACGGCCAGGTTCATGCCGTAGCCGAACTCGGCGTTGTCCTCAAACAACGAGTTTGCCCACGCGGGGCCGTGCCCCTTTTCATTCACGGTATACGGGCATGTCGGCGCGCTGCCGCCATAGATGGATGAACAGCCCGTTGCGTTCGCTATGATCATCCTGTCGCCGTAGAGCTGTGTAATCAGCTTGACATACGGGGTTTCCCCGCAGCCAGCGCACGCTCCCGAGAACTCGAACAGCGGCTGGAGGAACTGGCTGCCCTTAACCGTGGCGCGGTTGAGCTCCACCTGTTTCTTGGGCAGGCGGATGGCGTATTCCCAGTTCTCTTCCTCTTTGTCCATGATTTCGCCGGCGCCCGTCATCGTAAGCGTGTCGGCGCGTTTATTTCCCGGGCAAACATGCGCGCAGTTGCCGCAGCCGGTGCAGTCCAGCGGCGAGAGCTGCATGCGGAAGTTAAGCCCTTCAAAGCCCTTTCCGTTGGCCTTTATGGCTGTAAAGCCCTCGGGCGCGTTTTCCTTCTCCTCGTCGGTGATCAGGAACGGACGAATGCACGCGTGCGGGCATACGAGCGCGCACTGGTTGCACTGGATGCAGTTTTCGCTGTTCCAACAGGGCAGGTCTACGGCTATGCCGCGCTTTTCGTATTTGGTCGTGCCGGTGGGTACAAAACCGTCCGGAGAAAGCATGCTAACGGGCAGGCTGTCGCCCTTTTGAGCCAGTATGGGCTTAATAAAGCCGGTGAAATACGGATCGTCGCTGACCTCTACCGGCTTGGCGCCCGTATCGGCGTTTGCCCAGCTGTCGGGATACTTTATCTCCTCAAGGCCAAAAACGCCCGCGTCGATCGCGTCGTAGTTGCTCTTTACAATCGCGTCGCCCTTCTTGCCGTAGGACTTCTTAGCGGCTTCCTTCATGTAGCCGATGGCGTCCTCAACCGGGATTACGTTTGCAAGCTTGAAGAAGGCGCTCTGCATTATGGTATTGATGCGGCTGCCCATGCCCACTTCCCTGGCGATCTTGATGGCGTCGATGTTGTAAAAGCGCAGCTTTTTGTTCGCTATCGTGCGCTTCATCTCGGCCGGAAGCTCGCGTTCCATGTCCTCAAGCGTCCACGCCGAGTTCAAAAGGAACACGCCGCCGTCCTTGATTCCTTCAAGCACGTCGTAGCGCGTGACATAGGAGGGATTGTGGCAGGCGATAAAGTCCGCCTGGTCTATCAGGTAAGGCGATTGTATAGGGGACTTGCCAAAGCGCAGGTGGCTTACCGTGAAGCCGCCCGACTTCTTGGAGTCGTAGGCGAAATAGCCCTGCGCGTACATGTCCGTATGGTCGCCGATGATCTTGATGGAGTTTTTATTGGCGCCGACCGTTCCGTCCGAGCCCAGGCCGAAGAATTTGCAGCGGATCGTGCCCTCGGGAGCGGCGTCTATCATCTCGTTTACAGGCAGCGACGTGTTTGTAACGTCGTCCACGATGCCAACGGTGAAATGGTTCTTCGGGCAGCATTCGCCAAGGTTGTCGTACACGGCCTTTACCATTGACGGCGTGAACTCCTTGGAACCCAGTCCGTACCTTCCGCCGAATACCTCCACGCCGCTTAGGCCGTTTTCCTTAAACGCGGCGACAACGTCGGTGTAGAGCGGCTCGCCAAGGGAGCCAGGCTCCTTGGTGCGGTCGAGGACCGCCACGCGCTTCACGGACTTTGGCATTGCGGCGATAAGCCTGTCGGCCGCAAACGGACGGTACAGGCGCACCTTGATAAGGCCCACCTTTTCGCCCCGGCTGAGCATATAGTTTACGGTTTCCTCCGCGGCGTCAGCGCCGGAACCCATTATGATTATCACGCGCTCGGCGTCCGGCGCGCCCACATAGTCGAACAGATTATAGCGGCGGCCTGTAAGCTCGCCTACCTGCTTCATGTATTCCTCTACGATCGCGGGTACTTCCGCGTAGAGGCTGTTAGCGGCCTCGCGGCCCTGGAAGTAGATGTCTGGGTTCTGCGCCGTGCCTGCCTGATGCGGATGCTCGGGGTTGAGCGCGCGCGCGCGGAAGCGCTCGACAGCCTCAAAGTCGCACAGCTTGGCCATATCGGCGTAATCAATGGCCTCTATCTTCTGCACCTCGTGGGACGTGCGGAACCCGTCGAAGAAGTGCAAAAACGGCAGGCTGGATTTGATAGCGCTCAGGTGCGCGACAAGCGCCAGGTCCATAACCTCCTGCACCGACGCCGCGCTCAGCATGGCAAAACCCGTCTGGCGGCAGCCCATCACGTCGCTGTGATCGCCAAAGATGGACAGCGAATGCGCGGCCAGGGCGCGCGCCGAAACGTGAAATACGCCTGGGAGCATTTCACCTGAAATTTTGTACATGTTGGGTATCATCAAAAGCAGGCCCTGCGACGCTGTAAACGTTGTGGTCAGCGCGCCCGCGGCAAGCGAACCGTGCACAGCGCCGGCGGCTCCCGCCTCGGACTGCATCTCGGCTATGCGGACCTTCTGTCCAAACAGGTTTGTCCTGCCAGCGGCCGCCCAGTCGTCGGCTACTTCAGCCATGGGCGACGAAGGTGTGATGGGATATATCGCCGCCACGTCGGAAAATGCGTACGCGACGTGGGCCGCGGCGGTATTGCCATCGATAGTGATGGTTTTTGCCATATGAATTGACCTCCTGCGTAATAATGGTTAACCTCAGCCGATAAGGCCGCATACGTCTAAAAAGCGCCGTATACGCCCCGTTTTTTTAACAGCCGGAACCTAACCGGCATACAGTTAAGCGCTGAAATAGGCGGAATCGCTCGGCCAAACAGCTTTTAGACCCAACAAAGGCCTTAACCGAGCCTTGACGCTGAAAAAGCCGCGGGTATCCCGCGCGGTCGCATTGCCCTTTCCGCGATCTGGTTATACATTTCGCCGCGCGCCTGGCCCGCTGACGCCGCGTGCGCCCTTGCCGGCTGAGGGTATACGCCGGAAAATCTGAAAAGCCCTGTCCGTTTTTCCGGCGGATTTATCCGCAATCATTATATAAGCGGAACATTCGCATGTCAAGAAAACCGCGGGTAAAGCCGAGTTTATGAAAAAATATAAAATCCTGACGCGTAAAGGGGCTCAAGGCCACGTTTTGCCTCCGGCGGCTTAGAACCTGTTGCCGCCATAGGCGGTTCACAAAACGGCTGTGCCTCCGGCGGCTTAGAACCTTTTTT
>UQXE01000068.1 GCA_900544965.1 uncultured Eubacteriales bacterium | reverse complement strand
GCTTCAAACGCCTCCGCCGTCCCGTTTTTCAGCACGATTGAGTACAGTACGTCCAGATCCCATAGCGGCTCCATGTCCTTAGCGCCCTGGTCAAGCTCAACAGGCGGTTTAGGAATGCTTGCGGAAGCTGATGGTATAAATATTGTATTTGGTGAAATTGCATGGCTGCTATATATAAACCCCGGAGAGTTATATGTTCCAATGATAGTATATTCAACCTGCCCGCCCATCTCCGCATCAGATGTGTAAGGAGACATAGATATAATGCCTATATCGCTATTACCTTTTATTGTAGGACGGCTTGTTGTACCATATCCAGGGTTATAGAATGAAAGCAGCAGACGCTCCCCTACTTTAAGCCCGTTTCTCCGTGCATATTCAGAGTTTATTAAACACACCCTGTCTCCTGAGCTGTACTCTTCAGGACAAAACGATCTGCCTTCGTCAATGTACGCCTCATTCTTATTAAACATCAGGAGACTTTCAAGTAGATTAGTGGTTATTACCGGAACTGACTGCATGGTTATATCGCATAGCTTTATAATGCTTTCCCTCCAAATGCCATCATTAGAGTTAATAAACCCGCTGGCAGTCATACCTTGCGGTACTTCGGCACAGATGGGGTAACCGTCAATCATTTTCTTTATTCGATATATATCTCCGTTTTGATTGTGTTCAACCTCAACCGGAGCATTGCTGTACAAGGTATGATGGCCTACCTGGAGCCTCGGCAAAACGCCCTTGTTTATGTTCCATTCATCCGGTCCAGTCTGCTCAATAGGCTGTCCCGTGTATTCGCCCCAAACCAAGTAACGCTTTCCTTTCTCAAATGGGATGTTTCCATCCTCATCCATTATATCGCCATCTAAAACCAAACTTTCCGGCAGGGGATAATCCTCGTGTATTAATACGCACTCATTTACGTCCGCGGTAATGGAATATGATTTAGCTGAATAGGTTTCCTCTATCTCTCCATCTTTTGAAAAAACAGTATATGAGTTGCCTTCATGAACCTCTATATCATTACAGGTAATAACAAATACAGCAAGATTATAGGGTTGGTCAAATATAGCTTCATAATCCCTCCAATCACCGCTGCCTGATATCATAGCGCTGCTCCCCGGTATATATGCGGAAAATATGTCTCTCTGGTCGGTGCGCATAACATAATTTGAATTTAACGCCGTCTCACATGCGCTTCGTAAACGCTGCCTGTGCTTAATCTCAACTTGCATGAGCTCAATAGGATCATAGATGTCAGGACTATCAATTATTTCAGAAATGCGATAATCCGGAACCGCAATCGTTGTATAGTTTTCATTCAGCGCCGCTACCTGTTTATTTACATCAATATACGCGTTAAACCCAATGTATAGCATCGCGCCAGACAGGGCCAGCAAAAGCATAAACGCCGCGGCCCTTACGGGCGATCTGAGAAGCTGCTTTATAAACGTCATGGTTACTCTCTCCTTTCAATAGGTATAAAGGGCGGCCGGAAATAGCGTGCTCATTCGCTTACTATGTTATTTGGGCAGTAATATCATGGATAAAGGCAAACCTGGGCAGTTGCCCGGGCGCGGGCATGGTACGGTTAATGTTTTTATGTACTTGCCGCAATCGCATCTGTAAACGTAGGTGTGAATTGTACCGCCGCATACCGCACTTCGCATCAATGAGTTATGAGTTTCCGTCCTGAATGCGCTATTGACTATAATGTTACCACATCTTATACATATGTAGTAATCGCGCACTTCCCTGCGATGTGTTGAATCTGTTATTTTATCATAAAAGGTAAGCGTTCTTTGATATTCTAATTGATGGCTGCATGCACCAGGCGCGAGCCCGCCATGCTCGGTCCCAGCCGCAAGCGCCGCCGGAGCAAGAATAAACACAGCCGCAAGTATGGCGCAAAGCAGCGATTTAATATGTTTCATCGTTGGTCTCCTTTCCTATTTGCGGTTCGTTATAGTAATATTCTCCGGCCGCCCTTTATTGCCGGTTTATTTATTAAAAGTGCTGAATTGGCTTTAATCGTTAGTTTAAAATTACATATATAATGATATTTGTCCTATTCTAGAATTTTATCTGACAGGCTGAATTAAGTCAATATCGATAATGGTCGAAATTTGGCTTGTCAGTTTTTGGCCGTTGTTAAGCCTCATACGGATAAATGGATAAAAGGCATGCTATTGTTCATTAGCTAATGGCAATCAGCAAGGCGGCAATACTCTAATTTTGATCTATTAAAAGCGTGCATTTATCGAACTTGGTATTGCACAGTACAAATTATTATAATGCTTTACACCTCCAGTCGATATATTACCTATTATCAAATAGTGCAATGTTATTGACAAGGCCAACCGTGACCCGTTTATAAACTCATCCGCGGTTTAAAACTGCAATAATTAACTTTCAATGGATTTTGGCTAAAATAAAACCTCCGCCGTATAATTTTTTCTATGTGGAATATACTTGAAAGGGGTGATTATATTGAAAAAATTTAGGTGGCAGCCATACATAGCATTTGTATTATTTACTGAAGCGGTAGGCGCCCTTGCAGGAATACTTACACACAACAGCATGGAAGCCTACGATGCTCTGACAAAGCCTCCGCTTACTCCGCCGGGCGTCGTATTCCCAATAGTTTGGGGCGTGCTCTTCCTTCTTATGGGAATAGGCGCGGCGCGCATTTACCTGAGCGATAAACCTGGATGGAAGCAGGCGCTTATCATATTTGGCGTTCAGCTGGCTGTAAATTTCCTTTGGAGCCTGCTGTTCTTTAATCTTCAAGCCCTTGGCTTCTCCTTTATCTGGCTGATCGTCCTTTGGGTTTTGATAATATTGATGATCATTTCATTCTGGAAGATCGACCGGCCAGCGGCGCTGCTGCAAATACCTTACCTTCTGTGGGTTGCATTCGCCGGTTATCTGAATTGCGCCATATGGATTTTAAATAAGTAAGCGCAAAAATCAATATATAAAACGCATAAGGGTTCTTGCCGTGATCGGCCGGAGTCCCTTGTTCTTATATTTCTATATAATCATCAAAGATAAATTTTATTATAATAGTTTGGCACATGCATTGAATACGGAGCAGAAAAGCGATAATATTTCTATAGTATAGGTAATTCGACAATCATACTACGGAGGTTTATTATGCTAATTAACGACCAGATGAAACGGGAAATTGAGCAGGATATTGCTTTAAACCCTGGAATGAAGCTTTCAGTCGGAATAATTAAGGATGGTATCAGCGAAAAGTATCTCTTTGGGAAGGACGGTCAGGAACCCTATAAAAAGTACTACTATGAAATCGGCTCTATAACCAAAACCTTTGTCGGAATGCTGGCCGCAAAGGCGGTCAACGAAGGAAAGATAAGCATGGAGGACTCCATAGCCAAGTATATACCGAAACTCAACGGTGGAAAATATTACCCCACCGTCAAAAGGCTTGTTACGCATACCTCCGGCTACCCATCCGACAGCGAGGACGAATACGACGAGCATGGCCGCATAAAGCTGGGCAATCCCTATAGGCATATAGATGAGCGTAAGCTAATTGAAACCATAGGCCGCATTGAACTTGACGATATGGATTATCCCGTTACCTACTCCAATCTGGGCGCCACAGTGGTAGGCTATGTCCTCTCAAAAGCCTATGAACGCCCCTTTAACCGATTGATGGAAGACTTATTAAAGGAGATGGAGCTTAACGATACCTATACGCTGGCTCCGCCAAGAAACCTGGAGGGAATCAGGGAGGACGGTTCGCCAGGGGAGCATTGGGGCTGGGATGAGGACGACGTTTATATAGCCGCGGGCTATCTTGTCTCATCGCTGGACGATATGTTGAAATACGCCCTTTTACAGATGGATGAGAGCAATCCTCTCATTAGAAGCTGCCATGAGAGCAGGGCCTTTGTTACGGACGTGGGCGTCAGGCAGGAGATAGGCCTATTCTGGTTTTTATTCCCACCCCTTGGACTGATATTCCATAACGGCGGAACCGGCTGCTTTAACTGCGGCATCTGTGTAAACCCCGGGAAGAAGGTTGCCGTAGTAGCGCTTTCAAACTGCTATACCGATTCCGCCAACCGTGTCATTAGCTGGACGCGCGGGCTTTTATCGGATAAATAATTAAGCTGTACAAGCTTAGCCGTATTAAACCGCAAAAAATGGGCTTCTATGAGGTCCATTTTCGCTATGATTCCCTGTTATAATATGTTATAGTTGTTTATGTATAATGACATAGCATTGATTTTGAACAGCGGACTCGCGGCTCTTAACTGTGATATTAGCATCGTGTCAAAAGAAGCCTTATGCGCGCGGATCAAAAAACGGAGGCGGATAAGCTGGCATAAAAACACCTGTAAGCGGATCAGGAAAGCAACAACCCGATTTTATATTTAGCCAACATAAAGTAGTGTGCAGATCATGGTTTGAGAAGAAATACGCTAAGGAGAAAGAATATATGGCTTATACCACGCGTTCACGATTGGAGCTGATAATCTACCAGGATTAATCATAAAATATATTGAATCGATTGACAAAAAATACATTTGAGCATACAATATATTTATCTATTATTTAAGGAGGTGTGCCATGACTAAATTACTTAAACGTATACTATCCCTGTCCATCGCGGTTGTTTTAGTTGCGGCGTTTTCAGCTCCCCAGGCTTTAGACCAGGGTGCGAACGCTGGAAACCCGGATGTGCCGCGGGATGTGCTCGTTACCATACAAAAGTTTTATTCCTGCGAACCTGGCAAATTCCCTGACGATGTGTCGGATGAGGACTGGGACAGGTTGCTGGAATATGGCGGCGACGCGGCGACGGAATTGTTTTACTACATTGCCCAACACGCAACTCCCAGCGAGGAGCGCGTAACGATCACTGACGCGGAGCTTGATGAGCTAACCAAAGACAGCTCCGAGCCATATATGCCCGCCAACGGCCCCGTATCATATGACCCTCTTTCGGGCGAGGTTACCCAGGAGG
>UQXE01000067.1 GCA_900544965.1 uncultured Eubacteriales bacterium | reverse complement strand
CGCTGTCTCTTTCTTGCGTTTCGCACTATACAGTTTTCAAGGTGCGCTTTGTGCTTTTTTGGGCACGCGAGTTATTTTATCAAAAAAAATCTCGCATTACAAGCTCTATTATCAGCGTTTATTAGCCATTACATTTAATTATTCCGTAGTATTTCAATATATCAATTATTTAATTGTTATTTCGCCATTTATCGCTCTTTTTGTAATTATTGTTTCGTTTCTGAAAAATTAAACTACTATTATCCATGATAAAAGCATAATATGTCCCGCAATTTAGCTAATAGCCGCATATCGACAAACTAAATCATGTTCCGAAATATCCGAATAAAAGAACTTTCGTTTACCAAAATCGCAAGCGTCTTTTTAAAATTCTGTATCTCACGCTCTTCGCACTTGCGAAGCTTAAAGCTTTCCCTGTAAGTAAAATCATGGCCCTGGAAACGGCGTATAGCTTAATGCGATATGCTAAGACTCATGTATGGAAAAAGGTTCTCATCCTAAAATTATATCGTTTGATAAATGCACAGCATACATACTGCCAGAGATTTTCCCTGCCCAGCTTGACGGCAGCGGTAGTATAATCCTTTTCCAAACGTTCAAATTTAATAAAGAAGCACACTGAAAACAGCAGCCTCGCTGTTCCCTACGGCACAAGGCGGGCAATCTCCAAATGTGCTTACCCGCCAGCATAACTTAATTTTGACATAACGATTTCAAGGTAGATCCATCTAACCGCTAGTTGAGTACGGCTGGACCCCATATGGGATTTTGAATTTTGTACAAATCCTTTGTGAATTATATGTACACTGTTCCTGACGCGGAATAGGCAGTTTCAAAAGTGCGGCGTTCTTCTAATAATGTAGAAGTCGTACCATCTGTCCCGATTCTTGATGGGGGCAAAACTACGCCTGCGTTATTTTTTGCACAGCCAGAGAATGAAATCGCAAATATTAAAAGAATAATGGCGCCGCATAGTATTTTTTTCATTTATTCGAGTCCTCCTTCAATCTGCACAATAGTGAAAATATCTGAAACAAAAAAGCGCACAAGCCGACTAATAGTCTGACTCATACGCCATAGAATACGATTTTAATACTACCCCGCCACAACTGGGAGCCGCATAAAAATCGATTTAGCATAAAGCAGTGCTGTCTGCCATAGAAACGATGCATGATGTTACCTCCAATCCTAGTATGCTGGATTATAACTATCCCTATGTTAATTTTGCCCATACTGAATTACTGAATTACTGAATTACTGAATTACAACCGCAAGTGGCATGCAAAAATTAAATTGCAGCTTGTTAGCGAACCGCAAAGCAGAGCCAGCCGCCCTAGTCAACGGTAAACGCAGCCTCGCCGATTGGAAAGCGGCCCCCATACGGGCAGCATACGGCAATGTCATTCAATTTTGATATAACGCTTTTTACATATCATTTGGCATGCCTGGGGCAACGTATGAACATGTAGGTTTTTTCGCTATATTTAATTCTCCGGTGTCTAAATTGCCGGTTTACCCTGAAATGTACGTTAGCTGACCCTTTTTAAAAATATGTACAGCCGGGACTGGGCATCGGCCGAGTCGTAATTGTCCCCGCAGGTTACAAGCGTAACAAATTGGTCATGAATATCCACCCTTACATCAACGGCTATCTCGGACCTTGATACCTGTGTGTCTATCCAGGCCAAAATATCCTCTTCGGTGAACTGGGCCATGCTGTTGGTGTTATATTTAATCGTCTCCTTGGGCTCGTCCGCCTTGGTCTCATATAACGAAAATATTTCCCATTCGGCATACTCCCCAAAAAGGCTTATCCCCCATACCCTGTCCGAATAGTTGAGCAGCGCTTCCGCGTTATCCTGAACATCGTGCAGAGCATGGAACATCGTCTTTGAATTGCGGGCGTTATGTCCCGTAACCGGATTGTTCTGCATCATGGCGTTCCGGTAGGTGTAAATGCTCCCCCTCGACGTATGATTGCCCTTTATGTCCCTTTCATGATAATACCAGTTGTCACCGTAGAGTATGGGGTAATCAATTACAGTTTCCGGTATCGTTATCCAGCCCACAACATCATTGTTTATTTCATACGCTTCATCATATTTTTCCGAATACGGGTCGTAATCAAGCTTTGGGAACTGAGCGATCTTTCCTTCCCCGACCATGTATTGGCGTATTGCGTAAACCGCCTCTATGCCCTCAAGTCCGTTTACCTTTGACGCCTCCAGATAAGCGCCGGCCAGCAGCGTGGCCCCATTGTTGTGGGATTCAAGCGCTTCCGCGTCATATTCGTTGACATAACTATCTCCGTTTACCTCGCCCATGATGACAACCGTACCATAAAGGTCGTCTCCAATGTATATCTTGGTGTTCGTTCCTACCAGGGATTCGGGCAGAAGCTCTGTATCGTTATATTTTAATACGATATCTCTTTTGCCCGTAAGCTCGGCGATGGCTGCAATCACCCTGCCCGCCCTGCTTCTTTCAGCAAAGCCCTTTACGTAGATCGAGTCCTTATAAGGCCTGAGAAGCCAGCCCTCCGTGCGGTCCTGCAGGCTTGTAGCCTCGCCGTACACGCTTATCGATCCGTCAAGCGACATTATAACCTGTATTTCTTCGCTTATTGCCGCATATGCCGCGTTTTCAACGTCCGATAGTTCCTCGTTTGCGGGAGCGCACAGGAGCGTTTTATCCTTTTTTATGCCAATGGTCATGCCAGGGCCCGTATATACCGACTCTACGTCCGCCCAGTCCTGTACCCTGTCCTGGCCTTTTCCCTCCGAGTGGTCCGTTATTTCCGTAGCTACGACGGTGCCGTCGGACTTAAGTCCAACCGTATGATGGCGGCTTGTGGATATAGATATTATGTCGGACCATTCGCCCACTTCGCATTGGCCAAAGCTGTTGTCGCCCGCCGCAATTACGGTACCGTCGGATCTAAGCCCTATCGTATGATCCGAAGCGCACGCTATGTCTACCACATCGCTCCATTCAGCAAGGTCACGCTGGCCTTTTTCGTTTCCCCCTTCGGAAAGCAGCGTACCGTTGCGTCTTAGCCCCACTATATGGTCGCTGCCTATGGAAACCGTTGCCAGCTCTGTCCAAGACTGGGCCGCTATCCATACGGCCGCTTTCTCTCCGGCGATCTCAAGCGAACCGTCGTCCGTAAGCCCCACGGTGGTGGCGTCATTGACCGCGGCGTATATTATGTGGCGCCAGCCATCCACCTCGCGCTGGCCTTTGCTGTTATGGCCCGCGCTTAACAGCGTGCCGTCGGTTCTTACCCCTATTGTATGAACGCCCCCCGCCGCCACCATGCCGCTGCCGTTATGTATGCTTAAACTCGGTTCCGGGGTTCTCACCGGCGCGGTAGGCGCGGGAGTCGCGGTATCTTTGGGCTCATCTTCGCCAGGCGAACATGCGCAGCCCGTCAAAAGAACTGCGGATGCCAGTAAAAGAGCAAATAAACGCTTGAACACCATAATCAAATGATCCCTCCTGCCGATATCAGCATACCTAAGTTTTCATACCCTATAATAATACCACAAATCGGGCCAAATATATAGATTTCATATATATTTTACAATATCAGCACGCAAATTTCGCCCTGTAGGTTGATGGTATAAAAGCCATTTTTAGCCCATGATTCCTATATCCGGCCAATAAAGCGGCGCTTTTATAATAATGTGCTCCTAATCCTCAAAAGGTTCCGGTTCAATTACGGCCTCGCCGCAAAACTCGTCATCGCCGCCGTCCCCGCTGCCAAGCAGACGCTCAAGCCTCGGGTTAAGCCAGCGCCCCGCCGGCTTCATTACCAGCCCAATACCAACCGCTGACAAAACGGTGCCTTCCCTGACGCTTCCCAGACCGCCCAGCGCTATAAAGCAGATAACTCCGGCGGCTATCACCAGCGCGCAGTCGAAGGCAAGCTTTACCGTTGAAAATTGCCATCCGCTTTTTTGAGCAACCGCCGCTACAAGACCTTCTCCTGGGAGCGGCATAAGACCCGCGCCCATGTAAAGAAGTATTCCCAGAGCTACGAATACGATGCTGGCCGCCATAAAGGCCAGGCTTATCCAGTAATTTTCTATGACCGCGCCGGCGCCTACAATCATATTTGTGCAGTCCACAAACCACCCGAATACGAAAGAGCCAACGATCTGAAGAAGGTTTACAGGTTTAAATTCGCGCCTTAAAATCAAAATCTGCAGCAGCAGAAAAAAGATGAATACGAGGGCTACCAGCAGTCCCATATCCATGCCCGTGACAAGCGTGAGCGCATATGGCACTGAGTTTAGAGGAGACACGCCCAATCCCGATTTTACCGACAGTGAAACCCCCATTGCCAGAATGAACAGGCCCGCTATATACAGGGCAATCCGTCTTATTATGTTAAAGGTCCTATTATTCATCCAGTACCTCCGGTTAATGATTAACTTTATTTTAACACGGATACAGGGACCCCGTCCTCAATCTGTTCAATATATCCTGAATATGTTGTGAATTAACGGCTGAAAAGCTTTACCGCGCTTGTAAAAACCGGCCGTTTCTGATACATTTATATCAGTTTTTTGGCAAGCGTGCATATACCGCTGCCCAAAATCGACCGCGCCACTTTTTGAGGTTACGGGTTTTGCCTCCAGCCCTTCGGTCTCCTGGGCAATAAAACCCGCAAAATAAGGCCATGAGGCCTTTCGCCAAGTGCTGTACAGCACTTAGCGAGCTTAACCCGCAAAACACACCTTCGGCTGCAGGCAGCTATCAGGCCATGTTTTGCTATCAAGGTATCAAAAGGCCGGCGTACACGCCGCCTGCTCGCCTTCGGCATCGCATCGCGCTTGTTCAGCGCAATGCGGATTTAACCCGCAAAAGTCTGCCTTCGGTTGCAAGCAACTATCAGACTAGCTCTCGCTGTCAAGGTATCAAAAATCAGCGGCATGTACGGTGATTTTTGATTTATTATACTTTTTGAGATGTATCCAAGTTATCTATCCTCGCTGATCTTTGAAGGATTGTAAAATTGGGGTAATACTCTCAAGACTCTACTATCCCCTGTGCGTTTTTTGGAGTTCTTAGAACCTTTTTTGCAAAAAAGGTT
>UQXE01000066.1 GCA_900544965.1 uncultured Eubacteriales bacterium | reverse complement strand
GGGACTTTTTACAAAAAGTCTCCTTTGGCGGGGTTTGGGGCGGAGCCCCATGTAAGGGGCCTGGCAGTTGCATGCAGCCGTCAGGCCCTGTTTTGCGGGTTCAGGCTACTTATAATACGCCCTTACACGGTTTACCGAGTTTTCCTCAAGCTCGAGCAGGACAGGACCGCCTATAAACTGCGCTTCCTCTTTGCCGTCCTTCTTAAGCATGATAAAGTTTTTGCACAGCACCCGGCCTTCGGACTTTATCATATTCATCGGATCATAGCCGCATATTGCATAGCTTCCGCCCGTCTTTTCACGCCTGGCGCCCCAAAAGCCGTCGAACATGGCCGCCCTAGCCGCGCGGAACTCGGAAAGCAGCTGTGAAATCCCTCGGTGGGGCAAACTCGACATGTCGGGTTCCTGAGCGCAAGCGTCCAGCGCGCGGGCTAAAATCCGAAACACGCTTCGCCGCTCCGCGCCAAGCCCATGCGCCAGGCTGATCCCCGCAAGTTTGGCCGCCAACACCAGCATCGCGCCCGTATAATAGGATATCCGCCTGGGGTCGAACAGCAGCTCGCCCGGGGATATTATGATGGACAGGTATTTTTCCACCCTCTCATCGAACTTTTTGCCGCTAAGCTGGTTAAGGGCCGAGACGCCGGCATATTCGGCCATTCCCTCCACGGTTTCCGCAAGGTATTCGCAGTCGATAAACCCGCCTATTATGGATTCGCGGTAAAGCCTGAGGCCCGAAAACCCCTTAAGCAGGTCCCGACCGTGCGCCCGCCCGCTGCGGCAGGCCTCGGCAAGCAGCCGGTTTTCCTCCAGCTTAACGGCAAAGTTGATAATATCCATCGGATAGTCGAGCGCTGCCAGATCGTTTGGAAACCTTGTTTCGCCGCTTTCCATCTGAAACGCGTGAAACATCTCATGAACCAGGTCGGCCGCGAATATATCCGCATCCCCGTCAACGCCGCGGCCTATGTTCCAGATGGCGATACGCCCGCCGCCGTACTCTATGCAGGTATTGCCCAAAAACCTGTTGTCATGCGGGATGACCTGGCCGTCCAGCCACACGTATTCATCATTATACAGCGCAAAGGGATACCTGTGAAAGCCCTCCCATATAGCGCCAAAGTCCACTCCGTCAAGCCGGGCCTTCATTGTTTCATACAATTCCCCGATATCTTCGGCCATTGGCCGCACCTCCTAAAAAATAAAGCGGAAGCGCCTTAACACTTCCGCTCCGCCGTTTCAAATTTAGAACTTTGTGCCGTTGAGCTTCACGCCCGGGCCCATGGTTGAAGCCAATACCAGGCTCTTTATATATGTGCCCTTGGCTGCCGACGGCTTTGCCTTTATAATGGCGTCCATCAGGGTGTTCAGGTTTTCGTTGAGCTTTTCAACGCCAAACGAAACCTTGCCGATGGGTACGTGCACGATACTGGTCTTATCCACGCGGTACTCAACCTTACCGGCCTTGATGTCCGCGATAGCCTTTGCTATGTCAAATGTTACGGTGCCGCTCTTGGGGTTAGGCATAAGGCCCTTTGGTCCGAGCACGCGGCCGATGCGGCCAACGGTTCCCATCATGTCCGGCGTGGCCACGCATACGTCGAATCCAAACCAGTTCTCGGTCTGAATCTTCTTTACAAGATCGTCGTCGCCTACAAAGTCCGCTCCGGCTTCCTGGGCCTCGCGCGCCTTGTCGCCCTTTGCGAATACGAGCACGCGAACGGTTTTGCCCGTGCCGTTTGGCAGTACTACCGCGCCGCGCACCTGCTGGTCGGCGTGTCTCGGGTCAACGCCCAGGCGTATGTGCGCTTCAATGGTTTCATCAAATTTAGCCTTGGACGTGCCGATTACCGCCGCAAGCCCCTCTTCGGGATCGTACAGCTTAAGCTTATCGATTGTTTTCAGGCTGTCAATATACTTCTTGCCATGCTTCATTTCTATTCCTCCTACGTGGTGGTAGCGACCTCAGGTCTCCCACGATGTCTCTATCAGTCAACAACCGTTATGCCCATGCTGCGGGCCGTGCCGGCTATCATGCGCATCGCCGATTCAATGCTCGCCGCGTTGAGGTCGGGCATCTTCAGCTCCGCGATCTCTTTAACCTGCGCCTTTGTTATCGACGCGACCTTCTCCTTGTTGGGACGGCCGGACGCGTGCTCAATGCCGCACGCCTTCTTGATAAGAACCGGCGCCGGCGGCGTTTTGGTGATAAAGGAGAACGAACGGTCCTGATAAACCGTTATTACTACAGGTATGATTAGACCCGCCTGTTTAGCGGTGCGCTCGTTGAACTCCTTGCAAAAGCCCATTATGTTTACGCCGTGCTGTCCCAGCGCGGGGCCGACCGGCGGCGCGGGCGTCGCCTTTCCGGCAGGGATCTGGAGCTTGACAAAGCCTGTGATCTTCTTCGCCATTTGAAAACTTCCTCCTATTATAATGTGGTGCGAGCGGAATTATGGGATTTTCCCCCTTCCTCCCACTATGAAATCCGCAAAACGGATGACATATCAAATTAGTCTCCGCAAAAGCGCACAATTAACATATGCGCCGACCGCGGTGTAAAGCGGGCCGTTAAGCCCGTAAAAAGGGAATCATTCGCATTTTAACCGGCATATACGCGCCGAAAAACCGCCGAAGAGGCGCGGCACGGACACGAATACCATCAAAATCAAGCTCTGTGCCGGCGCTAGTCGCGTAGTTTCTGAACCTCGATAAAATCAAGCTCAACCGGCGTTTTCCTGCCAAACATCTCAACCACCAGCTTGACCTTTTGCTGATCGGTGTCAAAAGACACCACGCTGCCAACGAAGTTTTCGAGCGGCCCCGATACCACGCGCACGTTCTCGCCTATCTCAAGATCCAGCTTGATGGGCAGGCGCTCGATGCCGATGGACGTAACCTCCTCGTCGGTAAGGGGAACGGGGCGGCGGTGGTCGTACGACGCATCCTTGTCCGCGGCTCCCCCCAGGGATATGTTCTTGGGAGGCTGGCCAACAAAACCGGTTACGCCGCGGGTATTTCGCACGATATACCACATTTCATCGTCCATGATCATCTTGACCATGACATAGCCCGGAAACAGCTTCTGCTGTACAGTCCTGCGCTTACCGTCCTTGAACTCGGCCACCTCTTCGGTGGGTATGCTTATCTCAACTATCCTGTCCTGAAGGCCCCTGTTCTCTATAGTCTTTTCGAGGTTGTGCTTCACCTTGTTCTCATAGCCGGAGTAGGTATGTACCACGTACCACCTTGCGACACTGTCGTCATCAGGCCTATGCTCCATAAACTTCTCCTTTTTCGCGGCGCGTCAAGAGGCCAGCGCGGACAATCCGGAAAGCTGCGTCATTCCGAAATTGAATCCGAAGTCCAACAGGCCTATTATGACCGCAAACACCGCCACGAACGCAAGAACCGTAAGCGTATAGGAAACCAGCTCTTTCCTTGTGGGCCAGGCCAGCTTCTTGGTTTCGCCGAACACTTCCTTAAAATAGCGGCCTATGCGCTTGAAGAAACCAATAAAACGGTTCGGCTTCTTTTCCTTCTGATTTTTGGCTTTGTCCTTTTCCATCTGACGTCACCTTTCTTATTTGGATTCCCTGTGAGCCGTGTGCTTGCGGCAGAAACGGCAATACTTGTTGAACTCCAGCCTGTCGGGGTCGTTCTTCTTGTTTTTAAACGTATTGTAATTTCTCTGCTTGCACTCGGTGCAGGCCAGCGTTATCTTTACTCGCATAATAATTCCCTCCCAATCGGTATAAGCGGCTAGCCGCATAGATAGCGAATTAAAATAACCCCCTATGGGGGCACCTCATCTAATTTATCACATGGGGTTAACCGTGTCAACGATGATTTTACTAAATATACGGGGTTTTTAAGCTTGTTTTCCTTTTATGGCGCGTGTATTTAAACAATATATGCCCATACGGGCGCCGGCGCGGGCTTTGCCTGGGCATTTCCGTTCCCGTATTTTATAATAAGGGCTATAAATGATATGTTCACCGTTTGCCGCATGTGCTATAATTATCCAAACATAATTAAAATACGCTTTCTTGGGGGAAAACGATGGATAGAGTCCCTGCCCTAAACGCCGGCGCACAAATCAAAGGCGGCGGTCTCAGTTCTTTCTGGCTTAAGATAATCGCCTGCGCCGTAATGCTTGTCGACCATTCCGCGCTCGTAGCCCCGGCCGCGCTTGGCGGCTGGTACACGGCAATGCGGTGCGTGGGCCGGATAGCCTTTCCCCTGTTTGCGTATCAGCTGGCAAGCGGTTATGCGCATACATCCGACGTCAGGAGGTATATGCTGCGCATGGCGGCGTTCGCCGTCATCTCCCAGGCGCCGTTTTACATGTTTTTGTCGCCCGTTTCTCACGGCGTGGGGCTGAACATATTCTTCACTCTGCTGCTTGGCGTAATGTGCGCGTATGTAAATGACAACTGCCCGTGGAAATGGGCGGCGGTAACGTTTTGCGGGCTTGCGATAGCGGCGGGCGACGTATGCGATGTGGATTACGGCGCGTGGGGCGTTACGCTCGTGTTCATGTTCTGCGCCTGCGGGCCTGACAGGCGGATGGCGCTGGCCATGTTCGCGGCGCTTGCCGCGGTTAAGTTCGCACCTCAAATGCTGACCGCGCCCTCAATGGCGCTGTCATATTATCTGCCCATGACGCTATGCACCCTGGCTTCCTCGGCGCTGATGCTGGCCCACAGCGGGCGGCGCGGCAGGAGGACGGGGCTTGCGGTCTATATCTTCTATCCCGCGCACCTTGCGTTGCTGTACGCCGTCAGGGCCCTGTTGGTTCGGTGAATAGCGCCGTTTAAGCCGGGTTAGAATCAAACTGAATAAAATAATTTGCTTTATGGAGGGACACTATGGAGATCAACACTGCCGACGCGCTTGAGTACATCACAGAAAAATTCCGCGCCGAAGGAGACTTTGCGTTTATACCTGAGGACGACCTGCATAAGGTCGTGGCTTCCCTGCTGCAGATCGACAATGGCTATATGTCCGAGGCAGGGGTTTATGAAGGCGGTATTTATGACGAGGACGAGGCCTACGAAATGCTTTCAAAGGGCATTCAGGCCAGCTTTCCTCAATATAAAATGTACGCCATGCGCATTACCGAGGATTATATGGACTTTGCCGAGGAGTATCTCGCCAGTATAGACGCGATAGACTGGGAATAAAAGGCCATAAGGCCTTTCACTAAGTGCCGTACGGCACTTAGTGAGCTCAACCCGCAAAACATAGCCTTCGGCTGCAAGCAGCTATCAGGCCATGTTTTGCTCCCAAGGTATCAAAAGACCGGCGTACATGCCGCCTATTCGCCTTCGGCGTCGCAACG
>UQXE01000065.1 GCA_900544965.1 uncultured Eubacteriales bacterium | reverse complement strand
CTTTTTTGCAAAAAAGGTTCTAAGCCGCCGGAGGCACAGCCGGCGTGTACGGCCAGGTCAGCGCCCGGCCCTTGCGGTAATCAGCATGCTTACGGCCGTAATCAGTATGATTGCGGCGCCGGACAGGAAAAACCACAGCTCAACCCCTCCATACTCGGCCGCGGGCCCTGCCACCATCAGCCCCAGGGGCATGGCCAGGGACATTAGGCTCCCCATAAGTGAAAAAGCGCGGCCCTGTTTTTCTGGCGGTATAGTCTGCTGCATATAGGCCATAAGCGGAATGTTGTATACATTGCCCGAGCCGCCCATAACGGCGCATAACGCTGCAAACACCCAAAACCAGACCATCGACGCGGGAAGCAGTCCGCAAAGCAGGGACGATATACCCATAAGGAACAGCCCAAAGTGCGCCTTTTTTATCGCCCCTGACGGGGCTACTGCGCATCCTGCCGGACGCTGTGAGCATATTTCTTTCCAGTCGGTCAAGTCTCTCGTATTCAGCGCCCGAAAAGGCGCGTAGCCGCTCCGCCTATGGAGCGTTTGGCAAGGCAGCGCAAGCGGCCCTTGCCGGGGGATTGTAGGCGGCCCCCAACAAGCAGGGCAAGTGCATATGCACTTGCCCTGCTTGCGACTATCGAGTTTTCATAATTATCCAACAAGCCCTTTGCCAATAAGTGTAGTAAATCTGCCCGGCAAAACGAGAAATTTTTAATCTGAACTTTTCTCCGAAAAATTGGGCAATTTCACACTTTCTTCCGTGTAAAGCAAACCCCAACGATTGCTCCAATCAAGGCAAGCGGTGCTATTCTAACAAAAAGCCACTCAAATGCGTGAAACACTACTCCAGAAACTGCGGTTTCGGGGTGGCTATAATCCCAACCCGAGTAAGGACTATTTAATACTATAAGGACTGCAAATATAGCCACTATAACCGCACACAATGAGATGAAAAGCCCATGAATTGCTTTTTGTCTCGTTGTTTTCCTATGCGCGAGTTGCAGGTTTATGACCTCAAGTTTCTCAGAAATTGCTCTTAAGTCGTCAGCCTTCGTCTCGACAACGGTTTCTCCAAGCAGCGCGCTTACAGGTGTTTCAAATACCTCTGATAGGGAAATCAACATATCGGCATCTGGAACCGACAAACCTTGTTCCCATTTAGATATCGTTTGTCTCACCACGTTCAACTTGATTGCAAGTTCCTCTTGCGAAAGCCCGTTGGATTTTCTGATTGTTTTGATGTTTTCATTTAGCATCAGGGATGACCTCCTTTCACCGCCATTATACGGAGGAAAGCCCGTTGCGGCAAGCAACGCAGATTAACATTTGTCGTTCCGCGCCTTTTCCGTCTAATGAGAATATTCTTGTTTCTTTCACTCTAAATTCTAACGTTAAATCTGTCAAGTGATTCCATCTATTCTTATATTGTGCCTCAAGTCTTTATGAAATCAGGGCGGGAATAGGGCGGGATTTCTGTCGAATCATGACCTGCAAACCTTTCGCAACACAAGCTGAAAAAAGTTGCCAAACGCCTTATTCATCAGCTTTTTCAGTCTCGTTGTCTTTACAGAAAGCCAACAGTATAAACTCAAACCGACACTATTTTTTATTGATTTAATAGACGAAAATCTTCTTACAAGCCCTCATAAATGTTTATTATACCATGAGAAAATGGCTTAAAATCAAGGTTTTACGCATATCTCCGTTTATCTTGCCGTATCTCCGTACAAGGTGGTTTTGTAAGACCGGGCACCATTTTAGCACCACGAATAAGACGGTACACATAAGCACTGGATAGTGTCATCATGCCTATAAAGGCAATTTAGGACTACCTTGTTTTGCACCATTATGTTACGCATTAGAGGTTTAATATGCCTTGTAAACAAAAGCTTTACAGGCACCAAAACTGATAAGGCAAGGTCTTTAAACCTTTTCCACTCAAAACGACCTTTAACTGCGTAACATTTCTAAGAAAAATGCTATCAGTTTTGTTTATTCATTCCTTTCCGTTCCTTTGTGAAAAGTTCCGTAGCAAGCATAGGAAAGGGGTACCCTTTCCGTAAAAATCACTCTTTCCCGTCTGCAACAGGCAGAGAGATTATTGCTTGTTGGGAGTATCCCAAACCCTTAAGCAAATATGAATTTGTTCTTTCTGCTTCTAAATATCATCAAAGAGGCTTTTTCGCTAAGTACATCACATATGTGTCAAGAAATATAACCTTTCCTCCGGTTTCATTTACTGCACATCTAATACCGTCATAAAAATTACTCTTATATGGTTCAGAAAGTACAATATGGTCACAATGTGTTCCGCAAAGGGCAACATATTCCTCTGTTGCAAGCTCTCGCTTACCATAATATTCACGTTTTTCGAAATCTACATACCCATAATTTACTGCATTTGAATAAATAAACGAACCCTGTTTGTATTCTATATCGGGCTTAAAATAAGCAGAATAAACTTGCTGTATCTTATTGTAAAGCTTTTCATTCGATGTTTTATAGTCCGCTTTTGTTAAAAGCATTGCAAGTACTCCGCCTGGCTTTAATAAATCAAATGTTTTTCGAAAGGCGATATCCTCTGGAATCCATTGTATGGTTGCTGCGGAATAAATCATATCAAATCTCTGATTTCCAAAATTATGAGTGATAAAGTCAGCGTTAACAATATTAAAGTTTGCACGATTTCCATACTTGCTTCTCATCATATCAGCCAAATGCTCACCAAGTTCAATAGCATTATAAGAACATCCAGTATTTAAAATTGGTTCTGTAGCCTGTCCCGTTCCTGGGCCAAGTTCCAACACTGTCTTGCCTGGTTTAATCTCTGCATAGGAAATCAAATCTGCAAACAACTCCTCATTATATCGGGGTCTGTACTTATCAAACTGTTCTGGAATTGTATCGAATACTTTTCTAAACTCCATGATTTTCTCCTTTACACAACTTTTGATTTGTCAATTTTCTCAACATACACATTATATCACTTTATATATGGATTTTCCATATTAATCCCACTCTATACGGAACAGCAGAGCCAGCCGCCCTCGTCAACGGTCAAGATGAACGGGCTTCGCTCGCCGTTGACAAGTGCGTCTGCCCCTGCTTATGTGGCAGACAAGAGGGCGAAATCAACGAGTGCTTTCGCCCTCGCATATTATGGTATCCCCTTATATCTGCCTGTATCGCTTTATATCGCCATAGGAAATTCGGGCACCATTTGGGCACCAAAACATTAGGCTTTGTTGCAATTTCAAATTCGTTGACAAGCGAAAAAGTCAGTATTTACAACGGTTTTCAAGATTTGATGATTTTAAGCAAAACAAAATCAAATACTATTTTTTATAGTTATATAATGAACAAAGAATAAAAATAAGGTTAAATCTTTTGAGGTCTTTTTATGAGAAATAGGATTATTCAAAATATGAGTTTACCCTCAAATCTAAAGCGGCTTCGTACCAGCTCCGGTCTATAACAAGAAGCAGTTGCGACTAAAATAAACCTATTAGGAAGGAATCTTGACAGGGGAGCTTATTCAAAAATCGAACTTGGAGGGCGCAACATAAAGGTAGCCGGCCCAGTAGACCTTAAACAGGTTTACAACGTTGATTTTTCTGAGTTCTTTAAAGGGATTAAGCCACATGAATAGCAAGACGGCGCCAAACGGGCTAAACCTACAAAATACGGCCTTCAGCGCCGCAATGCGTGAGCAAGCGATTGCGGCGCCAAAGGCGAATAGGCGGCATGTACGGTGATTTTTGATAGCTTTAGGGCAAAACATGGCCTGATAGCTGTTTGAGCCGAAGGCCTTATTTTGCGGGTTAATCCCGCTATACGCTGAACAAGCACTAAGCGAAACGCCTTATAGCCTTATATTGCGGGTTTTGCCGCATAAAAGCCCGAAGGGCCAGAGACAAAACCCGTAACCTTAATAAAGTTGGAACAGCCGCTTTTTTGACACGCCGCGCCATCTGATGGAGGCGCTATTTCAGGTTTTCGGGATTCAGGCACTCAAGCTCAGGAAGCACGAACCGTCCGTCCCTGCGCACCAAAACGCCGTCGAAGTACATTTCCCCGCCGCCGTATTCGGGGGTTTGAATGCATACCAGATCCCAGTGGAGCG
Source organism: uncultured Eubacteriales bacterium (assembly GCA_900544965.1). Lineage (GTDB taxonomy): Bacteria > Bacillota > Clostridia > Christensenellales > CAG-138 > UMGS946. The sequence goes on along the minus strand of UQXE01000065.1, from coordinate 1,341 downwards.
CGGACTTGTTCCCATTGTCGCATTCGTCATAGCATGCGCCCGGGGTAAAGTGGAAGCTGCCCATTATCTTTTCATCGAACAGGGTGTTCTTCATGGGGTTTATTATGTACGGGTTTACGCCGATTGCGAACTCGCCCACGGACCGCGCGCCCTCGTCCATGTCAAATACATGGTTCACGCGCTCGGTGTCGTTAGCCGTTGCGTTTACAATCCTGCCGTCTTTAAAGGTAAGGCAGATGTTTTCAAACGTGAAGCCGTCGTGCACCGAGGGCGTGTTGTAGGTTATCACGCCGTTTATGCTGCCCTTTACCGGCGCTGTAAATATCTCGCCGTCAGGTATGTTTACCTTGCCGGCGCATTTTATGGCTGGAAGCCCCTTTATTGAGAAGGATATATCGGTGCCGCGGCCCACTATTCGCACCATGTCCGTGCGCTCCATAAGCTCCTTGAGCGGGGTCATGGCTCTGTCCATCTTTGAGTAGTCCATATTGCATACGTCAAAATAGAAATTCTCAAACGCTTCTGTGCTCATGTCCGCCATCTGCGCCATGGCAGGGGTGGGGTAGCGGAGAACAACCCAGCGGGTTTTAGGCACGCGTATCTTCCCATGAACCTGTTCGCCGTAGTACTGGGCGTACAGCGACAGCCTGTCGGCCGGAACGTCGGAGGTTTCCGAGTTGTTTATAACGCCCGAGAACCCTATAAACACCTGCATTTTGCCCATCAGCAGCGCGTCCGCCTCAGCCCGTATCCTTAGCTGGTCTTCGGTATACCCCATGCCAAGCTCCCGCTCAATCGCGGCATTTTGCAGCCATACGAACGGCCGCCCGCCCGCCTTGTACACCTCCCGAACGAGTGCCTTGACCAGCATATCGTTTCCGTTTCCCGAGCTTATAAGAACGTTTTCGCCGGGCTTGACCTCGGTAGAGAAGGTAACTAGTATGTTGGCGAGTTTTTCTATTCTGCTGTCCATCATTGGGTTTGTTCCTCCTTAGATTTTAAAATGAGCTTATTCAGATTATAGACCGTTTAGGCGCCATAATCAATACGGCGCGCTTACAAAGGCGCGCCGGCAGCGTGTCAAAAAAGTTGCCATGCCGCTTTTTTAAGGTTACGGGTACTTGCTCCCGCTCTTCGGCCTCCTTGCTGTAAAACCCGCCCCAAAAGGCCATGGGGCCTTTCGCAACGCGCTTGTTCAGCGCGATGCGAGTTTCACTCGCGAAAACCAGTCTTCGGTTGCAAGCAACTGTCAGACTGGTTTTCGCTACCAAGGTATCAAAAATCACCGTACATGCCGCCTACTCGCCTTCGGCGTCGCTAAGTGCTTGTTCAGCACTTAGC
>UQXE01000064.1 GCA_900544965.1 uncultured Eubacteriales bacterium | reverse complement strand
GGCCTGATAGCCGCTTGCGGCCGAAGGCCGTGTTTTGCGGGTTCACCTCGCTAAGTGCCGTACGGCACTTAGCGAATCGCCTATGGCGATTTTGCGGGTTAAACTCGCAATTAAAGGGAAACCGCGCCTGGCCAAATAGCGCTTGGAGCGCCCGAAACCTTGCGTTAGGGTCTATACGAAGTCTTGCGGATATAATATCGTTTTCAACCCGTCGCGAGAAAGAACCTTTGCAAACCGGTTGTTCCAAATCCGATCTTCATAAAACGCTATCAGCTGGGCCGCCGAAAACGGGCCGTTGTCAAAGGTCGTGTGCGCACCTTTTGGCACGTATACCAGGTAGCCCCTCTCAAACGCGGCCTTGCATGTGGCGTCAACACAGTATTCGGTCCGCAGGCCGGTAAGGATAATGTTTTTTATACCCTTATCCTGCAGATGTCCGTGCAGGTCCGTGCCCAGAAACGCGCTGTTGAAGCGTTTATCAAATATGTGCTCTCCGGCCTTGGGCGCAAGCGCCTCATGGATCTCATAGCCCTTAAAACCCGCCGTGAAGCCCGTCTTACCCGAATCATGCCTTATATATATGATTTCAGTTCCGCTGCCTCTCGCGCTCTCAATAAGGTCACGGATGTTTCCAATCGTCTCCATTGCGCGAAACGGTCCCGATTCTATCAGCGCGCTCTGAACGTCTACAACCAATAGAGCCGTATCCCCCACTGTTCTTCCCTCCCATGCATATATACGCCTCCTGCTGTCAAGAGCCAACGCTCTTTGGTTTGGCCCTTCTAAACAGAGTCCCATTGCCATTATATCAAAAAGGGCGGCTGTTGTTTCATTTTAACAGCACGCCCTTTGTTTTTTTACCCCTTCCTATTTTTTGGGGTTATAGGAGTTTACCTGAATCCAGGCGTCGTTATAAACCGTTACAAAATCGCCAAGATCGTGGAATACGTCGCAGCGGTCGATTACGTCCTGAGGCGGATTGTATGTTTCATCCTCGGTCCACTCGGCGTCCATGAGCTCCAGCGCGGCCTTAACCGGAGTGCTGTAGCCTATGTATTCCGTATTCTGCTTTGCTACGTCCGCCTGGCACAGGAAGTTGATGAACTCCTCGGCCTCTTTGGCATGCTTCGACGTTTTGGGGATTATAATGTTGTCAAACCAGAGGTTGCTTCCCTCCTTGGGCACTGCGTAGGCAAGATCCTCGTTTTCAAGCATGCACGCCATCGCGTCGCCCGAGTATACCACGGCGAGCGCGCCGCCGTTATTGATCATGGTTTCCTTTATGATGTCGCCAAGGTAGGCCCTAACCAGCGACTTCTGCTCCATCAGGGCGTTTTTAGCGGCCTCGATATGCGCCTCGTCGCGCGTGTTTATGTCGTATCCCAGCTTTAACAGGGCTACGCCTATCGAATCGCGCATGCTGTCATACATCAGGATCTGTTGGGAATACTTTTCATCCCAGAGTATGTCCCAGCTGTCCACCGGATCGTCCACCATTTTCGTGTTGTAAAGAATGCCCACCGTGCCCCACATATACGGAACCGAGTATTTATTGTCCGGATCAAAGGACAGGTCCATGAACCGCTCGTCAATGTTCTTTATGTTTGGTATGTTATCCATGTTGAGCTCGTGGAGCATGTTGTTCGCTATGAGCTTCTCAATGATGTAGTCCGATGGAAAGCACAGGTCGTATATGCAGTCGGGCGATTCGAGCTGCACGATCATCTCCTCGTTGTTCGCCATGAACGTATAGTTGATGTCTATGCCCGTCTCCTCCTCAAAGCGCTCTATGAGCTCCTCATCGATATAGTCGCCCCAGTTAAGGACATTAAGCGTGACCACATCGTTTGAGCTGCACCCGGGCACAACGACGGTTATGGCAAGAACAAATACCATCGTCATTGCCATTAATAGTGAAAAACCCTTTTTCATCCCTCTAAAATCCTCCGTTTATGTATACTAGATATATATTAACCCCTAAGGGGGTGTTCTCAGCCCTTAAGCTTGGCGGCCTCCTTGGCGGCCTTTCGCTCCTCCCTGACGGATTTGAAGTTGACGATCAGTAAAAGCGTGAGCACCGCCATAAACATCAGCGTGGACAGCGCGTTTATCTTGGGACTGATGCCCTTTCTGGCCATGGAATAGATGTATATGGACAGGTTCTGCTGGCCCTGCTGGGCAAAGTAGCTTATTACGAAGTCGTCAAGGCTCAGCGTAAAGGCAAGTATGAACCCTGATACAATCCCCGGCATTATGTCCGGAATTACCACCTTGCGAAGCGCTGAAAACGGCGTACAGCCAAGATCCAGCGCGGCCTCGTAGAGCATGTCGGAACTCTGCCTGAGCTTTGGCATGACCGAGAATATCACATACGGGATATTGAACGTAATATGCGCTATGCACAGCCTGAGATAGCTGTTATGCTGGCTTATCCCGATAAACGAGAACAGCATCATGAGACTTATGCCCGTAACGAGATCGGGATTTATCATGGGAAGCTGGGACACGTTTTCAATCAGCAGGCGGCGGCCTTTTTTCATGGAGTGCATGCCTATGGCTGCAAACGTGCCTATTATGGTGGCGGCCACAGCCGAGATCACCGCTACGCTCAGCGTTACCCCCAGCGCGTCCATGATGGTGGAGTCGTTTATAAGCTGCTCGTACCACTTGAGGGAAAAGCCCGACCAGTTGCCCATGGTCTTTGAGTCGTTAAACGAATAGACCATCAGCACGGCAATCGGCGCATAGAGGAAGATGAGCATAATTCCTAGGTACGTCCCCTTGAAAAACGTTCTCAGTTTCTTCACCAGAGCTTGCCTCCCTCCTCGCCTGTCCTGCGCTCCGCGTTGCGCATGATCAGCATGGATATTATTACGAGTATCAGCAGGATAAACGACAGCGCCGAGCCTATTCCCCATTCGTTGACCAGCAGGAACTGGTTTTCTATAAGATCGCCGTAGAGCATATACATTCCGCCCCCAAGCAGCCTTGATATTGCGAATGTGGTTATAGCGGGGATGAACACCATCGTTATTCCCGAAATTACCCCTGGCATGGACAGGGGCAGTATAACGCGCGCAAACGTTGTAATCCCGTTGGCGCCAAGGTCGCTGGCCGCTTCAAGGTGGGATTTGTCCAACTTTATAAGCACGGTATATATCGGCAGTATCATGAACGGCAAAAAGTTATATATATTGCCCAAAAGTATCGCCGTTTCCGTAAACAGCAGCTGCTGGGGCGCAAGCCCAATCGAGGCAAGCAGGGCGTTGATGGCACCGTTCGTGTCCAAAAGCACCTGCCACGCATAGGTCCTCAGCAGAAAGTTCATCCACATGGGCAGGATAAAAAACATCGATACTATAGCGGCCCTTGACCGTTTCATATTGGAGAGTATGTAAGCCACCGGATAGCCCAGCACCAGGCAGACCAGCGTGGTTTCAAGCGCCATCACCACCGAGCGCCATAATACGGCCATATTCTGGCTTCTCAGGCCGCTTATAAGGTTTGCCAGGGTAAACGCCCCCGTCTTGTCGGTTAGGGCGTAATATCCTATAAGCATCATCGGCGCCGCTATAAAGATTATCATCCAAACGATGTATGGATATGAGAACACCGAGCGTTTCAGCTTCATAATATCCTGCCCTCCCCCTCTGTCCGGCGGCCGCCGGTACGTAATTGCGAATATTTTAAAACCGCGTCATTCCCCAGTGGAATCGCCTGACTCCTCTTTCTCAGGCCCCGGATGCATAACGTGGATGGCGTCCGGAGGCACCTCTATCCCAACCTCGGTACCCTGAGGCACAAAATCCGTGGAATGTATCAGCCACTCAAGGTCCCCGCACTGTACCCTGAATTCATAATGCACGCCCATGAACAGGACGCTTTTGATTATGCCGGTAAGCTTGGAACTGTCCTTATCCACTATATCGATATCCTCAGGCCTGACCACCACGTCCACATCCGCTTTCCTGCCAAAGCCCGCGTCAACGCAGGCAAACTCGTGCCCTTCAAAGCTGACCCTGTAGTCGTCCTCCATGACGGCGCTCAAAATATTGCTTTCACCTATGAAATCCGCAACAAAGCGGTTTTTGGGCTCGTTGTATATATCAGCCGGACGGCCGATCTGCTGTATAACGCCGCGGTTCATGACTGCTATGGTGTCGCTCATGGTAAGCGCCTCCTCCTGGTCATGGGTGACGTATACAAATGTTATCTTCAGCTGCTGCTGCATGCGCTTAAGCTCGACCTGCATCTCTTTTCTGAGCTTTAGATCCAGCGCGCCGAGGGGTTCGTCCAGCAGCAGCACCTCCGGCTCGTTTACCAGGGCGCGCGCAATGGCCACGCGCTGCTGCTGGCCGCCCGAAAGCTGCTCTATATACCTTTTTCCATAGCCTGAAAGGTTAACAAGATCAAGCATTGCGTTTACCTTTAGCTCTATATCCTTTTTGGCAAGCTTTTTTATCTTTAGCCCGAACGCTATATTATCAAACACGTTTAAATGCGGAAACAGCGCGTATTTTTGAAACACGGTGTTTACCTTACGCCTATGGGGAGGGATGCCCACCATGTCCTTTCCGTACATCAGGAGCTTCCCCTCCGTAGGCATGGTGAAGCCGGCGATTATTCTAAGCATCGTGGTCTTGCCGCATCCGGAAGGCCCCAGCAGCGTTAAAAACTCGCCGTCGCGGATATACAGGGATACGTCGTTGAGCGCCGGCTCGCCGTCGTACAGCTTTGTTATGTTTTTAAGCTCGATCAGGCGCGTGTTTTCCATTGAAATCCCCCCATCCCTAGAAGCTGGGCGGCGTAGCCACCCACAGCACCTTTGCGGCAGTGTTTCCGGTGTTTTTTATCTGGTGGGGAGCCGTAGGCTTAAAGCAGAAGCTGGATCCCCGCCTTACCTTTAATTTTCTGTCGCCCAGGCACAGCGTTACGCTGCCCTGGAGCACATATCCAAATTCCTCGCCCTCATGCGGGTCGTCCGTATAGCTCTCTCCGCCTGGCCTGAGCGTGACAAGAATCGGCTCAAGCGCGTTCTTCTGAGCGTTAGGCACCAGCCAGCAGATGCTGTATCCGCATTCGTCGTCATTTTTAACAAACATATCGTCAGGGGTAAACGCCAGCTTCTCCTCGGGTTTTTCATAAAAAAACTCTGAAAGATTCGTTCCCAGCGCCTCCAGTATGTCCATAAGCGTAGCTATTGACGGCGAGGTAAGGTCGCGCTCAAGCTGGGATATAAATCCCTTGGACAGCTCCGTCCGGTTCGCCAGCTCCTCCTGGGTAAGGTTGAGCTTTAACCTCAGGCGCTTGATCTTGCCGCCAATGCTCATGTTTAACGATTCCTCCTGACCGCGCCCGCAGGCGAAGCTATACTTAACCCCGTGTATAGCAATCCTGTCTGGCGCAGAGCGCCTATACTAAATGTTTATGATTGCTAAACATCGCGCGACGTAATTAAACCATGATTCTACATACTTGTCAACGCCTTTTTGCTTTTTAAAGAATTTTAATGTAAAATGCCCGCTGCCATTTTAAGGCCATGAGGCGATTCGCGATGCGCTTGATCAGCGCATCGCGAGCTTAACCCGCAAAAAAGGCCATAGGCCTTTCGCTAAGTGCCGTACGGCACTTAGCGAGGTGAACCCGCAAAA
>UQXE01000063.1 GCA_900544965.1 uncultured Eubacteriales bacterium | reverse complement strand
GTATAATCCATCAAAAGCCGGCGGCGTGTACGCCGATCTTTTGATACCTTGGGAGTAAAAGCCAGCCTGACAGTTGCTCGCAACCGAAGGCTGGATTTTGCGGGTTAGTCTCGCTAAGCGCTGTTAAGCGCTTAGCGAATCGCCTATGGCGATAAAAGGTTCTAAGAACTCCAAAAAATGCACAGGGAATAATATAAACTTAGGAGTATCCCCCCAATTTTACAATCCATCAAAGCTCAGCGAAGCGATACATGATTAAAAGCATTGTTTTTCGGGATTCCAAAGGGGACTTTTTACAAAAAGTCCCCTTTGTCGGGGTATTGCCGCACGGGAACTCACAAGGGCAAATTATATGGAACGGTATCTTATTTTACCGCGAACGATAGATCACGGGCATCCAATATTCCGAACTATTTATATTAAAAGTTGTTTAAGCCGCACTGCAATATTCCAGTGCCCGCCAACATATTAATAATCAGATAAAGTGGGGGTGCTTATATGAATAAACCTGAAAAGATTGAGCTTTCCGGTTTTGTTACTACTGAAACGCGGCAGGGACGCCGCCGGTTTAACCGGGGGAGTATGCAAAAGGGCGGCAGGGGCAGGAAACGCAGCGGTTCTTTCACCTCTTCCGGCGCTTCTTCCATGCTTCTTAAGCTTGGGATATGCGCTGCGGCATGCGCCTTGGTATTATTGATAAAATGGGTTGATACTCCGCTCACAAACAGCGCGCTTGAAAGTATAAAGGAAATAATTGACGATGGCAAGAGCGAGATGGAGGAGCCGGCGGGCAAGCTGAAGTTTGTAGAGCTTCCGGGTCTGTTGTCAGTGTTCGCGCAGAAGGGCGACATGGCAGCCCCTGTAGAGTTTTCAAGGAGCGAACTGCTTGAAGACGGCAACCTTGCGAGATTCTTTTCGCAAAGCTCGGCCGCTGTAATATGCGTTAAAGACGGAAGGGTAAAGTCGGTTGGTCAGGATGCGTCGCTTGGCAAATATGTAATGGTATCCCATGATAACGATATAATAACGGTATACTATGGCCTTGATGAAATCATTGCTGAAGAGGGCCAGCCGCTCAGGCGCCTTGACAACCTTGGAAAGTTGGGCGCTGACGGCGTATTAAGCATGGCCATAACAAAGGGCGGTAAGCCGCAGGACGTAAGCAAGTATATAGATATGCAGGGGAACGGATGAGGATCTGTTCGATCAGGCATATCTCTGTGGAATGCAGTTTGCCCGTGTTACTGATAATACCGCTTGCCGGAATATTCGAGATGCTGGATATCCTGCTGATGGCGTTTATTGCGCTTTCAGCGCATGAACTCTGCCACGCATACATGGCTAGAAGCTTCGGCGTTGGGGTGATAAAAATTGAGATACAGCCATTTGGCTTTGTCGCAAGGCTCAAGGAAAACTCCTTTTTGTCGGTTCATGCCGAGTTAGCTATAGCATCGGCGGGTCCTGTATGCAGCTTTATAATCGGTACAGCTGCCGTTGCGGCACGGCAGCTCTTCCCAGCTATCGACGAGGCGCTGTCCATCTTTTCATCTGTAAATTTATCAATAGCAATTATAAATCTCCTCCCCGCGCTTCCGCTTGACGGCGGCAGAATGCTGCGCGCTGCCATATCGTTGATCTCAAGCAAGAGAACCGCCACCATGATAACCGCATATATTGGCGTTGTAATTGGGGCCGCGATTCTTGCCCTGGGTATTTACGGGCTTATAAAGGGACTCATAAATATTACGGTTCTCGTAATGGGATTATTTTTGCTGATTGCCGCGTTAAAGGAGATAAAATGCGCTGAGGGCGCACAGATGAGGGCTATGATACGAAGATCCGATGTGCTCAGACAGGGGCAAGCGCTGCAGGTTCGCCAGCTGGCCCTGGGAGGGGATGCCGCCGCGGGTACGGCGCTTAGGCTGCTTTCGTCAGGATATTACAATCTGATCGTTGTTATTGATGACAGGATGAGCGTCACGGGTTATCTTGACGAGGGGGCGCTGCTGGCCGGAATCGCTAAAAAGGGATCGGATACAACTTTAAAATCTTTAATTGATTGACCTTAACGCCGATTGCTGTTACACTGTACGCATGTCAATACGGCCCTATTCAGGCCGTTAATGGAGGCCAAGTTTTTGAATAAGGATGCACTAGAGCTGCTGTTAGGCAGTGTGGAAAAACCGTCGCGCTATACGGGCGGCGAGTTGAATATGACGTTAAAAAGGGACGCGAACGTTAAGTTTGCCCTTTGCTTTCCGGATGTATATGAGATTGGCATGTCGCATTTAGGGTCGAGAATAATCTACAATATTTTAAACTCACGGGAAGATACGGTTTGCGAACGCGCCTTTGCGCCATGGGTAGATATGGAGGCGGCAATGAGGGAGCGGGCCATTCCGCTTTTTTCATTGGAAAGTATGCGCCCCCTGAATGAATTTGATATAATTGGGTTTTCTCTGTTATACGAGATGTGTTACAGCAACATATTGACAATGCTGGATCTGTCGGGCGTTCCGTTTTATTCCAGGGATAGGGGGGAGCGCGACCCTCTAATCGTATGCGGCGGACCTTGTACCTGCAACCCAGAGCCGGTCGCGCCGTTCATGGACGCTGTGATGATAGGCGACGGAGAGGAATTGGTAGGCGAGTTTATATCGACCTATAAGCGCGCCAGAGCCAGCGGGCTTGACAGGCGGGGGATTTTACGCGAACTTTCAAAAGTACGCGGCGTTTACATACCTATGATGTATGAGGATGAGTACGATGCAAACGGAAGGTTCGCCAGGTTAAACAAGCTTGATCCCTCAGCTCCAGACAAGGTAACCCGGCGAGTGGTTAAGAACCTGGATTCGGCGGAATATATAGGTAAGCCTATAGTGCCTTATATGAGCATTGTACATGACCGTATTGCGCTCGAGGTATTCCGCGGCTGCACGCGGGGATGCAGGTTTTGCCAGGCGGGGTTTATATACCGGCCTGTTCGCGAGCGCAGCAAGGACAAGCTTATGGAGCAGGCCAAAGAACTGGTAGCATGTACGGGTTATGACGAGATATCGCTGTTTTCATTGAGCACAGGCGACTATTCTGATATCCATAGTCTCGTGCCTGAGATTATTGATACGTTTAAAGACGAGCATTTATCAATATCGCTACCATCGCTCAGAATTGATTCGTTTTTAAAGGACGATCTTGAAAGAATACAATCGGTTAGAAAATCTGGGCTTACTTTTGCGCCGGAAGCTGGTACTCAGCGCATGAGGGATGTAATAAATAAATGCGTTACCGAAGACGATCTTTTGAGGAGCGTGCGCGACGCTTTTGAATCCGGATGGACAGGCGTCAAGCTCTACTTTATGCTGGGCCTTCCTACGGAAACAGACGAGGACCTGATGGGAATAGCCGATCTTGCGCGCAAGGTATCCGCAGAGTTTTATTCAGTGCCAAAGGAAAAGCGCGGTAAAGGCCTTAGAATTACTGTGAGCGTATCCTCCTTTGTTCCAAAGCCGTTTACCCCGTTCCAATGGGAACCGCAGGATAGTACGGAAACGATTATTAATAAGCAAAGCAAACTAAAGGCTGCGCTAAAAGGTATCCGCGGCGTTGAATTCGCATATCATGCCCCGCATACTAGCGCTCTTGAGGCTGTGTTTGCCAGGGGCGACAGGCGTTTGGCAGAGGTGCTGGTAAAGGCGTATAATAAGGGCGCGCGGTTTGATTCATGGGATGAATGCTTTAAAAGGGAACTCTATGCGGAGGCGTTTGCGGAATGCGGGTTGGATCCGGCGGAGTACGCAAACCGGCGGCGCGACCTGGATGAGCCGCTGCCATGGTCGCATGTGGATATGCTGGTGACCGAGGACTATCTAAAGGGTGAATATTTAAGGGCGATGAAGGCGGCCGTGACGAGGGACTGCAGGCAGGGCTGCAATGGATGTTTTGGAGAAAGATATGCGGATTATTGCAAGATTTGAAAAGAATGACTCGGTAAGGTTTGTTTCCCACCTTGATGTGCAACGTCTGTTTCATAGGGCAATGAGGCGTGCAGGGCTTCCCATCGCGTATTCAAATGGGTTTAACCCTCATCCCCTTATGTCGTTTGCGACAGCCCTCTCCGTGGGTGTTACCAGCGAAGCGGAGTGGTTTGATATAAAGCTCACGGAGCATGTGGATCCGTCTGCTTTTTTGGAGCGGTTAAACGACATGCTGCCTAACGGATTTGCAATAAAAGAGGCATGTATGGATTCCGCCGCATTGCCTTCGCTGTCAGTGCTGATGGCAGCGGCTATGTACAAGGTAAAGGCCGTTGCAAACGATAAAGGTGATTATTCCCTGTTGCAAAACTCGATTGAAAATATGATGAGCGGCAGCATAATGGTTAAGAAACGCGGTAAAGGAGGCGAGCGCGAGGTAAATTTAAGACCTCTGATAAAAAAAATAGAATTTATTGATGCAACTGACAGTTATGCTGAATTGATGGTGTTGGGCAGGCTCAGTGCAAGCGAAAGCTTGAATATGGATCTTCTCTTGAATAGGTTAAAGGAGCATTGGACAGGGAACGCGCATTTCTCAGTGCATCGTCAGTGTATATATTCGCAGGATGGAAGGCTATTTCCCAAATTGGAGGACTGATGAAAGAACTGATTGTGGATAGAGCATGCGGAATAATCAGGGCCGCCTTAACGGAGGACGGTCATTCCACCGAGCTTTATGCAGAGCGGGATAATATAGGAAGCATGGTGGGAAGCATCTATAATTCACGTGTAAAGGTAGTTCTGCCAGGAATGAAGTCCGCGTTTATAGACCTTGGAACGGGAGGGAAAAACGCGGTGTTATTTTTGTCGGATATAGTGAATGATGGCACGGATATGCACAAAAAAGGCCGCATTGAGGATCTGGTCCACCAAGAGCAGGAATTGCTCGTTCAGGTCAGCAAGGACGGCTTTGGGAGCAAGGGGCCCAAGGTAACAACAAAGATAAGCCTGCCTGGTTCATACTCTGTCATAACGCCGTATGATACCGGAACGGGTCTTTCTAAAAGGATCGAAAACGTTGATGAGCAAAGACGTCTGCGCTCCATTGCATGCAAGATAAGGGACGAGTATAATTGCGGCTTAATATTAAGGACATCCGCGGAATATGTTGGTGAAGAGCTGATACGCGATGAAGTATGCGGTTTAGTTGAATGTTGGAATAACATATTGGAACGGGCAAACACGGCCAAAGCTCCGGCGCTTGTATACAGGGAGGGCGGCCTGGTTTGCAGATTGATTCGCGAAAACATGTCGTTTAATATAGAAAGCGTTATAGTTTTGGACAGGGAACTCTATGACGAGTTTACACGATACCTTCCAAATAACATATTGACCAGAGCAAACCTAAGATATGATGAGGCCTGTTCAGGGAGAATTATAGATGGTTTTATTGAGGAAACGCTGATGAGAACCGTTCCACTCAGCTGCGGTGCTAATATTGTTATAGATAAGGTGGAGGCTATGACGGTTATAGACGTTAACTCAGGCAGTTGTACAGCTGAAGGTGATTTTGAGGATAATGCAACTATGATTAATATCGAAGCGGCAAAGGAGATTTCAAGACAGGTTCGTCTCAGACATATTGGCGGGATAATAATTATTGATTTTATTGATATGGCGCTTCAGAAAAACCGGGATAGCGTGCTTAATGCATTGAACGATGGGGTGTCAAAGGATAGGTCCAAATGCTTTGTCCTCGGATACACGAGACTTGGATTAGTGGAGCTGACAAGGAGGGAGCAATATCCTCAGACAGGCACATTGCTTGAGCGTTCTTTGAATAAAGACAATATTTAAAAAGATATATGATAAAATGGACTGAATTTTATTAAATAATAGTGACAGGGCGCGATTTATATGCTATAATCTATGATCGTCGGGCATGCCAATGTAGCTCAGTTGGTAGAGCAGCGCACTCGTAATGCGCAGGTCTGGGGTCCGAGTCCCCACATTGGCTCCAACTGTCGAGGCGTAGCGCAGTTTGGTAGCGCGCTTGGTTCGGGACCAAGAGGCCGCTGGTTCGAATCCAGTCGCCTCGACCATGGATAACCCCCTGAAACTCTAGGGTTTCAGGGGGTTTTTGCTGGCTCTTTTAGCTCCATTTGTACATTTGACACCCAAAACTGACACCCGCATGGTTAAGTACCTTCAAGATGGTTAATAAACTTGTCAATATAGGATCGCTTTTCTCTTCCGACATTTTTATGTATATCTTCATTGTTGTCATAAGGTCTTTATGGCCCAGTAGATGTTGAGCCGTCTTGACGTCTACCCCGGCATCGTAAAATGTTGTCGCAAAAGTATACCGCAGGTCATGAGCGTTGACATCAAAGACTTTATAGCCTTCCGTTCTCCGAGCTATGTCCCTTCTCCACATGTTTGTTTTGCTAAAAGGCGTAGGCCTGTTTGCGGTATGCTCACACATCGCGTTAAACCATCTGAGCGAGGCAAACGGTGTATTGGCGGAGGAGCTGAGGGAGCAGAGGGAACTGG
>UQXE01000062.1 GCA_900544965.1 uncultured Eubacteriales bacterium | reverse complement strand
GGGTTGATCTCGCTAAGTGCTGTAACAGCACTTAGCGAAAGGCCTCATGGCCTTTAAGCTGAACAAGTACATTCCGAATCGCTTATGGCAATTTTGCCTCCGACGGCTCAGAACCTTCTTCGCCTTATCGCACTTCATTTTACAATCCAAGGTTGACAGGCTACCCCATGCTGCGCATATAATTTGGCTGGATTAATGAAATTGATAAAAAACAACCAATATGCAAGGTACAAGCCTTTCTTTCATATACATATTTAAGGGGGCTGTTGATATGGATAATGAGCAAGTTAAAAATATAAGCAATGATAAATATGTTATTGAAATAACTTCCGTTAGCGACAAGACAATAATAGAACTGATAAAAGAACTAGTTTCCTCTAACTTGAATGGATAATTGGCCCATGATTAAAACAATGCTAATATTGTCATATAAATCATGGGTTGATTGGTCTTGGAAGGGGGAAAGATGATAACCAATCAATCAACATATATTGCAGGGCTGTACTTGAGACTCTCCAAAGATGACGGAGCTGGAGAAAGTTCAAGTATAAGTACGCAAAGGAATATACTACTATCGTACGCGAAAGATAATAACTTTAGGATTTATGACGAATATGTAGACGATGGCTGGAGTGGGACAAACTTTGAACGGCCGGAGTTTAAACGAATGATAAAGGACATCGAAAGCGGACATATAAACCTCGTGTTGACAAAGGACCTGTCCCGTTTAGGCAGGGACTATATAACTACTGGTCAATACACGGAAATATACTTTCCGTCCAAAGGTGTTCGTTATATCGCAATCAATGACGGCTATGACTCAGAAAGTCAATATACAGACATAGTTCCATTCAAAAATGTCCTGAATGAAATGTATGCGCGCGATACATCAAGGAAAATTCGCTCTGCATTTATTTCTAAAATGGAACAAGGCAGTTATATAGGTAATTTTGCACCATATGGGTATAAGAAAGACGAAAGCAACAAAAATCATTTAATAATAGATGAAGAAGCAGCTCCTATCGTCTCTAAAATATTCAAAATGGCAGCTAATGGAGTTAGGCTTGTTGAAATAGCAAAATACCTAAACGACAATGATATATTATCCCCAATTATGTATCGTTGTCGGAACAATAATCATCTTAATCCAGACAGGCACAGTAAACGCAAGCAATGGACAGCTTCCACAGTATCAAAACTCCTATATAATCGTGTATATCTAGGGGAGATAGCACAAAGAAAGACAACTAAGATATCGTTTAAAAGCGATATGATCATAAGGAACCCTAAAGATGATTGGATTGTCGTACCGAACATGCATGACCCAATTATAGACCAGGAAACCTTCAATTTGGTACAAAGAATAAGGCGAAACAGGACATGTACTAAAAAAGGAGGTTTTCACAATGTCTTTTCCGGACTGGTTAAATGTGCTGATTGCGGAAGAAATATGTCTACCGTCGGAAGCCGAAAGAAGTCTTCGCCAATTAACCTGTGTTGCGGCGGTTATAAGTTATATGGAAGTTCGGAGTGTACGAACCATTTCATAGACTATAATGTATTGTATGATATTGTGTTGAAAGCCTTACAAGAACGAGTGAACATTAAAGAGGAGGAACGGAATATACTTGCTGGTGAGCTACAACATGAATTATCCCGTACAAAGGCCACCGTTAATAACGAATTGATAAATCAATTAAAAAAACGTGGTCAAGAGCTGGACGGCATGATAGAAAGACTATATGAGGATAACTATCAAGGCAAAATTAACGATGACCGATTTCAAAAGCTTTTGGATAAATATGAGGGCGAAGCTAAACAAGTCAATGAAAGGCTAAAAGCTATGTCCCATGATTTAATCAAAAACGAGGAACTAGCCGCCAAGAAATCCTATGACCAATTTTTAAGACTGATTGAGCAATATACAAACATAGAAACCCTTGAAGTGGATATGTTGTTTAAGCTCATAGATAGAATAGAAGTTGAGCAAGGATACTATGAGCAGTTGGATAGAGGCCGAGTTAAATGCCAGAAAGTCAAGATTTGCTTTCGTTTTGCAACCAGTCCAGTTATCAAGGAGTATAATTCCGGCTGCCTGATAAATAATGGCTTATCTTTTGTATAATTGGTTTGGCATACTGAAAACGACTATCCATAGTATAGTTGTTGCGGTATGCGTAATCCAAAATATGAAGCATACTGAAATCAACCACTCATAGCATAGGCGAAAATAGTATGCGGAACACAAAACTCACGCATACCCAAATCAACCATCCACATGGTTAGCGCCTGCTTTCCGCATGCGCCCGCCCGTTTAAAGCCCCTGTCCAAGTTGAAGGCTATGCGCGGCAGATAGCCTGAATCCTCCAACAGCGTGAATAGGGGGAAGAAGATCGCCATTGGGGGCAGCATGACCGCCACGACCCATGCCAGCACCCTGTACACACCCTGAACCAGTATACCGGTAAGCCAGGCAGGGGCATGTAAAACTTCAAACAGATCCACTAAACGGTCCTCAATCCAAAACAGGCCTTTGGAGAGCAGCTCCGAAGGGTAGTTGGCGCCCGTAATCGTTATAAACAGCGTTATGCCAAGCAGCAGCAGCATGATCGGAACGGCGGTAAACCGTCCGGTCAGTATTCGGTCGAGTTTTCTGTCCCGCATGTCGTAATCGGCATTTTCAATTTGCACTGCCTGAGAGGCGATTTCCTGCGCGGACTTTACTATGCATGAGACAATGTCGTCCTTAATGCTGTCCCCGGTGTAGCCGGCATTGGCCAGAATTTCATTGGCTTCGCACAGCGCCTCCTCCAGACTGTTTTCATCAAGCTCCATTCTATCCTTGAGGTTTTCGCTTAGATGCCGGTCATTCTCAATAAACCTTAGCGCCGCGAAGCGAGGGTTAATATTATGCCTTCCGGTTTGCAAAACCGGAAGGATCCGTTCAATAGCCTCTTCTATGGGCTTTGGATAATCTATATGCAGAGGGGGAGGGGGCGTATGGCTGGCCGTATATTCTATCGCGCGGCTCAGATCGTCAAGACCATCATTAGAGCGCGCCGAACAGCCGACTACCTTTACTTTGAGCAGCGTTTCGAGCGTCTTAAGATCGACCCGTATGCGTTTTTTCTTTGCTTCATCCATGATGTTGACGCATACGACCGTTGCTCCGGTGATTTCGAGTACCTGGAGTACGAGGTTAAGGTTCCTTTCGAGCACCGTCGCGTCGCATACCACAACCACCGCGTCAGGGTTTTCAAGGCATATAAAATCCCTTGCGACCTCCTCCTCCTGCGAGTGCGCCATGAGCGAGTATGTTCCTGGCAGATCAACGATTGTGTATTCGTTTTCTTCAATGCTTAGATGCCCCTCCGCTATGGCCACGGTTTTTCCAGCCCAGTTTCCGGTGTGCTGGTTCATACCCGTCAGTGCGTTGAATACGGTGCTCTTTCCCACGTTGGGATTTCCGGCGAGCGCGATCCTGCGTATGCGCCCGCTCCCTGCTGATAAAGCATTCATGTCTTCCATGGTTACCTCCCACTACTAAAACAATGGCAATAAACATTGCCCAAAAGCTGACCGTTGTTTCAGGCGGCGTCACTCCCAACCAAAAGGGAGAATAAGGTTTGGCGGCGAATCGGACGAAATGGACCGCGGCCGGCATAATGCCCGTAATGCGCGGACATAAGGGCCTCTGTTACGCGGCGTTTGCGTCCTATATTCGTATCAGTCTTACCTTGACGATTAGTCCCCTGACATTTTCTATCCATTCCGGGCCTCCAATACAGGGCAAACATCAGAATAGGATTTAAGCCCATACCCATTGCCATAAACATGCATTATGGATGTTTGCGCCAATGTATAAGGAAGCTAAGTAATCATATGTTTAAATTTGATGAAATATAAGCCGGCAAGGTCATTGAAATGAATTTGGAAAATTGTATTAACGACATTACGAAGTGGCTATTGAATGCTTCTTCCCCCAGTTGACAAGGGTAAACACGCCTGGAGGGCCGGCTTTGGGCCATTTCTGTGTTCTTATCGCTTGAAATAGCGCTGCTAGTCCTGCGCTCCTAGGCCTTGAACCGGCCACAAACCCGCCTCCTCCAGGTCGTCTGAGTTTTCGCACACCCAGTGCGGGATGAGGCGCGGCGGATTCTACGGTAAGCGGCCGGAACAAAGTCCGCCACGGACTGGGTGTGCGAAAACCGTGTTTGCCCTTGTCAACTGAGGGCGGGGTTGTTCATATCTATGGATAACTCTAAATAGCGATTTGTCTAATTAAAACCATATTGCTTACACGGCAGGTAGGGAACCTAAGGCCAATAAAGTAAATTTAATTATGCTGATTTTCCCTCTTCTTTTCAAGGTATATAGTCAGCTCAAACTTGTCAAAATCAACGCTTTCCATAAAATCGGACGGTCTGAACACGGTTCTTGAAAACCTTTCAAGCTCTTTTTCGTGTTTTTTTAATATAACCGGCCTTGACAGGTCCAGCTTTTTGCATATATCGTCGAGTATTGCCGTCCAGTCATGGACATCGGATGCCTTTTGAGCCTCAGCGTCGGACAATGCGTCTGAAACCGCCTTATTATCCCTGTAGATCCTGCCCCATATTTTCATTAAAAATAGCTCCGTTAACTTATGTGATATTGGAGGCGGCGGGACCGCAGGTTCCCGCCGCCAAAAAAGGTTATTATATTGTTATGCTGTAGTTTTCCATACAAACCATACGTATATGTAAGGAATATTCGTATCTCCATACAGCCCATTGGGGAATCCAGCTATCGTATAGGTAACATTGTCGCCCGCGGAAATGGACGCCGCCCCCTCATAGGTGTTATGGTATTCGAAATAAATCTCCTTGCCGTCGGAAAGGGTCAGCTTTGCAATCGTGTAGCCCTCGGATTGAACGACTTCGGTAACTTTGCCGCTTATGGCATAGCTTTGATCATGGTTTGGCGAGGATACAAGACGGTCGTAATCCACCGCGAACGCGCTTGCCTTATAGTCGGAGGCGCTTGCGGGAGCGCGCTCAAGGTGCAAAGAGGCCGTAGAGGTGGTTCCGTTGTTGGTTATGGTTACAACGGCGGTGTAGTATCCAACGCTTGAAAGCTTTGCTGTAAAGGTGAACGCACCGGTTTCATCAACGGTTGCGGGGGATGTAAGCTCAATCCCATCGCCGCTTACCTCCATCTGCGCTCCCGGATCGACGGTTCCCTTTATTGTTATAGATTCGCCGTTTGTACGGAGACTTACACCGCTGTCAAGCTTAAGCTGGGAATTAGCGACGCTGTAATCAACGCTAACGGTCGCCCTCCCGGTTTTGCATCCAGCTTTCTGCGCCTCTACCGTTATCTCATGGGTGCCGGCTCCGGGCAGTTCGTATGTATATGAGAACTTTCCGGTTCCATCCACCGTTGTAAGCTGGCCGTTGATGTACACCGCCGCCGCGGTGTCGCTTACGGTTCCTTCGATAAGCACGCTCTTTGAGGCCGAGGTCATTGCAGCCGCGTCAGGCGAGGTCAGCGTAAGCGAAATAGCAGGCACTTCAATCGGAACGGATGTTATCTCGATTCCTTTCTTTAGTTCCTTATCGGTGGCGTCGGGCTTTACCACGCTTATGATCGACTCGTCGGTGGTTACGAACTTATCGATCTTATATTCCTCGCCGGACTCGGTTATGAGCGTGAAGTCCGGCTCGATCATGACCGGTGACTCGTCAACAGGCTGGGTTGGATACCAGACCTCTTTGGCAACGTTATATGATATGCTGTTGCTGCTGTCTATCTCATCCTCGCGCTCGTCCGATCCATACTTAAAGCGGACTTTGCTTCCGCTTTCCGCGTAAATCGTTACGATATAAATGGGCTTGCCGTTAGGATCCGTTCCCGTAGCTATCGTGGAGGACCTCATCAGCGGATTGCCTCCGAATACATGCGCTGTGAAATTGCCAAAAGAGCCGTAGTTTGAACCTATGGTTATAATGCCTATCACTATAAGCGCTACGACAACCACTCCAATAACGGCCAAAACAACGGCCAATCCCCTTCGCTTGCCGCGCGGTCTGTAGTCGTCGTCATCGTCGTCCTCATCTCCGTCATAGAAGTAATCCTCATCCAGGGGATCGGCGTATCTGATCTGATTCTGGTCCCGCTGGTCGGAGCGGCGGCTTTCCTTGTTTGGAATCCTGTTACTTTCAGCTCTGGTGGAAGCGCCCCTATAAGCAGTCCTCCTTACGGGTATCACCGTTGTTTTATCCGGATCATCATCGTCAAACGGCTCAATATCGTCTTCGTAGTCATAATCGTACGCCTCTTCGGGTTCAGGCGAAGGCGCCGGGCGGTTTACAGGCACGTAATCGTCGTTAATGGGTTTGGGATCAAACCTTCTGGGTGAGTAACCCTTGGGTATATCCTCCTCATTGACATTATCAGCCGAGAGGTCGGGATTGGGCCATCCAGGAGAGCGCACAAACCCCCATGTGGGCTTTGCCTGCCCCTCGGACGCGGACGGCGTTTGAGGCATTGCTTCGTCGCCGTCAGGTATTAATTCAGAGGCACAGTTCTTGCAGTATTCGAGATAATTTTCGTTGAACGTGCCGCATTTTTTACATATCATAGCTTGATGAGCCTCCTTCTTCATAAGCAGCATTACTCGCTAACAGCGCATAAACGACATCATGGACTATATTTCATTATAACAAATCATTATATTACTTCAAGCGTATCAGGAATTTTTATTTTGAATATTCTATTAACAACTCATGAAACGTTTAAAACATTAATTACAAAATGTTTTCCATAAATCGGCCAATTCTCAAGAACCAAAGTTTCATACCTGGATCTTCCAAAGACTAATCAATTCCGGCTGGAGTTAGTGAAATGGCTTCGGTTACAGGAAGCTATCAGACTGGCCTTTTTGGGTCAATCTCGAATGCGCTGAACAAGCGCGGCGCGAATCGGCTATGGCGGTTTTGCCTCCGGCGGCTTAGAACCTATTACCGCCATAGGCGGTTCACAAAACG
>UQXE01000061.1 GCA_900544965.1 uncultured Eubacteriales bacterium | reverse complement strand
GCCCAAGGGGACTTTTTGTAAAAAGTCCCCTTGGGAATCCCGAAAAACAGCGTTTAATTTTTAGTGTTTAGATCTTCATCGTTGTTTTTCATCATTTTTATCGGTTGTTTCATCACCTGCTCCCGCGCCCGAATCAGCCGTATATAAGCCCCAGGCTTCAAGCATTAAATTATACCGCGCTTACGGCCTTAGTTCCAAACGGCCGTTTCGGCGGATAAAAATTAGATTTGCAGGTTTTCCCAATATGTTTGGCAAACCTGCGGCCCTGCTGAAAAAATACTGAAAATGCGGCTTGACACGGCCCTGGCGGATAATTATAATGGTATGAAATGTGTATTTTCAGGAGGAAACGGCGCTATGCGTCAAGAGTATGCATCCGGCTCCGCACCCGCCGCGCGGCAGCACAGGCGGATCGTGATTACAGGGGCCAACGTATTTAAAAACGGCGTATTCCGCCGGATGGACGTTTCCGTGGAGGGGAAATCCATTGCCGGCGTGGGCTGTGATCTTCCCCATTGTAACAACGATATTATTATTCAAAGCGACGGTTTATTTCTGGTTCCGGGCTTCGCCGATGTACATGTACACCTGCGGGAGCCCGGTTTTAGTTATAAGGAAACCATTGCCACGGGCGCCAGAGCGGCGGCCCGCGGGGGGTATACGCTGATATGCGCCATGCCGAATCTGAACCCGCCTCCCGACAGCGTGGAAAACCTGGAGGCGCAGCTGCGGCTGATCGA
Source organism: uncultured Eubacteriales bacterium (assembly GCA_900544965.1). Taxonomy (GTDB): domain Bacteria; phylum Bacillota; class Clostridia; order Christensenellales; family CAG-138; genus UMGS946. The sequence goes on along the minus strand of UQXE01000061.1, from coordinate 6,527 downwards.
AAAAAACGCTTCTGTGCGGGTGATTCCCTATGGATGCATTACGCTTGGCCGTGAGGGCCGCGAGCTTGCCGACATGCGCGCGATGGCAGGGTGTGTAGTGGGTTTTTCCGACGACGGCTCGGGCGTGCAGAACCCTGGCGTGATGAAAAGGGCCATGCTGGAGGCAAAGGCGGCTAACAGGCCGATAGCCGCGCACTGCGAGGACGAATCGCTGCTTTTTGGGGGTTATATCCACGACGGATGGTACGCCCGCAGGCATGGTCACGCGGGGATATCCGCACAAAGTGAATACGCCCAGATCAGCAGGGACATAGCCTTTGTGCGGGAAACCGGCTGCCGTTACCACGTCTGCCATGTATCGGCAAAGGTGAGCGTTGAGCTGATTCGCGCGGCAAAGGCGGAAGGCCTGCCTATAACCTGCGAAACAGCGCCGCATTACCTTGCGCTGTGCGAGGACGACCTCATCGACGACGGCAGGTTTAAGATGAACCCGCCGCTTAGGACCTTTGCGGACAGGCAGGCGCTGATAGACGGCATAAAGGACGGCACCATAGACGCTGTGGCTACCGACCACGCCCCGCATTCGGCTGAGGAAAAATCAAAGGGGCTTAAGGGCAGCCTTATGGGAGTTGTGGGCCTTGAAACCGCATTTCCGGCGCTGTACACGCGGCTTGTGGACACGGGCGCGCTGACGCTTGAGAGCCTTATAGAGCTTATGAGCGTAAAGCCGCGAAGGATATTCGGCCTTGACGGCGGGGTAGTTGAGGAGGGCGCGCCAGCGGACATAGCGCTCGTGGATATGCGGCATGAATATGAAATCAGGCCGGAAGAATTTGAATCCATGGGCAGGAGCACCCCGTTTGAAGGCATGAGGGTGCGCGGAAGGACGGCGCTTACCATGGTGGGCGGCAAAATAGTATATATCGACGATAAAACGGGACCAGGGATAAGGGTATAACGGGGCCAGGCCCCGCGGAGGCGTAAATGAAAAAACAGGGCATATTCACCATAGAAAAAAACGTACCGGTTGCGCGCGATACGTATTCGATGCGCCTAATAGGCGACACCAGCGCCATAAGCGCGCCGGGCCAGTTTGTAAATATACTGGTGGACGGGCTGTACCTGAGGCGGCCGATATCCGTGTGCGACGTCGAAGGGGACGGGCTTACAATAGTATATAAGGAAGTGGGCGAGGGCACCCGCGCCATGGCAGCGATGAAGGCGGGCGGAAAGCTTGACCTGCTCACGGGCCTTGGGAACGGCTTTACGGTCGTGGAGGGCGTTGAAAACCCGCTGGTAATAGGCGGGGGCGTGGGTACGCCGCCCATGTACCTGCTGGCAAAGCGCCTGCTTCAGGCGGGACAGAAGCCGGCCGTAGCGCTGGGCTTCAACAGCAGGGCGGACGCCATGCTGTGCGAAAGCTTTGAGGATCTGGGGATAGCGCCAATGATAGCCACGCTTGACGGATCCTTGGGAATAAAAGGCTTTGTCACGGACCTGATGCGCGCCTCGGGCACTAAATACGGCTATTACTATGCCTGCGGGCCCGCGCCGATGCTCCGCGCGGTGTGGGAAGCGCTGGGCGCCGACGGCCAGCTCAGCTTTGAGGAGCGCATGGGCTGCGGCTTTGGCGCGTGCATGGGGTGCAGCATAAAGACCAAGGGCGGCTATAAGCGCGTATGCGCCGATGGGCCGGTGCTTTTTGGCAGTGAAATAATTTGGGACTGAGCGCGTGAGCATAAACGCGCTTTTTGGAGGATGAAACATGGCGGACACCACCGTAACGCTGAGCGGGATAAGGCTGGACAACCCGATAATTCCGGCCAGCGGCACCTATGGCTATGGCCGGGACTACCTGGATTTTTACGATCCCAATATACTCGGCTCGTTTTCCTTTAAGGGGACGACCAGGGAGGCGCGGTTTGGAAACCTTACGCCGCGCATAGCCGAATGCGCCGGAGGGCTTTTGAACTCGGTAGGGCTTCAGAACCCTGGAATCCACACGGTTATAGACGAGGAGCTTAAGGAGCTCAAAAGGGTGTTCAATAAGCCGGTTATAGCCAACATAAGCGGCTTTTCGATTGAGGAATTCGAATACTGCTGCGAGCTTATCGGCAAAGAGGAGCAGGTGGGCATAATCGAGGTAAACGTAAGCTGCCCCAACGTAAAGCACGGCGGCATGGCGCTGGGCGCCACGCCCGAATCGGCGGCCGCGGTTACAAGGGCTGTAAAGGCGGTTACAAAAAAGCCCATATACATAAAGCTTACGCCCAATGTCGCGGATATCGCGGCAGTCGCAAGGGCGTGCGAGGACGCAGGCGCCGACGGCCTGAGCCTGATAAACACGCTGCTTGGCATGAGAATCGACGTAAAGCGCCGGCGGCCCGTGCTGAATAACGTAACCGGCGGCCTGAGCGGGCCTGCGGTATTCCCAATAGCTTTAAGGATGGTATACCAGGTTTCACGGGCGGTCGGCATACCGATAATGGGCATGGGCGGCGTGAGCACTGCGGGCGACGCCATTGAGATGATGCTGGCGGGCGCGGACGCGGTGCAGGTGGGCGCGGCCAACCTGCGCGACCCGTACGCATGCAAGAGGATAATTGAAGACCTGCCCGCCGAGATGGAGCGCCTTGAAATAGACCGGCTGGACGGGCTTAAGCGCCTGATGGGATAGTTCAGCTAAAAGCCGCGGTGCGGCGACCCGACCCTTTAATGGACAAACGGTACGGGCGGGCGCGCCGCGTCCGCGCAGCAGGGGCCAAAGCTCCGCTTATGGGCCACAAGCTTATTTTAGAATGCGAAACAATAGTAAAACATATAAAAGGAGGCTGTGCCATGCCAAAGGACGTAATAGTAGCGTGCGATTTCAGCAGCGCGGCGGAGACGATGGAATTTCTCAATCTTTTTGAAAATGAACTGCCGTTTGTAAAGATAGGAATGGAGCTTTTCTACTCCGAAGGGCCGTCCATTGTAAGGCGAATAAAGGAGCGCGGACACAGGATTTTCCTGGATCTGAAGCTGCACGACATTCCAAACACGGTGATGAAGGCCATGCGCGCGCTAAGCCGGCTTGGGACGGACATGGTAAACGTGCACGCGGCAGGCGGCTCGCACATGATGAGCGCCGCTTTAAGCGGGCTTATGGGCGGCAACGGCTCCCGCCCGCTCCTGATCGGGGTAACGCAGCTTACCTCCATGGACGAAGCGCGCATGCGCGACGAGCTTCTGATCGGGGCGGCGATGGAGGAAACGGTGGCGCGCTATGCGCTTAACGTGAAAGCCAGCGGCCTTGACGGGGTGGTCTGCTCGCCGCTTGAGTCGGAAAAGGTGCATGGCCTGTGCGGCAAAGGCTTCCTCACGGTTACGCCCGGCATACGCTTCAGCGGGGCCGAGGGCGACCAGGCCAGGGTGTCCACGCCAGAGGACGCGCGGAGAATGGGCTCGGACTACATCGTGGTCGGCAGGCCGATAACGGCGGCGGACGATCCTGTCGCCGCATACCGCCGGTGCGCCGCGGGTTTCCTGGGAAGATAACCAGGCCTTGGCGAACGCCGCGCCGGCCGCTAGGCGGGACTAAACCCGCTCTCGCGGATGCCGGGCATTCGCTGCCAAAGGCGCTCTGGGCGTTTTACTGTTAATCGCCATACCGCCGGTGCGGAGGGCATTCCAGAAAGCAGGGCAAAGGCGGGCGCCTGAGCGCTGGGGGTTTAGGATAAGGAGGATAAGCCGGTTCAGAAGCGCTTGGATAAGCGCGCTAAGGGTAAATACTGGACGGCTTTGCCGTACCGCCGGTGCGCCGCGGGTTTTCTGGGAAGATAACCAGGCCTTGGCGAACGCCGCGCCGGCCGCTAGGCGGGACTAAACCCGCTCTCGCGGATGCCGGGCATTCGCTGCCAAAGGCGCTCTGGGCGTTTTACTGTTAATCGCCATACCGCCGGTGCGGAGGGCATTCCAGAAAGCAGGGCAAAGGCGGGCGCCTGAGCGCTGGGGGTTTAGGATAAACCGGTTTAGCCGGGCTTGGATACAGGGAGAACGCTCCTGCCGCCGCGTACCGCTAAACACCGCCGGTTTTTGAGGAAGCAGGCATACGTGCGAACGCGTTATAGCCAGGGGATAGAACATAACGAAAAGGATCAGGAGGATGAACCATGAAAAAGAGGATAGCCAGGGATCTGCTTTCGATACGGGCCGTATTTTTAAGGCCGCAAGAGCCGTTCATCTGGGCAAGCGGGATAAAAAGCCCCATTTACTGCGATAACAGGCTCACGCTGTCCGCGCCCGAGGTCAGGAATGATATTGAAAACGGGTTTAAGCGGCTGATTGAGGAAAACTATCCGGAGTGCGAAATACTGATGGGCACGAGCACGGCGGGCATCGCTCACGCGGCGATAACGGCGCACATTATGAACCTGCCCATGGGCTATGTTCGCGCTTCGGCCAAGGATCACGGCAGGAACAACCTTATCGAGGGCCGGCTGGAGGCAGGGCAGAAAGCCGTGGTAATAGAGGACCTTATATCCACCGCTAACAGCGCGGTGGAAACCGCCCAGGCGCTGCGCCAAGCCGGCGCTAAGGTGCTGGGCATCGCCAGCATATTCACCTACGGCATGAAAAGGGCTGACGAGCGCCTAAGCGCGGCAAACCTTAGGAACGTGAGCCTGACGGACTTGGATACCCTCGCGGCCGTAGCGGCGGCGGAGGGCTACATAATGCCCGGCGACGTGGACAGGCTGTTCCGGTTCAGGGACAATCCCCAGGACGAGGGCTGGAGGGATCAGCCGTGACAATATGCCTGAAAAGGTTCTGGCTTAGGCAGGCCGGCGGGAAGCGTGCGCTTAACACGGACACGCACGAACGCATAAACCCGAGGAACGCAAACCCTACGGACTTGGACGCGCCGGCGGAGACCGACAGAAAAAAAGACGGCCTCCCCCATGCCGAAACAGCCGTGAAGGAACTCGCCATAGACGAACCCCCGTCTGCTTAGGCGGCAAAGACAATACCAACGCAAACCCACACAGGAGGAGAATACATATGAGACACCTGATAGATATCTGCGACCTGAGCACCGCTGAAATAGACGGCCTGCTCAACACCGCCGACGATATCATAGCAAATCCGGACAAATACGCCGACGCGTGCAGGAGGAAAAAGCTGGCTACGCTTTTCTTTGAGCCGAGCACGCGCACGCGGCTGAGCTTTGAAGCGGCAATGCTTGAGCTGGGCGGCAGCGTTCTGGGCTTTTCATCCGCCGATTCAAGCTCTGCCGCAAAGGGCGAAAGCGTATCCGACACCATCCAGACCGTGGGCTGCTATGCGGATATCATCGCCATGCGGCATCCCAAGGAGGGCGCGCCCGTGGCGGCTATGCGGCGCACCACCGTGCCGATAATCAACGCGGGCGACGGCGGGCACAACCATCCGACGCAGACGCTGACGGACCTATTGACCATTCACCGCGAAAAGGGCGGCTTTGACGGGCTTACGGTGGGCCTTTGCGGCGACCTGAAGTTTGGCAGAACCGTGCACTCGCTGATTTCGGCGATGTCGCGCTATAACGGCGTCCGGTTTGTGCTGATAGCGCCCGAGGAGCTGAGGGTTCCGGGCTACATACTCGACGGCGTGCTGAAAAAGCGCGGGTGCGAATACATGGAGGTTGAAACCATGGACGAGGCGATGCCCCAGCTGGATATCCTGTACATGACGCGCGTACAGCGCGAGAGGTTCTTCAACGAGGCGGACTATATAAGGCTCAAGGACACTTACATCCTGGATACGGACAAGCTCAACGGCGCGAAGAAGGACCTGTGCATTCTTCACCCGCTGCCGCGCGTAAACGAAATAGCGGTGTCCGTTGACGACGACCCAAGGGCGTGCTACTTCCGCCAGGCGCTGTGCGGCAAGTACATACGGATGGCGCTGATACTGATGCTTTTAAAGGACGCGGGCAGGCTGTAACAGAAAAAAGGCGAAAGGAAGGCAGGTAACAGGCATGAATATTGACAGCATTCAAAACGGGATAGTGCTGGACCACATCAAGTCCGGCGGCGCAATGCGGATTTACAAATACCTTGATCTTGACAAGATGGACTGCACGGTTGCGATTATAAAGAACGTTAAGTCCAACAAGATGGGGCGCAAGGACATAATAAAGATAGACGCGGATATCGACATCAATTTTGACGTGCTCGGCTATGTCGACCCCAACATAACCGTAAACGTCATACGCGACGGGCAGCGGGTGCAAAAGCTGAAGGTTGCGCTGCCCGAAACGGTGAGCGGGATAATTCACTGCAAAAACCCCAGATGCATCACCACGGTTGAGCCGTCGGTAGAGCAGCTGTTCTACCTGGCGGACAGGGAAAAAAAGATCTACAGGTGCAGATACTGCGATACCGAGCGCAAGTAAACCGGCGTTTGAGGCCTTTCGCTAAGCGCTGTTCATCACTTAGCGAGCAGCTATCAGGCTTGTATTCATGGGGCTCCGCCCCATACCCCGCCCAAGGGGACTTTTTGTAAAAAGT
>UQXE01000060.1 GCA_900544965.1 uncultured Eubacteriales bacterium | reverse complement strand
GAGTTCTTAGAACCTTTTTTGCAAAAAAGGTTCTAAGCCGCCGGAGGCACAGCCGGCGTGTACGGCCAAAATTACACCTTGCGCATGCGTGAGCGGTGAGCGAACGGGTGCGGAGAAACTCAAAAAACGGAGCAATCCGTTTTTTGAACCGCCTATGGCGGCAACAGGTTCTAAGCCGCCGGAGGCAAAATTGCCATAGGCGTTTACATTCCGCTGAATACAGGATATCATAGATACGTGGTTTTATACGTGTTCCGCAACCGTTATCGGTACATGCGGGACAGTTGCCAATATAACCCGCGCATCAGGCGCGAAGCGGAGGTATAGATGCAAACTGTTGTCGGTATCAGGTTCAGAAATGGCGGAAAGGTTTATTACTTTGACCCTGGGGAATTAGATATAAACGAAGGCGATCATGTAATCGTCGAAACGGCGCAGGGCCTGGAATACGCCACGGCCGCATACGCAAGGCGCGAAGTGGGCGACGATCAGGTGGTTACGCCGCTTAAGCCCGTGGTAAGGCTCGCCACAGTGGAGGATGAGGCGCTGTATCAGGAGCTTCTCGCGAAGGAACCGGAAGCATATGAAATATGCCTTAAAAAGATCGAGGAGCACTGCCTGGATATGAAGCTGTCCGGCGCCGAATACGCTTTTTCAGGCAATAAGCTCACGTTTTATTTCACCGCTGATGGAAGGATAGATTTCCGCGAGCTGGTAAAAGACCTCGCGTCCGTATTCAAGATGCGCATAGAGCTCAGGCAGATCGGCGTAAGGGACGAGGCCAGGCTTATGGGCGGGCTTGGCGCGTGCGGGCGTACGATATGCTGCCGCTCGTTCCTGTCCGACTTTCAGTCGGTGTCCATAAAGATGGCGAAGGAGCAGAACCTTTCACTAAGCCCGACCAAGATTTCAGGGGTGTGCGGAAGGCTGATGTGCTGCCTGCAATACGAATATGAATGCTACGAATGCACCAGAAAGCTGATGCCCGACATAGGCAGGGAGGTCGTTACAGAGGATGGGCCTGGAGTGGTGCTTGAAAACAACATAATAACGGAACGCACCAGGGTCAAGGTCGCGCTCAAGGACGGCACCTATGAGATTCGTGAATATCCGTTCAGGGAGCTTACGGTGATCGACGGCTGATATCTCTGACTGGCCATGGGTTAGGACGCTGTTTTACGGTTAACAACAAAAACCGGTTCGGACGCCGGTTCCTGAACCGGTTTTTTATTGCGTAAATTGCTAACCGGCGCTCATACCGCGGCTGGCCGTTTCAATTTCACTCCACGCACCCGCATGGAGCGCGACGTTACAAGCGTTACGTCCAACCGAAGTTGCATATTTCACTCCACGCACCCGCATGGAGCACGACGACAGCACCGACATGCTGCATTTCCGCAGCCCGATATTTCAATCCACGCGCCACACGGGGTGCGACTAGAGTGGAAATCTATAATCCTGGCAGTTTCCCAATTTCAATCCACGCGCCCACACGGGGTGCGACGCGGAGGGGGATAATGGAGGGCGATATGTATGTAAATTTCAATCCAAGCACCACACGGGGTGCGACCCTATAAGGCGATGGTCGATCTCGCTTTGCAGGAATTTCAATCCACGCACGTAAACTGTGTTGAACGGTATGCAGCTGTTGAAAAGGCTAAAACGAAGCCTGCGCCCTACGCCCAATAGTCCATGTTTATTTAATTCTCTTTTTAATAGTCAAAAAGATGCTCGAATCGTCCACTTCCTGAACCGTATACCGACACCCGCTTGCCTCTCCCAGTCGTTCCATATCGCCAAATGAAAACGTAGTTGCCGTAAACCCATCCCTGCATACTATCTTTCCATCGCCGGTACTCTCGTAATCAATCTCCCCAAGCAAGCCTTTATCCGCCTGCTCCTGAAACCAGGCCAGCCGAACTTCCCAGAACTTGGCGCTGTAACTGCTGAAAAACGCTTTCCCATCCTCTTTTAGCAGCCCCATCGCGATTTCAACCAGCCTGTTCGCGCTTCCTTTAATGGCTGACAGGCCGTTTTGCAGGCATAATACGGCGTCAAACTTTATCTTGCTGTCAAATTGGTATACATCCGATACGTTAAGCCTGCAGTTGGTACACGGTTGAAGATACTTCTGCCCAAATTCCACGGAGCTTTCGGAAATATCAAGTCCATATATGAATTTTACGCTTGGCGACAGCCTTTTCATCACGCGCCCGTAACCCGCGCCCATTTCAAGCGCAATGCTGTCAGGCGGCAGCTGGCTCCGCACAAATTCGATCTCACTGTCAAGATACTGCTTTACCCTTTCTATTTCCGTTTGATATACGCTGTAGAGCTTTATCGCGTTCATGCTTTCCAAATAATAATTGCCCATGAAACCACCCATCATTTCAATAGAATATTGTTCCGCGCCTTATCCTGGCAATTCGAGAATATCCAGAATCAGTTCCGCTTAAATTTTAGTATCCGCCCGTGTAAATGTCAAACATCCAATTTCGTGCCGTAGCCTGGCGGCGCCACCCCTTAGGCGGATTTGCCTATCCGTGCGCCAGAGTTGAGCACATACTTAAAAGAATACGGCAAACACGCGGTATCGGGATCTTCCCCGATGCGTTTAATCACCGTTAAATATGCCCTCAGATGACAAGGGTAACCACGGTTTTCGCTCTGCCGGCCCGCGCTGAACCCCGTTCCGGCCGCTTGCCGCAGTGCCCGCTGCGCCTGTGCGCATGCGCCGCGCCTTATCCCGCGCGGGCCGGCAGAGCGAAAACCGTGAAGGCCTTGAGGCGCCGGATTTATGGCAAGTTCAATGCCGGGGAGCGCGGGATAAGGCAGCGCTATTTCAAGCGATGGGAATATAGAGATGGCCCGAATCCGGCCCTTTAGCCGTGTTTACCCTTGTGGGCTGAGGGTATCTGTTTTTATCAGAATGCGTTTTACCCTGCGCGGCTGAAAGCGGAACCCTCCCGTATGGGCGCGTCCCGCTCTCAGCCCGCCATTGCGTTAAGAAAGCCTTATTAGCTTTAAACGCGTCTATTTCAGCTTCCAGTTCTTGACGTCATAGTTCATATATGTGGGGCTTTCCTCAACCTGCCTAAGACAGACGACCTCGTCATTGCAGTAATACATATTATAGAACCACCAGGGCTCGCCCGCCGCCTTTACGCCCTCTATCACCTTGTCCAGGTCCTCCTTTATATACATCTCAAGGCGGCTTTCCATGCCGTCGGATACTACCGGATACGAATGCTTTGTTATACCGTATCCATTCAAAAACAACAGGAGGAAATCCCCGAACACGAACTCCTCGGTCTTTTCGTTTACTATGTAATACGGTTCGTCCCCGTCGTCAGTATAGTTTGGGTTTTCCTCAACGCGCCTGACCTCCAGTATGCTCACGGGCCCTAATCCCCGTCCGTCATAGCCCGGCAGTCCGGAACGGTCGGAGGGCTTAATCGCGCATATCTGAACAATCGCGCTCTCAACCGGCGCGTTTTGCTCCCTTGCCCGCCAGAGCGGCCGCGTAAGATCGCCTGGATCGGCCTCAAATTTATAAAACGTATTGCCCTTTTCATCCGTATCCATAAGACCGAACCCGCACTTTTCCATAAGCCGTCCAAGGCTGGCGTAATCCCCGCCGTCAAATTCAATGTCACGGCGCGAATACGCCGCATCCGCGTCCGGCGTGGGGCTGGGCGCGGATGAAGGCGGCGCCGGCGTGGAAGCCTGGGCCGTGGGCGGCGCAGACGGCGTTTGCGCGTCCGGCGTGCCGCCGCCCGACGTTTGAGGATTTGAGCACCCCAAGGCAAACAGGATCAGGATTGCAACGATGAACGCGATATATCTTTTCATACATTTTCTCCTTGCATAATTTTTCGTTCTCATATTATTATATTATGTTTACCAGGCCTCATTGTAACCGAGGGTTTCTTTAACGGTTTGAGCTCTCGTAACCATCACCGAATAGCCGCAGACCGTGCACACCATATACTGGCCCTGGGTCCTCCATGTGTGGTTTTCGGTGTACAGGTAGTTGCATGAGGAGCATTTCTTCTTATGGCCGCTTCGGCTGGTTTCAAGAATCGTGCCGCCGGAATGGCTGGCGCATACGGTTATGGGGCCTGTCGACGTAAGATAAAAATAATTATTATAATCATCTATTTTTGTATTGCTGTAGTAATAGTCCAGTATCCAGCTGTAGCTTCTGCCCTGGTTGGCGAACAGCTTCGCGCCGTAATGATACAGCTTTCCGCGGTTGCGGCGCTCGTAGGTCGTTGAGCTTCCGGTGGCGTAAAAGGACTGGAATATCTTCTTCTCCGAGTTGACCATTATCACGTTCCAGATTGAGCTTAAGTTGCTTAAAAGCCTTGACAGGCTCGAATCGGAGAGGTTGTATCTGTCGGGATTGTATATCTGGTCGTCCGTGTTGTCATGCACGTGGAACCCTCCGCTGGAGCTCCTTGGCGACAGGGTTCTGAACCAGCCAAAGTTCTTTACTGCCATGCAGGCGGATTTGTGATAGTTGACATGGCCGGATTCGCTGTAGCCTACCTCGGCGCAGGCCACATATTTGCAGTACGTGAGAAAGTTTACGGTGCTTATCGCCCCGCCGCCGTATTCAACCCGCTTTACCCTTATAGAGGAAGGCATGGTTCCCGAATGCGATACGCCTATCTTTGAGCCGTCCCCGCGCACCGGCCTGTAGCCGCCCCGCTCCTCGGAAAAGCGGACGTCGAAATATTTAAACGCGGCGTCTTCATCCTCGTGCTTCAATATCAGGTCCGGCAGGGCCAATGTGTCGTGGAATATCCTTCGCTGTCCATCCTCTGTTCCTACTGTGATGATCAAGTAATTGTTGCCATCGTAAAAGAACATATTATCATTATAGACCGAAATATTGAGTTTAACAAGATAGGATCTGCGGTCAACTATACCGGAATCTAACAGGCTTTTATCCAATTCTTCGCTGTCGGTTGCGTCGCACATAATCTCTGCGGAGTTCACCGACGAAACGCTCCATATGCCTTCCTTCTCGGCGGAATTCTGCGCCTCAACGCTTTTCATAAGCTCCCTCTGGCCGGCGCTTAGCAGCTTAAAGCCGGATGAATAGTCCTGTTCGCCGATTGCTTTGAAATATTCGCTTATCAGCGCTGCGTCGGCTTTGAAAAACGAACCGTTTTCCTCCGCCGACGCCAGCGGAAACGACATTACAATGAATACAGCAGCCAGCAATAGTGAAGTAAACCGTTTCATAATAAAACCTCCTCATATTATATCTATATGTAAACATTATAACAAAATAATTTTAATGATTTTTAACTTGTTTTATCAATATTTGTCAGATTAATTCGACATAGGCTAATATTCCGCCGGCCGCTGGCGGCGTTTCGCGCCATAAGCGAGATCTAAGCCCGCCTCAGGGTATTTAACCAAAGACGGGGGTTTCAGGGTTTAACAGGTCTGCGGTTAAGCCGTTATGATACATAAAATTCCATTTCATCCTTATAATATATAGCAGGCTTAACAGTTTTTGAACGCTGGTTAGATTGACACAGCGTTTTTGCCATGTTAGTATTTTTTATGATACGATAAAAAGCGTGTCAGGGAATTAAAAGCGGTTTTGTGAGCGCATATGCGCCCGCACGTGTCCCTGGCGTTTTCGCTTTGAGCGTTTTCTCTCCGGAAATTCCGGAAATATATACAAGAAAGGGTTTTGGGTATAATGGTTACATTCAAAATCGATGGGCGCACCGTACAGGCCGAAGAAGGCACGACCGTATTGGAAGCGGCGCTTGCCGAGGGCATAAGGATACCTACGCTTTGCAACCTTAAAGACATCAACAATATCGGCGCATGCCGCATGTGCCTTGTTGAGGATGCGAAAAACGGAAGGCTGCAGGCTTCATGCGTACTCCCCGTTGCCGAGGGCATGGAGGTCCTTACAGCTACGCCCAAGGTGCTGAGCGCCAGGCGTTCCGTGCTGGAGCTGATACTGTCCGATCATGACCGCTCCTGCCTCACCTGCAAGCGCAATCATCACTGCGAGCTTCAAACGCTGTCAGACGAGCTTGGCATAACCGACATCGAGTTCGACGGGGAGCGCATAATCCGCACGGTTGACGAGGCTTCGCCCAGCATCGTACGCGACAACAATAAATGCATACTCTGCCGCCGCTGCGTGGCGGCCTGCGAGAAAACGCAGGGCGTATGCGCTATCGGCATGCAGAACCGCGGCTTCAAAACCCAGGTAGGCTCGGCCTTTGGAAAGACGCTTGACGACGTAGCGTGCATAAACTGCGGACAGTGCATAGCGGCATGTCCCACCGGAGCGCTTACCGAAAAGGATTCGACCAAAGAGGTCTGGGCGGCGCTTGCGGACCCGAATAAAAAGGTTATCTTCCAGCCGGCTCCGGCCGTGCGCGTAGCGATAGGCGAGGAATTCGGCATGCCGGTTGGCACGGCCACTCCAGGCAAGCTGGCGGCGGCGCTCAGGAGGCTTGGCGCTTATAAGGTGTTTGACGTAGACTTTGGGGCCGACCTCACCATCATGGAGGAGGGCACGGAGCTGCTAAACAGGATAAAGGAAGGCGGAGTGCTGCCTATGATCACCTCATGCAGCCCAGGCTGGGTTAAGTACTGCGAGCACTTCTACCCCGACTTTATACCGAACCTCTCCACCTGCAAGAGCCCGAACCAGATGCAGGGCGCGATTACAAAGACGTATTTCGCAAAGCGCAACGGGCTTGATCCCAGGGAGCTGTTCATCGTATCGATAATGCCGTGTACGGCCAAGAAGTTTGAGATCATCCGGCCCGAGATGGGGCGCGAAGGCTACCGCGACGTGGACGCCAACCTGACCACACGCGAGCTTGCAAGGATGCTAAAGCAGGCTTCAATCGATTTTGTCAACCTTCCCGACGAGGAGTTTGACCCGATGCTGGGCGATTCCACGGGCGCGGCGGTCATATTCGGCGTAACGGGCGGCGTAATGGAAGCGGCGCTGCGCACGGTGGCGGATGTGCTTACCGGCCAGGACATGGATAAGATCGAATACGAGGATGTTCGCGGCCTCGAAGGAATAAAAGAGGCTACTGTAGACATTGCCGGCATGGAAATAAAGATAGCCATAGCTCACGGCACCGCAAACGCGGGCAAGCTGCTCGACGCGATCAGGCGCGGAGAAAAGAACTATCACTTTATAGAGATCATGGGATGCCCGGGCGGCTGCGTAACCGGCGGCGGACAGCCGTATGTCGATTCGCGCGCCAGGTACGAGGTTGACCCCAGGGCGGCGCGCGCCAGGGCGACTTACGGCGTTGACCGCGATATGCCGATAAGAAAGTCGCACAAGAACCCGTCGGTAAAGAAGCTGTATGAGGAGTTCCTTGGCGAGCCCTGCGGCCATAAGTCGCACGAGCTTCTGCATACGCATTACGTCGACAGGTCTAAGAAGTGATCCGAGAAACGGATAGGAAACGATTGTCTCCGACGGCTTAGCCTCCGGCGGCTTAGAACCTATTACCGCCATAGGCGGTTCAAAAAATGGAGTAC
>UQXE01000059.1 GCA_900544965.1 uncultured Eubacteriales bacterium | reverse complement strand
GGAGTTCTTAGAACCTTTTTTGCAAAAAAGGTTCTAAGCCGCCGGAGGCAAAACCGCCTCATGGCAATTATTTTGCGAGGTTCACATGTAGTACAAAAACTTATATGCCGGCATGCCAAGCGCCTTTGATATGTCAAACAGCGCGCCCACCGATATGCCCCTCGCCACGTTCGGCGCTTCCAATGCGCCCACATAGGAGGTATTGCGGCCTGTTTCCTGGGCAAGCTACCGCTGGGTCAGTCCCCTTAGCTTTCTGTAATACGCCACCTTCAGGCCAAGCTGTATGTGGCAGTCGATGTTTTCATACCTCATCGTCCCCTCCCCGCACTAACCCGTTTTTCGCTTCCCGCCCGGAAAGCTCCTTTCTTGTAAACAGCATGGCCCTGATAACTTCAAGAATGCGTTCCTGCCGTTCTGGTGGCAGTTTGCCCGCATAGTGCTGTATCTCTTTGATAAGTTCCTTATCCATGTCGTGTGAATCGTTCATTTTCGTTTTACCTCCGTGGGAATTGTTGTATTGTTATCTTGTCACAAACGCTATTTGCCCGGTATTGATGTGTTCCGAGAATAGTTAATTCAATTATAGGTCAATATAACCCTAAAGTCAATAGGTCAATACTCCATAATTATTTTGGTGATTAGATGGATAGACTTAAGAAACTGAGACTCGAAAAGGGTTATACACAAGTACGTATGCAGATGCTTACAGGAATAGATCAGAGCGACTATTCTAAAATTGAACGCGGCCAGAGGTATTGTACCTTTGAGCAGTGCAGGCGTATTGCGCTCGTTTTGGGTACCAGCATGGATTATATAGCCGGAATTACCGATGAGAAAAAGCCTTATCCACGTTCCAAGAAGTTAAACCGAATAAACATATAGGTCAATTTATCCCTGAAACCATTAGGGCAATGCCCCATAATTATTTTGGTGATTAGATGGATAGGCTTAAGAATTTGAGACTCGAAAAGGGCTATACGCAAGTAGGGATGCAGATACTCACAGGAATAGATCAAGGAGACTATTCTAAAGTTGAACGCGGCCAGAGGTATTATACTTTTGAGCAGTGCAAGCGTATTGCGCTTGTTTTGGGTACTAGCATGAATTATTTAGCCGGAATTACCGACGAAAAAAAGCCTTATCCTCGTTCCAAGAGGATAAAAAAATCTAATTAATATTAGTTTATTTATACGTCTTTTTCACAGCAATAAACGTCTGCTTATCTTATTCAAAATTATTGCCGAATACCGTTACTTAATAACAATTCAATGGATATAAAAAGGAGAGGTAGATTAGTTTTAATCGTTTTACTATAATTTTAGGTATAAAAGCGCCGTTGATTGTAAAGGCGGGTGGCGTGTGATAAACTATTTATGATGTTTATAGTATTGAGGTGCTGGTGATGACGGATGTTATCAAAGTGGACGGCTTAAAGCGGCTGAAGATCGAGGCTGTCGCAAATAAAATAATCTTGGGCGACTGTCTTTCCACAATGAAAAAGATGCCAGGGGAAAGCATTGATTTAGTAATTACTTCCCCTCCGTATAATCTTAAAAATTCTACGGGAAACGGAATGAAGGACGGCCGTGGCGGCAAATGGGAAAACGCCGCGCTGCAAAACGGCTATCTGGAGCACTCGGACGATATGCCCTATGACGTATATTGCAAGTGGCAAAGAGCGTGTTTAAAACAGATGCTCCGTTTATTAAAGGACGACGGCGCAATATTTTATAATCACAAGTGGCGGGTGCAGGCGGGACTGCTTCAGGACCGCACGGAAATTGTAAAAGGATTCCCTGTCAGGCAAATTATAATCTGGAAGCGCAAGGGCGGGATTAATTTCAACAAGGGTTATTTTCTGCCCACATATGAAGTTATATATATGATTGCCAAGCCGGCTTTCAAACTGGTTCAGGGAGCGAACAAGCACGGCGACGTCTGGGAGATAAAACAGGAGCTGAACAATCCGCATCCGGCGCCGTTTCCCCTGGAATTGATCAATAGAATAGTTGAGTCGACAAACGCGGGCCTGATTCTCGACCCCTTTTGCGGATCCGGCACTACGGGAGTTGCCGCGAAACAAAACAACAGGAGTTTTGTCTGCATCGATAATTCAGAAGAGTATTGCAAAATGGCCCAAAAAAGGATAGACGGAGGGGATTGGAATGACGTTTGCGGACGAGATAAAAAGGGCGGTTTATTATAGTCCATGGCGCAACTGTTATTGGTTTGCGCGCATGCTGATGAATACGGACCAATACGGCGCCGTAGGCAAAAAGGACGCGTTGCTGATGAGCATTGTCAGCCAGGTGGAAACCATTTTAGAGCAAACAGCCTTGAATGAAGAGGAAAAGTTCAAGATATGCAGGGACATCATTATAAATAAGATAAGCAACAGCTCAAAAAGGGGCACAAAAGCGGCTGTTCTCGCGAACGATCTGGCGCTGGCGCTGGATACGGAGATTAATCGTATTGACGACGTCATTGCTTTTATAATAACTGCGCGCTATATTGTAATACCTACTAACGAAGCGTTGAGCAGGGTGCCCAGCAACGACGTTGAATTCTGCTATGAAACGGCAAAGCAGATATTGGACAGCCTTGGTAAAAAGGGGGTAGTCCGGCTATTGGGGACCTGGGATACCTTGGGCGTAAAAGGGTGTCTTAATTTGGAAAGAAATGAAATTGTAGGTGAATTTACAAAGCTTATTGCCAATCTTAACGCGATTTCCTGCGAAAGGACTGAAATAGAGACAAATACCATCCTTACTGCGTTTGCACAGGAGTTTGAAAGAAGAGCCGGGCAAAAAAGAAAAAGCCGCGCCGGTAACAGCCTCGAAGACGTAACCACTTTTATCTTTAATTATTATGGCTTTGGCTCGCATCAAAAGCCCGATCACTTCCAAACCGATATCGAGGTTGATAAATGGTTCAAATGTACCGATGGCTGGAGCATAGGAATAAGCTGCAAGAGAACCCTGCGCGAGCGGTGGAAGCAGGTGTCCTCGGCGGACAGCAACGCGTTGTCACGATATAAAATCAAGGAGATCTGGCATCTCATGACCTATGACAGGGATTTAAGCGACGATAAGCTTGTAATGCTTGGACAGCAGCGTCAGGTGTTTTATTTGTCCGACAGCAGCGATAAATATATACAGACTTCCGCACATCCTGGAATGAAGGATTATGTCAGGCCGTTAAGCCGGCTGATAGACGACATTGCGGCCGAACAGGGCAAAAATATAAGTAGTTTCAGATAAAACAGCACGCTGCATATGCCGGCGTGGATATTTAATAGTTACAATTTGTAAACTTATTCACATATAATTAATCTGCATAAAAAGACTCAAAATCCTATAAGCAAAATCTGTATAGTGAAATTTAACAAAAGGAGATATTATTATGATCACACGAAAGATTCTGTCAAAGCCCGTAGGGCGGATACTGGCTGTATTATTGGCGCTAGCCTGCTGTTTAATTTTAGCGGGCGCGGCCAAGGATACAATCAACGTATGCACAGGACGCATAGAGATTGAGCTGTTTTATGAAAAGCCCTTCCATAAATACATACTGCTTAATGGCGAGTATGGGGTAGAACATGATTATTATATACCTGAGGATACTATTGTACTGATTGCGCCCCATGAAAACGAAATAGCATCACCGGCGCGCACAGGAATTTTGGCTGTATATTTTGTCAGGGTGATTCCAGTGGCGGCATGTCTGGCGATGATACTGGTTGTATTAATAAACATAGCGGCAAAGCGGACGTTCGCTCGCCAAAACGCGGCGCTGCTGCTGATTTGCGGCGTTATTATGCTCCTGGCGATTCCGGCCCAGGTATTCGTTGATGAAACAGTATCCAACATCGTGGAAACCATGTCCGACAATCGCCTTAGGGTATCCTATAATGTGTTGTCCTCTCCGCATGCGGTTTATGGGCTTGTTCTGGCGCTGGCAGCTTATATATTTAAGACGGGGGCTAACGCTGAAAGGGAAAGCGCGCCTAAGCAGCCTGAGAGCAACTAACATCCGGCGGGGCTATGGCCGCTTCCGCAAATCCCTCGGTTGGAAAACCCCTGAGGAGGTCTTCTTTAACAAGGTGTTGCACTTGACTTGACAATCCAGGGCAAAGAAACGCTCTATAGAGGCTTTAAGAACTATGGCTTTGTTTTTGGTAAGCACTTTTAATTCAGCCTTTGTGATAATTGTTTCCAATTTTCCATATCACCGCACTCGTCTGCCCGTTCCAGACAATTTACATAAAGTGTTGACATATGGACTTGGCTTTGTATGAATAATATCTGATTTATTATTATCTATATAACTGGACCGCTGGTTTGACAGGTTTTGATCAACCGGCTTGACCTCCCTTGAACCACCGCACAGGCCCTTTATGAACTGCTGCCCTGACAGTTCTTGTTTATCTGTTTTTGCGTTCCTATACAAACTTTTGTCTTTATTTATGGTGTCATTGTCCTACATCCCGCTGATTTGCGAACCTTCCCGCGCAGAGGCCGGAATCGCCGATTCGGAGGATCTTATATTTCCATCCGCATCCCTAGAGCCGTCCAAAGGGCCTTAGGATGATTTACCATCGTCGATTTCTTCATTTTATATACGATAACACAAAAACAAACAGCGAGCCATCGTTATAATTTATTACGCACACGTCATCCGTCTCAACATATTACAGTAAGAAATCATAAAATTTAATTTACAGTTGTATTGAGCAGATAAACTTGTCTGTAGATTATATAATTGCACCTATGAAACAAAATGTAAGATGTGCTAATTTACCGCTGTCTAAAATATTATTTTCCTGGTCAAAATTTAATTTATAAATTGTGTATGACAATTTCAGATTAACAGCCGAAAAAAGTAACCTATATATAAAATTCATCATTAAGATAAAACCAAAAAAATAAAATAGACTAGGAGACATACTATGCTATTTGATAATAAGAATTTTATTTATAATAAACAAAATTGTTGTTGCTTTACACACAACTGTCAACAGCCTGCACCTACTGCTGCTCGCCGTGTCCCACCAGGCCTACCGGCCCTCCCGGTCCAACTGGTCCTACTGGTCCATCCGGCGTAAGAGGCGCGACGGGTCCTCAAGGCATACAGGGTAATACCGGGCCGATTGGACCCACAGGTGCGGAAGGCCCGATGGGTCCGGCTGGTCCAACCGGCGCGACCGGTCCGACAGGAGCAATAGACCCGACTACCACCTTAATCAACGTAACTGCTTCGAATGGTTCCGTACCCTTGGCATTGAGAGAGGGCCTTGTGTTTGAATCAACAACGTTAGATATCGCCGTGAGCTCAGGTTCAGCAGTGGTAATGAGGGTTCTTCCATAACCGCCCCGACAGGCCCGCAAGGGCCCCAGGGCCCCGCCGGTCCCGCTGGATCGTCCGCGTTTTCTGCTTATGGCGGAATTTATAACAACACCCCAGACGGTTTTAATCTTACCGGCTTCCGTTACGGGTACCCATGACCTATAACATGGCTAGCAGTAACATTACTTATGAAAAGGAAAGCAGAGTAAGCGTACATCAATCTGGTGATTATGAAATCAACTACTCTCTAAACGTGGGAATATCAAATTCTACCGAAATCATTCTCGCCATCCGCAGGGGCGGTACCAATATTCCGGAGAGTGTCATCACACGTACGCTCCCCGGACTTAACGATATAGATATGTCAGGCAGTATAATTATCTCTTTGTCCGCAAACGACGTGTTGGACATGACGATAATGTCAGCGGTTGAAGCGTCGGTAACCAGGACCCCTGGACTCAACTCGTTACTCATACTAAAGAAAGTCAACCTATAACTAACCCAACAAGCAGCCCCTGCAACGGCGTTTGCAAAAAATAAAGGGTCTGCCGACACGTAACAGTATATCTATCATATATACTGTTACTATACGGATAGATAAGATTATCGTAGAATAGGCAAATATCTGTCCTCCTATTACAATAAGATTTGGACAGGAAAGCCGGGCAGCCAGTCCGGCTTTCTTTCCATCTCGTGCCTAAGCTACAATGAGAGGAGCCGCCGGCTGACCATGTACTCCTTGGGCTTTCAAGCCCGTATGAAAGACTGTCAGCCATCCTCTCGTTGCGGCGTTCGATTTGAGCAGGTTGAGCCATGGAGAGTTCGTGTCACCCAATAGATTGAATCGACAGCGAGAAAAAGATGGGTTCCGGTTGCGGATTCTTTGTATTGGAGGAATGGGAATGAACTCTGTTGGCATCGATGTTTCCAAGGGTAAGAGCATGATTGCAGTCATGCGACCCTTTGGAGAGGTGGTAATCTCACCCTTTGAGGTGCGTCACACCGACAGTGAACTGAGCGAGCTGGCAAGGCTGCTCAAAAGCCTGGACGGTGAAACCCGTGTGGTGATGGAATCCGCGGGTAATTACCATGCGCCTGTGGCCTGGCTGCTCCACGACGCAGGGCTTTATGTTTCCGTGGTCAACGCAATGCTGGTGCATGACTACGCGAACAACAGTTTAAGGAGGGCCAAGACCGACAAGAAGGACGCCGTGAAGCTGGCCAACTACGGCCTTGACCACTGGCTCACACTACCAAGATACGTCCCGGAGGAAGATACCCGGCTCATGCTGAAGACCTGCTACCGGCAGTACCAGCAGTATTCCAAAGTACAGACCATGCTCAAGAACAACCTGATCTCTCTTGGACACCGCTTTTCCTGACGCAAACCGACTGTTCAACAGTCCACCCCGCGCCGACGGAAGCGAGAAGTGGGTGGATTTCGTGTCCGATTTCTGGCATTGTGAGTGCGTCTGCGGCCTGTCTGAGAAAGCCTTTACCGCAAAGTACCAGAAGTGGTGCAGGAAGCACGGTTACCATTTCAGCGAGGATAAGGCGCTGGACATCTATGCCTCCGCCTGCGGTCACTTCGGCGTCATGCCGAAAACGAATACAGCGAAAATCCTGGTGGAACAAGCTGTTTCCCAACTCCGGGCCACTTCCGCCGCGTTAGCTGCTCTCAAGCAGGAAATGCAGGCACTGGCGGCTTCTCTGCCGGAGTATCCCGTGGTGATGGAGATGTTTGGCGTTGGCCCTGCCCTCGGCCCCCAACTCATGGCGGTGATTGGCGATGTGCGACGTTTCCACTCCAAGAAAGCGTTGGTAGCTTTTGCTGGCATTGACGCCCCGCCCTACCAGTCCGGGCAAATGGATGTCCGAAGCCGCAGTATTTCTAAGCGAGGTTCCGCTTCGCTGCGTAGAACGCTCTTTCTGGTGATGGGGGTCATACTTCAAAACTCGCCTGCCGATGAGCCTGTCTACCAGTTTATGGACAGAAAACGCGCCGAGGGCAAGCCATACCGCATCTACATGATGGCCTCCGCCAACAAGTTCCTGCGCATCTACTACGCTTCCGTGAAGGCCTACTTAGACTCCCTGGAACACAACTGATTTTCTATCTCTATACGATCTGGCTGGCCGCCGTTTCAATTTTGATGCGCGTAGCGGCTTGGATTTGTGCGCCCCGTTTCCTTTGCTCATTCTCTTGATATTTCTATTTGACTTTTGTTAGCAGGTCTTTCATTTTATTTTGTTATTAATAGTACCTCCTTTATTCCCATAATTTACCATAAGATGGATATTACCGCTGAAGGACTTACAGCAAGTATAAATGAAGATGGAGAAGTGGTGTTCAGCAACGGGACGGAGG
>UQXE01000058.1 GCA_900544965.1 uncultured Eubacteriales bacterium | reverse complement strand
ATGTCCTCTCGGGCCTGTTTTATGTTCTGTAGGGACATAGTATGGGTCAAGCTCAATGCTATGGATTTAAAGCTACAGGCGGACCCGCCCCTTCATCAGATTTAATACTTGCCTGTCAGGCCTGAACTGCTGCGGTTGCAATACACAAGCGCTTCTTATAGTCCCACATCTAACCGCCACGGAATGTCCTGTTCGGCCTGTATTATGTTCTGTAGAGACATAGTATGGGCCAGGCTCAATGCTATGGATTTAAAACTACAGGCGGACCCGCCCCTGCCTCAGACTTAATGCTTGCCTGTCAGGCCCGGGTTGCTGCGGTTGCAATACACAAGCGCTTCTTACAGCCCCACATCTAACCGCCATGGGATGTCCTGTCGGGCCTGTTTTATGTTCTTGTAGGACATAAAACAGGCCCGAATCGGAATTGCATTAGAAGAACTGTTTAAGGGAATGTAAATTGGAGGTATGTTATTGCAAGCCAACAACTTAGGAAAAGGGCGAATTGGCAGACAATCAGCGGTGCAAAAGCGCTAAAACAGAGGGTTTGTTTCAGGCTGCGTTACAAAGCGCCTTGGACGCATCATATCCTAATCAATTCATTGTTGATAGACATCCAAAGGAATTCAGCGAAAATTTAAGGCGGGGAAGCCCCGCTCCCCCGCCTTAAATGGTCAATGGTATTTTATTTAGATAAATCTTAGTGAAACGGGATCCTCATACAATCATACGCATCACCTTTCCTGTAACGGTCGTAAAGTACATAGTCCCTAGCAGATTAATACCCATCAATTAAAGTATAAACCATATTTTAGTAAATTCATAGGGGTTTCTTTTGTTTATTTTTGCGGAAATTTGCGATGCTCACGCAGGGCTGCCGTTCAAGACATATGAGCGCCCGCGCGGAGGGAACCGGTGCTTTCCAGGCTGTTAAACGTGCAGTTTATCAACTCAAGACATATGAGGCCCGCGCGGAGGGAACCTTCAGCGGCAGTCAGCGCCCCGTAAGGCGCCCCTTCCCAATGCCGGCCTTTACGCCTCCTTGAGATAGTAGCGCGGATTGAAAGCAAAGCCGTCGATCCTCAGCTCAAAATGCAGCCCGAAACCGCCGCTTTCCAGCTCGCCCGCCGTGCCTACCGTCTGCCCCTGCTCCACCCTGTCGCCCAGCTTGACAAGCGAGCCGGACAGTTTTGCGTATCGGGTCAAAAAGCCGTTTCCGTGGTCTATCTCCACCACCAGCCCATATCCGCCCCGCTCCATAAGGCAGGTAACCGTGCCGGAACACGACGCCACGACGTCCGCGCCCTCTAAGGACGAATAGTCCAGCCCCAGATGCATGGAACCGTTATAACGCCCGAAATTGAGCGCTATGCTGCCCTCTATGGGGCGGATAAACTCAAGGCTGCCGGCGTCGCGGCCCTTTTTACCCTCGTCCGGCCCGGGCTTTCCATCGCGCGGCTCAAGCGTGCCCACGCTGATTACGGCGTCTACCGCTTCAAGCGCGACATAGTCCTCCGTAACCCGGGTCTCCTCCACCACCCCGTTTATCAGCACCGATTCAGTGGTCTTTACATGCCTGCCTTCCCTGCCGTATCTTTTTACCACGCGCATACCCTTCATAAGCGCGCCGTTCTCCTCAACCTTCGTGCTGTAAGGGATAGGCTTCAGCTCGGACTCCGTAAGGCGGCACCGCACCCTGAAGGGCGTGCTCTGGGAGGTAAGCCTTTCGTACGCCTCGCTGCTGGCGTCCGCCTCCGCGTCCCCCGCCGCCTTTACCAGCTCGACCTGATTCATAAACTCGGCCGCGCTGGCGTTGGATATAAAGCGGTAGTGCTCCAGCACCTCGTCGAGCAGCGTAACCGCCGCTTCATAGCTGCTGAGCACGGCTACGCTTTCGCCGTCGACCACCACCGCCGTCTTAACGAACTCCGGCGCGGCCGTGGGTTCGGCTGTGGCGCCTGCCGAAGCCGAAGGGGCGGCCGTGACCATGGCGGCCGCTGGCGTGGACTGAGCGTTGTCCCTGTTTGGTATAACGTTTACAGGCTCAAACTTGCCCAGCAGGATGCACGCCGCAACTATAACGGCCGCAAAGGCGCACAGCGCTGTTGCGATAAAGCTGCGGCTAGGCCGTTTTTGCGTATTATTGGTGTTTGCGTCTTCATTCATGGTATTGATTATAGCTCAAATGCGGATATGTGACAAATGGATTTTGCGTGTATTGATTTTAATGCCGGATTATGTGGAAGATTTGCTGAGTGATGTATTGCATGGGATTTGATATTATGTTATGATATATATAAATGTAATATGTATTTATGGTTTTCAGGAGTGGAGTGCTGGAATATGTATCACAAAATCCCTGCGGAAATAGAAACCGATCAAATGGCAATAAGAAACAATACGCTTTCATTTGAAAACCACTTTTTGCAGATAAGCAATATATCCCAGGTCTCAAAGAGCCGTCAGTCGAGAATGTCTTACTCCAAAGCCCCGTTTATACTTATAATAATAGGAGCAATTCTGTTGGCGCTGTTTTTTATAGACCCTCAGCTGTGGGTAATAGCTTTAGGGCTTATTCTGATAGCTATAGGCAGCGTCAAGATAGCAAAAGTGGACAGGTATAACAGAAGTCTTGGCGGCTATTTGACAATACTGCTTAACTCGGGCAGCAGCTTTCATCTGTACTCGCCAAACTATGACTTTCTGGACGACGTAATGAAAGTGATTATGAGCTGCGCCGACAGCGGGCGGGCCAACTATGTAATAGACCTGAAAAACTCTGTAATAACGGTGGGGAACTACAACAAGGTAAACATGGGCGAGACGCCAGAAATGGAGGAACCGGCGAATGGATAGCATTAACATTGAAGGGTCGGTCATTACCGTAGGCGACAACAATACGGTGGTATGCAATACAAAGGACGATACGGACTGGGCCGCGCTCAAGCGCGACCTGTTCGACGCTGTAAGAAGGCTTCCCGACGCCTCGCCGGAGCTCAGAGCGGCGCAGGCGGCGTACGACTATGTATGCAAAAAGGATAAAAAGGGGCTGCGCGCCTATATAAAAAGCCATGCGGCCGCATTCAGCACCCAGATGTTTTACGGGGTCGCCAGCGGCATGCTCGTTGAGCTTATCAAAAGCGCGATAGGATGAATGTCAAACGCCAGCCGGAGCCATGGGTAGTAAAAGGCAGGCGGGCCGTCCGTTTTTATTATGGGCTGATATCCCCTTGTACGGGAACGCTTTTAAACTATAGTTTACATAATAAAACCTACGGAATATAGACCGCCTATGCTGAGCATGCAGTAGACGGAACTGGCGCTTAAACTGAGGCCCCACGCTTTTGGTGTGGAAAAATGGCAGACTCTTTATTCCCTGAGTCAACGCCCCCTGTACATAAGCCCTCCAGGACGCTATAATACATTAATATTAACCATACAACGGAGACGCCTATGCTAAACAGGCAGGAGACGGTGCTGGCGCTCAAACGCCAGCTGGCGCTGGACCTAAACTGCGCCATCTCGGATTTTGACAGTGACGCGAACATAATAACCGTGCCTGCCATACGCCATGGCAGACGCGAGTATATCAGGGGCACATTTTTCTTTTCGATGGCCACAATGGGTAAAAACGCCGTCATATCGGCGGACGGGGCGCTGCATTCCTGGCTTAGGGACTATGCGGCCTCAAAGCCGGGGCATTATCTGTTTGAGCACGGCTCCCTTATGGAGATCGAAGGACAGCTGGCCCCGCACGGGAAGCGCCTGTCGCAGAGCCATCACATGTTCCTCCCGCGTCCCGGGTTTATAGAAGTTAGGGCCGGCGTCAAGGTAAGGTGGTATGAAACGGACGATATTATGGGCCTTTACGGGGGCGGGTTCCCAAACGCCCTGTGCAAAGAATTCGACCCAAAGCGACCCGACATGCTGGCCGTGGCCGCGCTTGACAAAGGCGGGGATATAATGGGGCTTGCCGGCTGTTCGGCGGACTGCCCGGACATGTGGCAGATCGGCATAGACGTATTCCCCGCGTTCAGGGGCAGGGGAATCGCCACGGCGCTCGTTTCGCTGCTTAGAAATGAAATACTGAAAAGGGGTTATATCCCGTTTTACGGCACAAGCCTGTCCAACCTGCACTCATGGAACGTAGCGCTCAACAGCGGCTTTTATCCCGCATGGGTAGAAATAGTCACCGTTGAAGAGGATTGAAAACAAAGCGCCCCCCGCTGGGAACGCCCGGAAATGGCTGCATAAGTCATTACGCTAATGCCTGAATATTGAAATTTGTTGCGCCTTTGACCCGGGAAAGCCAATTCGAACGGGACAAGGTCATACCCCGCCTTGCCCGTTCCTGCAATTACGCTTGCCGGCAAGTATCTCAGACAGCGGGAGCGCCCGCGCGTTAAATATCCCTAAACGGCTGGCGATAAACGCCCCGTCCACCGCGTCGGAGCACATAAACATAAGCCTACGAGCCTATACCCTCAAGCCAGCCGCCTATATCCGCGAGCATGGGATTTTCGGACAGCGAGAGCGCTCCCATCTCATGCGCGTTAAACCGGCGGCCTTTCAATATCCCTGGCAGCGAGCGGATAAACGCCTCATCCATCGCGTCGGAGTACGCGGTTGCATCAAGTATCGTCCCATCCTTAATCCTGAAGCAAAGCTCCACCCCGCCCCATGAAAAGCGCGCGTCGAACTGAACGTCGAACTCGGGCGTTTTCCCCATGCGCCACTCCCACGACGCATGCCTCGCCTCAAGCTCGGAAAGTACGCGCCTGTCCAGCGAAGCCTCGCCGATGCGGACGCATTCCCCGTATTCGGCCTTAAACGCGGCCTCCACCGCCGCGGCCATCGAATCAATGGTGATATCCGGGTTAAGCTCCCTGAGGTTTGCCACCCGCGAACGAACGCTGTCCACGCCCTTGCTCCTGAGCTTGTCCGCCGAGGGAACCAGGTACCGCGACAGCTTGTCCATATCCACATCCACAAGAATTGTGCCGTGGTGGAGCCCCCTGTCGCGCGAAAAGCAAAACGCGTTGCCCGAAAATTTGCCGCCGCCAGCCGTGACAAGGTCGTTCCTTCCCGTAAACCCGGCGTCGATCCCCTGCGAACGCACCGCCCCGAGTATCACCCCGAGCTGCCTTTCAAGATCGTAACCTCCGCGCGGCGTTATAAACGTGAAGTTCAGGTTGCCCATGTCGTGAAATACGGCCCCTCCTCCCGACGTGCGCCTTGCGAGCCGGCCGCCTTCGCGCTCTAGCAGGTCCGCGCGGCACTCCTTCCACGCGTTTTGATTGCGCCCTATGACAACGGTATTCCTGTTCTGCCAAAGATACAGTACGGTCCCTTCGCCGCCCGAAGTAAAGAGTAGCTCCTCCAGCGCCAGGTTGTGCCATGGATCAGTGGAAACCGAGGTTATAACCGTATTCATAACGCATCCTCCCGTACGCAGCCCATCCTTGCCGTCAATCCTCTATTGCCTCCCTGCCCTTTGGAATAAGTATATCTACAAAGTCCGTAATCAGGTCTATCGCCTGGTCGACATACCGCCTGTACATCACGTCCTGCGTGCCCTCGCGCAGCGGCGGCATCAGCATGTTGTCCCAGTTGCCTATCATGAGGTCCGCGCTCTCACCGGTAAGCCGGATGAACAATCCCGCCTTTGGCGCAACGTTTCGCACGCACGCCCTGTAGTTTAAAATCATGCCGCACAGCCGCTCGTCCAGGCATTCGGCGTCCTCCGGCTTTATGCACAGCACCTCAAAGTATCTGGCAAATTCCCCGGTGCCGGCGTTTGGCACAAGCTGCTTTTCCCTGTGCATCCTGTGGCGCAGCCCCTCGGTATGCTCAACGCCTTTGGGCCTTATGATAATGTCGGGGAAATCATAGCCTGTAAGCCCCAGCATGCGTATCAGCTGGGCCTGGTACGTGGGCTTTACCTCGGGGCTTAGCTTGCCGCGCGCGTTATGCTTGAAGAGCACGTGCGACGTATCGAACACCACGCCCCGGTACATGGCCGCGAAGCGGCGACGTGTTAAATACGTCCTGCCCTTTTCAATAAAGCCTATTTCCGTTACATCCTCCTTGCTAAGCCCGTTTTTCGCGCTGTAGGCATACTTGCCAAACGCCTCCTCAAACCTTGGGAAAACGTATTCCTCCTCAAAGGTCGTATAAAACCGCTTCTCCGACGTGTCCACGAACACCCCCGCATACACCAGCGAAAGCGCCACAAACGCAATTCCTATGTAAAACGAATAGGGGATCTTCATGAACATGCCCAGTACGATGATAAGGCCTCCGACAGCCAGGAGCGCAAACGTAACATAGGAATGGCGCCTGCGCTTCATCGCGCATTCATCAAGCTTTTTGGACGGACTCATAGTATCTTCTCCTGTCTTATGGTGTGTCGCGAGCACGGCCATGAGCCGTGCTCTTTATACATAAAAGTTTTTACGGTTTTTATCCCGTTTATATCATGACCCGTAGAGGAAGTGCATTGCAAGCGCCCCATATACGTTGAACATAATGGCCAATATGCAAAGCAGGCTCTCATACCGCTTCAGCGGCCAGACGTGGCAGCCCTGCGCGTTTTTAACGGCGTCCTTGTCCACAGGCTCCAAATCCTTGGCCCCATACGCAAGATAGAACAGCACCAGAGGGATCATGTCCACGGTGTAGCGGGCGCCGAACTGCCAGCCGCCGAAGGTCTTATGCGCGCACAGCAGAAGCAGGTTGAGCACGATTGCCGCGATGGCCGCAATCCGCACCGCGTCCAGGCGCTTTTTAAGCGTGTCGGCGAGTATACGCACAAACAGCATTATGAATATCGGGTTGGCAATGAAGAATATGAACCCGTTGAATATCGAATATTCAAGCTTCAGCCCCTCTCCAAAGGTTATAAAGTTAAGGAAGATATTTTTGAGGTTCTGAGGTATATAGCTGAGATTGAACTGGCCCTGGGGAGCGGCCAGGAACTCGGGCAGGTAGTTATGCCCAAACTCAAACGGGTTATTGAAGCGCGCGGCGTTATACCACATATAGGCGCCTGCAATCAGCATAGGGATGATAAAGCAGGACCACTGCAAAAGCGCGGTTTTGAAGAATCCCTTTGAACCCTCCTTAGCCTTGTCGCGAGTATAGAAATATACGAACAGCACCAAAAAGCCAACCGCTGAGAACGGCCTGCAGCCCACCGCCAGCGCAACCAGCGCATAGGCGGTTTTCCTCTTATCCGTAAGCGCGCAGTATACCGCCGCGATCAGCAGCAGCATATTCAAAAGCTGGGCTTGGAACCACACGCCGCCGGACGTGCTCATCCACATGGCGTTTGATCCCCATACGACAAGCATGGCAAGGAGCGAGGCCGCGCCCTTTTCCATGTTTACAACCCTTAGAACCTTGTAAGCCAAAAGCGCGGTAATTATCCCGTAAAGGGCCGATATAAAGTTGCTGGGCACATTTGCCCCGAATATAAAGGTAAGCGGCAGCACGACCACGCTTGGAACCGGAGGGAACGACACATAGTACTTGCCCTCGAATATCGCAAGTTCCAGGTATTCGTAATTTCTTCCCAGATCCAAGCGGCCCTCGCGCCAGGATAGCGCCTGGAGCGTGTAGCTGTCCCATGAGTTGTACGAAAAAAGCGTACCCCCGAACAAATCATGAATCAGGACGTAGCCAAGCAGCATTATGATAACGATGCCGAGCATATTAAGATCAAAAAGCGACCGTTTCTTCTCAGGAAGTTTTTCCATTTGTGCTCCTTTCGACCTGCAGTTATATATATCAAATTAATTATACAGGAATTGGGCACAGTTGGCAATAAGGCCCCGCTCAAAGAGAAATTTTGATGGGCGTGGTTTGTTCCGGCCAAAACGGGTTTTGGTAATTGCCTCCGGCGGCTTAGAACCTATTACCGCCATAGGCGGTTCAAAAAACGGATTGCTCCGTTTTTTGAGTTTCTCCGCACGCGTTAAGCTCACCGCTCACGCGTGCGCAAGGTGTAATTTTGGCCGTACATGCCGCCCAAAATTACGAATTTTAAAATTGCCTCCGGCGGCTTAGAACCTATTACCGCCATAGGCGGTTCACAAAACGGA
>UQXE01000057.1 GCA_900544965.1 uncultured Eubacteriales bacterium | reverse complement strand
TGCGGTGTCATCCATTTTATCCCACTTTTCCTCTTTTTCCCATATTACATTTCTTTTTTATGTAGGTCAGTCGTTCCTCACCATTAAGTCCGACTTCAACCATCCCCCGAACGGGTACGTACCTGCTTCTCTCCCGTAACCGATATCGCTTGGCAGATCCGTTTTCTGCTGATCCTAAAAACAATAAATGACCACCCGTTTAATGGGGCGGTGAATTAAGAAAACATTGAAGCAAGAAACGGTGTGGCATACGGCTACGCCGTTTTTTGCTGTTGTTTAATTGTATTTTGGGCGTTGTCAATCGCCCGCGTAAAATCAAATGCGCCGATAAAGTTATAGACTATTGTAATTTCCCGCGTCTTGGATTTCTTGATAAAAGCGGAAAACATCAAAACGGCGCGTGCGCGGCTTGCCCGGATTGAAACGGACGCCCTCAACCACTTTAAGGTTTTGGGCGCGGCGGCGCGGACGCTGGACGGGAAACAGCGGCTTGCGCTGCTGCACGGCATTTTCCACCCTGACGGGGAACGGTTTAACTTTGAATGGGACTGGCTGCCCGAAAGCGGCCTGTCCGTCAAAGACTTTATCGCCCCGTCCTCTTTCCGATTCGGCGACGGGCGGTTTTTCCGCATGGGGAGCAAATACGGCGCGGTCTCTTTCTTACAAATCCTTGCGCCGGAACTCAACAACCGTATGCTTGCCGACTTCATGGAGGCCGAAAACGGGCTTATCCTCAATCTGCATATCCGCAGTATCGACCACAACGAGGCCATTAAGACCATCAAGCGCAAAATCACCGATTTTGACCGTATGAAAATCGAAGAACAGAAAAAAGCAATCCACAGCGGGTATGATATGGACATTATCCCGTCAGACCTTGCCACCTACGGCGGGGAGGCGAAAAACCTGTTACGGGATTTGCAGAGCCGGAACGAAAGAATGTTTTTGCTTACCCTGCTTGTCCTCAACTTTGCCGACACCAAGCAGAAGTTGGAAAACGATATTTTCCAGTCGGCAGGAGTGGCGCAAAAATACAACTGCTCTCTCACCCGGCTTGACTACCAGCAGGAGCAGGGGCTTATGTCCTCTATCCCGCTGGGCGAAAACCTTATCAAAATTACGCGGGGCTTGACAACTTCAAGCACCGCTATTTTTGTCCCCTTTACCGTCCAAGAGTTGTTTCAAGGCGGCGAAGCCCTTTATTATGGCCTAAACGCTTTGAGTAACAACATGATACTTTGCGACAGGAAACGGCTGAAAAATCCAAACGGCCTTATTCTCGGCACACCGGGCAACGGCAAAAGTTTTTCCGCAAAGCGCGAGATCACAAACGCCGTATTGATTACGCAGGACGACATTATCATTTGCGACCCCGAAGCGGAGTATTACCCCCTTGTCAACCGTCTGAAAGGACAGGTTATCAAGGTGTCGCAGACCAGCACGCAGTACATTAACCCTATGGACATCAATGCCAATTACGGGGAGGACGACACGCCTGTTTCGCTGAAAAGCGGTTTTATCCTTTCCCTTTGCGAGTTAATCATGGGCGGCAAAAACGGTTTGGAGGCCGTTGAAAAGACCATCATTGACCGCGCCGAGTGTGCAAACAACGATTGCGGGAATTGTCTGCTTTTGGACGACGGAGAAACTTGCGTTTGTGTGCAGGCGATCAGCTATTCCCTGTTGTGCCGATACTTCCGCGAGGCGGTTTTACCCGCCGACAGGCGGCTTTACGCCGAGATCACCCGCGCTAAAGAAATTGAAATGAAGCATTGCGCGGTGTGCAAAAGCCAATTTGCGGCGGCGGATAACCGGGCGAAATACTGTCCGGCTTGCGCCGCAAAGATACGCCGCAGGCAGAAAGCCGAGAGCGAGAGGAACAGGAGGCTACGGCTGAAAACAACTGGATAGCTGGATAGCAAGCACAGCAAACGGGTACTCGTTTGCGATAAATCCCCGCCTATTCCAATGGAAACGGCGGGGATTTTGCCTGTTGGGAATATCCCAAACCCTTAAAAAGCGAAAGGAGAGTTGCAACACAGCGCATGACAAAAACAGAGATAACCGACGCGCTTAGGATGACTTACATCCATACATATCAATCTGCTGTTGGGTCGATTTCCTTTTCGGGAGGTTCTAGTGGCGCCGCTGCTTCTGTGTCTCTCTCAAGCTGTGATAGGCAATGGCAAATCGAAATAGATGTTCCCGGTATTTACTACTAAATACCGGGAAATTACAGTCAGAGGGTTTTCCCTCTGATTGTAATTTGATTTAATAAAGGGGAGATGTCATGAAAAAGAACACACTCATTATCATTGTTTCTACCGTTGTGTTGGTATTAACGCTATGGTTGGTGATGAAAGACAATATTGGAATATCTGAGAAAAATGTTGAATCTGATGCTAGGTGGTCGCAAAACATTCCTTCAGATTGGAATATGGCTCAATCTTTGGGTAATGGAGTCGTAGCAATGGTGTTTTTCCCATATGATAATTCTGATTGCATTTATTCCATATATATAAAACGTCCGGGCTTATGTTGGGGTTATTTTTTTCGAGCAGGCGGTACGGTCAGTAAAATTGAGGAAAAATTTGTTTCATTTAGCGTGGAAGGATATAATGAAATTGTTTATTTATCGATGAATAAACAAAATGTTACTTCCATTGTAGTTGATGATGGAAGTAACAAAAACATCTTTGCTGTTGATAATGCAAAACCGTTTGTTTTTGTTCTACCCAATAATGCGGGAAATGTTCTATTTTATAATATTCATGGAGAGATAGTTGAGTGTACACAAAGGACATTACCAAATTAATACGGTGCAGACATAAACTATCTTATGAAGCAGAATAAATGTTTGTGGAAACTTATATTATTTTCAATCTATTGTGGGGGAGTGCTTTTCCTTTTATTTTGGAGAGATACCTTTAATTATTCTCAATCCTATTGGCGTATGGTGAGTGAAAATATCAACATAATTCCATTCGAAACAATCAATTCACAGCTTTACACTATAATAAAGAGAAGCAATCCGTATTTGGTACCGTATGCAATTATCAATCTATTTGGGAATATTGCTTTGTTTATTCCGTTCGGCTTTTTTCTTCCGTGGTTAAACAAAAAATACAAAAGAATATCAACAACATTATTTCAATCAACGCTTATAATATTAGCAGTTGAAATCATCCAACTATTTACGCTAAAGGGAACTTGCGACGTTGACGATTTAATCTTAAATACCATGGGTATTCTGATCGGATATATATTATGTAGGTTATTTTGCCGCAAAAATTGGATAGAGCAATAGTGGATAATAAGTAAATAACTCGGTTTGCTTTCTATTAAATGGAAATAGGGAATACTATTGAATATAACAATTAAAACGGTTGTTTCCCTTTTTGAAATTGAATGTTGGTAAAGTGAGGTTGCTGCGGTTTCAAAGAGGTATCGCTATGTATCTTTTTATTCTTCTTTGTCCTGTTTAACCTTCTGCTGGATTCTCATATCACTATATAATTTATTTTATTTTCTTTGCACCCATCCGCGTTTTGTGGACGGGTGCAATACTCGTTTGCGATATGCCAGTAAGCGGAGGGTTTTATTTCTCTGTCCCTTTAGCCTCTTTTATTCCTTTTGCTGTTTAAACCGCTTGATAGCTGACGGTATTATCAACCGTGGAAGATACTCATGTCAATAGAGAGGCACACCAAAAACAGCAAGACAACAGTCCTATAAGCTAACTCCCAAATATTGGACAAATATTAGTAAAACTTGTATCCCCAGCACTATCCATGCAGCTCTTTGACACGAACACGAAAATATTTTTGCCCTGTATAAGCCCGTCGAACAACAAGAGCCGCCTTTTACCTGCGGTTTGGCGCGTGTTCATAGAAAAGTTACATATAATAACCTTAACCCTATTGAATATCATGTTTACGCATTGTATCATAAACATGATAAATTATCCATACATTATCTGACACTTCAGATTGGAGGTTAGCACCATGCTTTGTATTGATAATAAGCAATATGTTTTTTTGCGGATACGATGGCGGTACGATTCCCAGTTGTGGAGAGATCGAATCAAAGTTGTGATGTAAAGCGCATGAGTTATGCTGTTTAACAGTCGGCTCATGCGCTTTGTTGTTTACGAAGTTATGATTTCATTAAGATACAGATTATATGGAGGTACATATGAAAGCAAAACTGATAATAAAAGTAGTTGTGGCTACTTTGATGACTTTGATCGTAGCCTTGGTTGCCATAACCCCCATCACCGAAGCAGTATCCAACCATGACGAGGCCGTCTTTACCGAAGTTTTAAGGCTGGGTATAGGCGACGGCGATTACGAAGTTGGATATGACTATGGGACGCACTACCTGCATTTAAAGGGACCCGGCGGATTTGTTATAATGGATGGCGAGCTGTTCATACTGGATTCTGTGAACCGGCGAATACAGGTATTCAA
This sequence comes from uncultured Eubacteriales bacterium, assembly GCA_900544965.1. Lineage (GTDB taxonomy): Bacteria > Bacillota > Clostridia > Christensenellales > CAG-138 > UMGS946. Next base: position 3,756 of record UQXE01000057.1, on the reverse strand, counting down.
TCTCACGGGCGAATATAAGCGCAGCATTTTGCTTCCCGCTGAGGCATGGCCAACACAGATATGCTGTTATGAGGGGCGGATTTACGCGCTTGACTACGATTACGACAGGGTTATATCCGTTTCGGCTTCGGGTGGATCGACTCAGGATACCGCGGATGTGAACATGGAAAAGTATGATCTTCCGGAAAGCCTGCCCGGCGAGTTGGTATGCGATTTATATGCCGCGGAAACAGGCGTAGCGGTAACGGATATTGAAAACAACCATTATTACCTGAAGCAGACCGGAAGTTTTGAGCTGGGAAAGGAATACTCGGCCATAACTTCGCCAGAGCGGCGTGAGGGTGTTCCGGCTCAAACGGCGGCCAGGGTTAAGTATGGGGAGCAGACATGGAGCATAGACAGGGAGAATATAATCAATGACATTGAACCCAAAGGCGCGGATTCAAACGGCAGCCTGTATACGGCATTCTATGAGATGGTTCCCAATACAAGCGTATTCCTGATGGAAAAAACGCTGCGCAGATACGACCAGTCCGGAAAGCTGACAGGGTGTGCGCTGATAGACTTTGCGGACGACTACACGTATCCAAACCAGGAATTTTCTATACAGCCGGATGGCAGCGTATATTATATGGCCTGCAGGGACGGGTATATAAGCATACAGACTATCCGGCTTGGCACAACATATGCGAGCCAGATGGATAAGCTGGCCCGGCGGGCCGCGGAAATAAAGATGCAGCACGCTGAGGAAGAAATGTCTGAAAAAGCGGGGCATGTATATAATGTGAGCGTAAGCCGGTCAACAGCCCGGTCGCGTGCCATGAGCGCGGCGAATTACGCCTGGAGCCTAAGAGCCAAAAATAAGGAGCCGCATCCCTCTATTAAGCTGCCCAATTATATACAGCAGGCGAGCGTGGGGCAAACGGTAAAGGGCATCCCCTATTGCAGGGGCGGCTTTAACGGCTGCGATACATTAATGAGCACGACATACGGAAAGGCGTTTTCGCTGACAATAAATGACTACAGGTCCGGGGATGTATCGCCCGGGGATTTCAAAGGCGTAGCGACTGGCCTCGACTGCTCCGGCCTGGTATCCAGCGCGTACAGATTCAGCAAAAAATATAATACAGGCGGGCTTAACTCCAACGTAGGGCACGCGCTAGGAGGATTGAATGACTTAAAGCAGATGGACTATGCCGTAATAAGCGGGAACCATGTGGTATTGTTCGATGAAAAAAAGTCTAACAATGATTATCAAATAATCGACGCAACAACGACGTACACAAATTCTCAGGGGGTAGAAATAAAGATAGAAAAGGTATCGCTCAGAGTTGTATCGTCTGCATATCTCAGCGAATATGATTATAGGACGCCATGGTGCCAGGCGGATTCCGCGTATGTGAGCAATACAACGCATCACTGGCACAAATGTAAGTACTCCGGGTGCGGGTCTGGAATAAAATTTGGGTATGAAACGCATATCTGGACGCCCGTAACCTCCACCGTATTCAGATGCGAATGCGGTAAGATCAAGCGCAACGACGTTGTAATAAACGAATCGGAAGCTGATTTACCCAATATAACCGATGGCGGTCTGATTCTGGACTTTGACAACGGCTTCTTACGCTATATGCCTTATCTATATACTAAGGCTTTATCGTATATAGACTAACACCATAATGCAGGGGGGCCTTTTGTAAGGCTCCCCTGCATAGAATTGGAGGAAAATTTGAACGCAAAGAGAATCAAAGCATTGTTTCTGTCGACGGTTATGGCCATGGCGCTTTTAGGCTGCGACGCTGTAAGCACGATACCAACGCCGACCATTGGAAATGAGGCAACGCCTACCCCGCCCCTCACGCCAACAATTACGGCTGAACCGTCTACGCCGATTCCCACACCCACGCCTACGCCTGCTCCAACTAAAGACGTAAGCGCCATGCCGGAGCTGGCCGTGTTTACGGAACTGTTCAGCATAAAGGTTGGCGAAGGGAAAAACGAAATTGGATATATGGCTGTCGGCCCCTTGTACGTTCCAGGGCCTACCGCCTTTTATGCAAACGAAGACGGCTGGATAGCAATCCTTGATCCCAACAGAGATCGAATCATGATATTTTATGGCAACAAGCTGGCTCATATACTGGATTTAAGCGATAAGCTGTCCTATCCATATCACATGTGCTATGCGGACGGCGGCTTTTACATAGTGGACATAGACTATGAATATATCCTGTATGCCGCGTTTACCATGGATGACGTTGGCAAAACAGGCTGTGAGACGAAAGTGTATGAAATACCCGAGGAAACCACGGCGCTTTTAATAGGGGATATATATGCGACGGAAAAAGGTGTGATTTTAGAAGGTTCCGATGGTTCTGACAGCGACCATTTTTGCTACTGGATATTAGACTTAAAGCGCGGTGAGTTCATACCTACAGATGAATACATAATAGAAATAGAAAATGATGATGAATTGATATGTTTGATTTTTCAAGACAAGTGGCATGTGCCACTGGCGGAGAATTGCTCTTTTGACATCTACGGCATTGATAAATACGGTTTTATTTATGTTGGATATTATGAAGATTTTTATGCCGAGGTTGGGGCAGTTACTCTTGAAAAAACGATACGCTGCTATAACTCGAAGGGCCGGCAGTTTGGGGTCGCTAGAATAGATATGGATAAGTACAGCTCATTTCTGAATATGGACACAGTGGTGCTGGAGGACGGCACAATATACCATATGGCCTGTTATGAAGATAGAATAACCATCTATGAGGTAACACTGGGACAGAGATATGAAACGAGAAAAGATGAACTGATTGAACGGGCAATACGGAAAAGAGAAGAGGCCCAGAGGCGTACCGCGGATCCTGACGCGCCATGATCCATGCGCGCCGCGGGAGCCTTATCAAAGGCTCCCGCACAGAATTGGAGGTAAATTTGAACGCAAAGAGAATTATAACATTGCTTATGGCGGCGGTTATGGCCATGGCGCTTTTAGGCTGCTTGCTTGAACTGCGCAATCGTGGATATGGTCTGAATCACAAACGGTACAGCGGCTCATGAAAGAGCTGGGACTTGTCTGTCGGATGAGAATGAAGAAGTATCGCTCTTACAAAGGCGAAGTGGGAAAGATTGCGCCCAATCTGTTGGAACGGAACTTTCAAGCAGAAAAGCCAAATCAGAAATGGGCAACCGATATAACCGAGTTCTCCCAGTTTGGCCAGAAGCTGTATCAGTCCCCCATTCTGGATATGTATAACGGGGAAATCATCAGCTATGGAATTAGCGAGCGGGCAAATTTTGAGCAGATAACAGAAATGCTGGATAAGGCATTTACTCGTATCCCTGAAGGAACAGATTTAATCTTCCATTCCGATCAGGGCTGGCAGTATCAAAATGCCCGATATCAAAAAAGGCTTTTGGATAAAGGCACCCGGCAGAGCATGTACAGAAAGGGAAATTGCCTGTATAATGCGGTCATGGAAAATTTCTTTGGTCTGCTGAAATCTGAGCTGCTATATTTGAGAGAATTCCGCTCTTTTGAGGACTCCCGTACAGAACTTGAACTCTATTCGGAATACTATAATCACAAGCGCATTAAAGTAAAATTGAATGGGCTAAGTCCTGTCCAATATAGAATTAAAGCTGCCTTTGCCGCTTGAGAAACTGTCCAACTTTTTGGGGTCACTTCAGCTTGCGCCGCCCTTGACGGTTTTCCATGTCCTTGCTATGGGGTAGTCAAGAGGGCGC
>UQXE01000056.1 GCA_900544965.1 uncultured Eubacteriales bacterium | reverse complement strand
GCCTTCCTTTATTGTACAGCTCAGCCCCACATTGTCAAGCAGGTTTGCATTTTCAAGCACATGCATGTTTCCGCTCCGCGTCTCTACTATAAGACTCCTATTACCCTCTTCGGCTTTCATTATTCCTTCGTTCTCCGTAAGAGGAATATCGTTCAGTCCGAATATGTCATATAAAACTTTAGCTGTATCGATAGCCTTAGGGGAAACTTCATAACTTCCGGATTCAATCAATCCCTGCTGGTATTGTTCATATGGAATATCCACCGATACTATAAAATCGCCCATGGGTATGGATGCCATGTAATTATTCTCCGATATATTGCTAGGCTGTATAAGCGCGGATGAACGAACATCAATCCTCTCTCCAGGGTTGACGGATTCATAATATCTCAGATCCGGCATGGTTCTTGGCAGTGTGCTCGTGGAATACGCCCCCACGCCTGGCATGCGGTCATTAACCGCGTTATAATGGGAGATTCCTCCTATAAGTTGCTCGCCGTTTCGAATGTTGGCCTGTATCCAGGCGTTTAATAGGGGCATTTTCCCATTGGCGAGTATACCCCAAAGACTTATTATTTCCGTATCTCTAGGACCCAAAGGAGAGCCCTCCGCATATCCTAAGACCATATGCGCTCTATGGTTTTTCCCAAGCAGCGTTCTGGCCCATGCCAGACGCGTAGACTCCCATGTAAATTGATTGCATGAAGCCAATATAGCCCATTTCAGATCTGAATCCCAGTTGGTGCTTGAATAGTAGCCGTCTGTAGGATTCCATTTTAATATTAGGCTTCCAACCTGGGAATGCCCAATAAAACCTTCTGTATATGGTATGTTCACAGAGCCATCCCAATATGATAATTTGCCATCATACCATCCATGCCCTGTCCAGTACATAATATCAGCCTGATTATTCAGGTTGGTTCCATTTATATATCGCTTCTGCGCGGTTTCAGAATAGCGTCTGCATGTAAAGCCAAACGTATTACGCATCATATTAGAGAAGAATTCTATATCCTCGGTTTTTGGACGGCCGTTTGCATCATATCCGCCTTCTGACGCATAAAGGGATACATAATCCAGGTCAGTGTTAACGTGTGGGGTTGGATTCGGCGTTGGCCCCGCCGTCGGCCCAGGATCCGGCGTTGGCGCAGACGTCCTGTACGAAATCCTCAGCGTAGGCCGCTTTGACGTTGTTGCGTAATCAGCCGAATAGACCGTATTGAAATCGTTTATCGACTCGTTATAGTACCTCAGCATTATACCATAGTTACCGTTCTTGCCGGAAGTGCTGTTTGTATACCATCCCTTTACGGTGTTCAGCATGTTTATATTGTATTGTGTAAGTCCGTTGTGGCTTATGTTCGTCTGGATTGACGTGCCCGAGGGCTTATTGGCCCATGTAAGCGTACCCGAGCTCCAGTCGTCCCCCACCTTGTACGCGCTTATATTGTTGCCCGTGGATGTGCCGCTTGTAACATAGAACGTCTGGTTCGCTGATGTTATCGCCGCTCCCGATGGTATCGTCGGCATAACCTTGAACTTTTGATATGATCTCGTAAGTTTCCCACTTTTTAAGCCCATATACAGCCTGTCGAGCGTATTGCTCTGTACGCCGGAACCTTCCATCACGAAGTTGTCAATTCCGTTCGTTTGGCTCTGTCCTGCCGTGACGTCCGGGTCTATTGTAATTGGATACACCCTTGCTTCATCGTTAAGCCACTCTGCGTCCGGCGTCAGCGTCACGGTATAAGACCCGTTCCCATTGTCCGCAAGGTCTACCTCTATCTCCTCGGACAGCTCGTCCGCCGAATCGTACATATACGGCGCCCATATGGTGAATATAACCTCCGTCCCGTTGCTGAACACCACTTCTCCATCTTCATTTATACTTGCTGTAAGGCCCTCAGCGGTAATATCCATTATGTACGATACTATGTCCTGCGGACTTTCAAGGATTATCGCTTCCTTTACCCTGCCTGGCAGCACCGTGTATTCCACGTCCACGCCCTCCCCAGCCGCGTCTTCATACGTAAGCTGGGCCGCGTTTCGCGCAAGCATAAGCTGGTCCGTGCCTTCAAAGCCCGTGCGGTCCGGCTCCTCCACCCTGGCCGTTACTTTAGGGTCCAATTCCCTGGTCTCCACGCCCTTTAAGCCTCTTCCCGATGCGCTGAGGCCGGCGTTTGGCGCCGTGCTGAACCTAAGGCCCCATGAAATTGTGTAACCGTCCTTTTCTATCACGACAAGCTCCTGGCTTGGCTCCTGTGAAAAGCTCACGTTCTCCAAACCCTTTAAATTGGCTATGCGGCCGCCCTTGGTCTCAACCAGCGTGTTGTCTATCTCAAACCACTGGCCGTCCTCCTCGTAATGTACGGGCTCGTTATACGCTACGGCCATGCTGCTGCCATCGCTCATTATGAAGTGCTTTTCATATGTTCCGCGTAAATTTATGTCCTCCTGGACAATAACGGGTTCGGAACCGTCCTGTGAAGCGACAGGATTAAGGGCCTGCGCCGGTACGGTCGCCCCGATGACGCTCAGCAGTGCCAGCAGTATTGAAACCGCTTTTATTATCCTTGGTTTGGTGGGTTTCATTAAGTACTCCTTTTCATTTTATTTTGTTATTAATAGTACCTCCTTTTTTTCAGAATTTAACATAAATTTGTTTAAAGGTCTATATTAAACAAAGAAGAGGGGGATCGCTCCCCCAAAAACATTAGAGTCAAAGTAAAGGCTAACTAACAATAACAGCAAAGGGGGCGGATCACTCCGTCTCTAAAACCTTTATATATAAAACAAATCCGAAACAGTGTTTCATAAAAAACAAAGTGTTCGGATTTGCACTGTTTGGTGGAGGCGAGGGGAGTTGAACCCCTGTCCGAAAATCCATCAGCAGCACTTTCTACGAGCGTAGACGGTAATTTAAAATTCCCTCCGTCGCGCCCCTGCCGTCAGGGTCGCGCTTTCAGTAGCTTCATGAATCCCACCTGCGTCAAAGCTTTCGCAGGCTGGTTCCCCACATTAATGACGCCCGCAACCGCCGTCGTGGGCAACGGCGGGCGAACGGTTGCCGTCAATTAAGCGGCAACGGGTAAAGTATTATTTTCGCCAGTTATTATTCTGTCCCGCTTTTAACGAAGCTCGGGGCTTCGGCTCGCTTATACTGCCCCCGCGATCCCCGTCGAAACCATGTACGCCCCCGTGAAGCATATCTGGCGGCAGTGCTTTGACATTATTATACCACGCCAATGAACAATTTGCTACATCCCACTTCGCGCATAATTCTGGATAATATGCGAGCTTGCCCATCTTATGTATGATTCAACCTCGGCTGCGCGACATTTCGCGCCAATACGTCAGGTTTGATTAAACTCTAAAGAAAAAGAAGCTGTAACGCGAAAAACCTTTCCTAAATAATGAGGCGAATCATATGCAGACTCTTACGGGCTAAGGACCGAAACGTCAATTTGGGTGCATGGCCCGCTTTAAAACCATGCCGTTGAGCGGCTGATATTGTAATTTTATATGCCGTTATTATCAATATACCATGCTAAAGCAAGGAGTGCGGAAAAACGTTCCAATAAAAGCTTCGTTTTGCGCTTGCAATTATCAAAAAAGTAATGCTATACTATAATCAGTTAAAGGTTATATAACCTAATGTAAAGTTGAAAGAACAAAAGTCAGTCAAAAGTCCCATGGATCTATGGCGCGCGTTTTATATAACGGGTTAAACGTTAAAATTTATCTATATACATAAGTTGACAGCATATGACAAAACAAGCCATTTATATTGTATTAATTTGTAGTTATAATTGTACTAATATATGTTATAATTAGATATGGATTATTCATACCGGTATGACGAATTCAAATATTAAATGCAAAGGAGAAACAATATGTTAAACAAAAAGAAGGCCGCCGTCTCCATAGCCGTTTTAATGTGTATGCTGTTTAGCAGCTCCATCGGGATAGTAGCATATGCGGCTGAACCCGACGACTGGGTTTATTCGCCTGAAATCCCGGGCGAAATGCAGCCGTACACGTTGATTGAGTACGTTACCAATCAAAGCTACGTTATCATTGAGGGCGGGCCTGTAAAATCCCCAAGCAAAATAGAGATGTCCGACGTTCAGAGGAATTTGCTTGAGCAGGCCAAGCGGAACGGTTCCTACTATACCGCCATACATGAGGAATACCCAAGTCCGGTAAAGGGCGTAAGGGTACAGTATTCAAGCGACGGGTTTATTCACGACATAGTATTCCCTGAGGGCGTGGAAAACCCGCTTTTGCAGCCTAAACAGCCGCTATCCGGCATGGTAAACGCAGGCGCGGCGCCCGTTATCCTTGTTGATGCCGACGGAACCGGTATAGAGATGGAAATCATAGCGGTATGGGGCAATCATAGAAATACGCTGTACAAGGTATTGAATACCCCCAATAACAAGGGCCGGTACGGCATAGGACGGGCCACGACATTCAACGATACGATCGGCCAGGCGGACATAGTATTGGAGAAGGGCCATGTAGCTACCAGTCTTAAATATGATAATATAGACGTAAGAACCGTGGTAGGCGTGGTGGCCATGGTAAACGGGTCTAGTAACCCAAGGGCAAAAGATATGATAAAAGCGGACGCGGGCGGCATGCCGGACGCGATACTGGATATATGGAAAACGGGCGTTGAATACTGGGGCTATACATGGAACAGCTCCTTCTCCATGCCCGGCACAACCCAATACAGCCATAACTGCAACATCATAACGTGAGGTCTTAGCATATGAATAGGATGAGAATTGTTATTCTTTTGATAATCTCATCTACCGCATTCGGGTGCCTGGCGCCCGGATGCGGTAGCGGGGATAAGGACGCGTTGGCCGGAGATAAGACGGATTATTATATCACCTTTACCGTGACCCACGGCACATATGAAGAGCGCAATCTGGAAAGCGACGTTTACTATTATAACCCTGGCAGCAGGGAGCTTAAAAGGATTGCGGTTGTGCCTTACAACGCGCAGTACCCCCTTACGGTGTATGATAAAAGGCGGGATATGGTATTCTACTCCGCTAAAGCCGCCTCGGGCGTAGGCGATCAGCTATATGCTTACGACTATAAAAAGGGTGAGCAGACCCAGCTCACGGACAACATATTTGCCATAAATCACATTATACCCCTGGACAACGGCATACTGCTGGGCCAGGTACCCTTCGGAACGCCGCACATTGCGATAAATCCATACCTGTACGACGATGAAAAAAAGGAGCTTATCAGCTGGACCTGGGAACAGGATTACCATTTCAACAGCATGTTCTATAACATTAGCAGCGGCCTGATAATCGGCTCCGCATATTCAGCTAGTGAAGGCGATAGGCGTATAGCGAATCAGGACGAGGAGGATTACGTGGAGTGCGACAACCATGTATTTATCATCGACGATAAGGGCGGCAAAGAGCTGTTTATGATTGAAAACAACGATATACTCAACCTTATCAGCGTCAAGGATAAAATAATATATGGTTATAATAAGAGCGGCTTTCTTACCTATGATATAAAAACAGGCGAACAGGGCTTTTACAACCCTGAAATCATTGAAAAGCTGCATGAGAAGCAGGGCAACAAAGCCTGGACGTTTTTGTACATAACGGATGATGAAAACGATTTTTTCGTGCTTGGCTCAAAGGATGGAGGCACATGCCTCTACCATTATAATAAGCCAAACGACGAGTTGATAGATATCTATATAGCCGACATCACCCGTGAACAGCTCAACAACGCCATAGTGCTTCCTGAGAAATGACTGAGGACAGGTCAATATGAATGCTAATACCGATAAAAAATCCAATAAGCGGCTGCTTATTGCGTTGCTTCTAGCTGTATTCGTCATAGCGGCGATTATGGTGATTTTCGCTACAATACCATCCTTAAGGGCACTGGTATTCGGGCGCAAGGAACCATCCCCTGTATTTGCCGATATCGCCGCCCCAGAACCCATCGGCGGCGAGCCGATCGAGTTTGATTTTGACGAGTACATCATCAAGGATAATATGTTCATAGTTCAAAACGGCGGAAAACCGCAGGCGTTTGAACTGATAAACGGACGGCTTGAAAGCGCGGCTGTAAAACCCTTCAGCGGCACGTTTAACTATGAGAATTACAGCGTTAATTTTCATTTTGACTATGTTTTAACTGAAAACAGCTTTACGTATTTTGATGATGACTATGAAAACCCGTTTACTATTGATCTATTGCTTTTGGATAGGGAGCACAGCACTTGCGTGATAAACATACTTTACGTTACTGCCGGCGACGAGCGTATACCCGTGTTTAACGCATATATTTTAAACCTGTCAAGCGGCGAAATGCGGGAGATCGCGCAGCCCGACGAAACTAAAGGGGCGCCTGGCACAATATGGGCCATAGCCGAGGAGGTTTCTCCGGACTGCAAAAAGATTCTTTACTATACAAACCGTGAAACCTATCAGGAGGACAGAGCGTATTCGTACTATGTTTTCAACCTGGATACAGGCTGTGAAAGCCTGATAACAATCCCTGAGGAATTCATGGATGATCCCGATAAGACGTGGCTTATCAAAAAACCTGAATCAGTATGGTGGAGCGACGACGACAGCGTAATATTCGACTATATATTTAAGTACTATAACGAAACGGCCGAGCAGAAGACCGATCATATGCAGTACGTAAAATATTCGGTATCTGAAGGTAAATCGGAGATAGTCGAATCAAGCCTGATACAGGTCGAGCATAAGGATTCATCTATATACTCCCCTATCAGGGAATGTGAATTTGCTATCAGAGGCAATGGCCACAGCTATGTCTTCCTCAACAGGCTGACAGGGGAGTTTTTCAAATTGGATTTAAATATAGACGATAACTTAACCTCTGATTACCAGGTGGTAACTGGCAGCTCTGATTGCTTTACTTTAAGCGTAGCTGAAGGGGATCAGCTTCCGCTGCAGATGATACTGGTAGATATCAGCAGCAAAAGATCCTATCTGATTGATAAAACAAATTTGGAAAACGGCATGGCTGTCGGTTATATAGCTTATTATATTAACGGCTGCTTTGTCTATACAATCATTGATAATAATTACGGCGAGAGCGTCTATGCGGTTATGCCGCCGCGTTAATGGTTGTTCTGAGCGGCCGGACAAAGGAGGAATATTATAAAAAAGCATACCACCAGGGGGTCGCCCGCCCTGGTGGAGCCGTGTATATAAGCGCCGCCAATTAGCCATGTAAAGCGGCTAATTGGCCCGCCGTACGGCTTTAAAATCGCTTTACGGTCAAATTAACCAATTAGCAGCCGCAGTTGTTGCAGCCACAGCCGCAGTTGTTATTTTCCTGGATGCCAAAGCCACAGCCGCAGCCGTCATTTCCGAAAACTCCAGCAAGAATCAGGATGATGATCCACCACCAGTTGTTGTTGTTACAGTTACAGCCACAGCCACAGCCATCGTTACTCTCAGCAAGGAGCAGAAGGATGATGATCCACCACCAGTTGCCACAGTTGTTTCCACAGTTAAACATCGCGAGTTGCCTCCTTAAAATTGTCTGTATGCCGCCGGTCTTTTAAGCCGCCAGCTACCACATACTACGCGGATCCGGCTAAATGTGTGCGACGCTAATGGTTTTAACTGATAAAAACATTTGCTATGCGGACAGGCCATTTTAATAGCAAACGTACCAGCATATAAAGCTGCTGTAAAAAGCTGCTGTAAAGTGAATAATATTAATTATTAACTGTATTAATTAAGCATTAGCATTAATAATATGTCGTTTATACAATTATTCGCTTATCCGATAAAAAACATGTTGACATGGCGCAAAAAAACCGTATAATAGTATATGCAACTGTGCTCGGTTCGTCTAGTGGCCTAGGACGTCGCCCTCTCACGGCGAAAACAGGGGTTCGACTCCCCTACCGGGTGCCACATCGGAGCAAAGTCCGCTTTGCTCAAAAGCTCCCCTGTCCGTTCTGCGGCTGGGGGTTTTTTGTGTCGCTCTTTTACTAATCCTCTCGCGCAAAATGTCACGCCCGCTTCGATATACCCTTTTTAAGCGCAGGCATCGCGCCCCCGCTTCGCCGCCAACTTTTGCGGTCCGCGCTTTCGGCGCGGTAAGCACTGAAAATATGGCCATGGGCGATTCGCTAAGTGCTTGCGCTGTATTCATGGGGCTCCGCCCCAAACCCCGCCCAAGGGGACTTTTTGTAAAAAGTCCCCTTGGGAATCCCGAAAAACAGCGTTTGACTTTTATTGTTTGGTTTTTCATCGTTTGCTCCCAAGGTATCAAAAGACCGGCGCGCATGTCGCCTACTCGCCTTCCGCGTCGCGAAGCGCTTGTTCAGCGCATCGCGAGCTTAACGAGCTTAACCAGCAAAACACGGCCTTTGGTTGCAAGCAACTATCAGGCTGTATTCATGGGGCGCCGCCCCATACCCCGCCCAAGGGGACTTTTTGTAAAAAGTCCCCTTGGGAATCCCGA
>UQXE01000055.1 GCA_900544965.1 uncultured Eubacteriales bacterium | reverse complement strand
ATAAAAGTCAAACGCTGTTTTTCGGGATTCCAAAGGGGACTTTTTACAAAAAGTCTCCTTTGGCGGGGTATGGGGCAAAAGCCCCATGAGTAAGCTTGATAAAATGCTGCAAAAAGCTGGTTTTTGATTCTTTTTGCCATATACTTCAATTTATAATAATTCTGATTGGCCCTTTGTCACATAATCCCCGTTTCGTGGTATAATAATTAGATGAATAATTAGAAGGAGAAATTTCATGGAGAGAGTTTTTAAAATGGAGCTCGCCGGCCGTACGCTAACGGTGGAGACCGGCAAATATGCCGGACAAGCCGGCGGCTCATGCCTTGTGCGCTGTGGGGATACGGCGGTGCTGGTGTGTGCAACGGTTTCAAAAACCGCTCGTGACGGGGTGGATTTCCTGCCGCTGAGCTGCGAGTTTGAGGAGAAGCTGTATGCCGTTGGAAAGATCCCCGGCGGCTTCATAAAGCGCGAAGGAAGGCCTACTGAAAAGGCTGTACTTACCTCCAGGCTGATAGACAGGCCGCTGAGACCCCTGTTTCCAAAGGGATTTTACAACGACGTGCAGGTAATAGCAACCGTTTTGAGTGTGGAGCAGGATATACAGCCCGACGTTCTGGCTATGATCGGCTCGTCAATAGCGTTAAGCATAAGCGACGCGCCTTTTATGGGCCCAACGGGCGCTGTAAACGTAGGATATCTGGATGGAGAATATATAATCAATCCCAACAGCCTGCAGCGTGAGCTGAGCCGGCTACATCTTACGGTAGCGGGAACAAGGGACGCGGTAATGATGGTTGAAGCTGGAGCGGAAGAACTGACGGAAGCAGAGATGCTCAGGGCAATTTTATTTGCGCATGAGGAGATAAAGAAAATAGTAGCCTTTATCGACGAAATAGCTGCGGAGGCCGGCAAGCCAAAGCGTGAGATCGAGGTTTACAAGCCCGATGAGGAGCTTTCGGAAAAGGTTCGTGAGTATGCGTTCAAGAGTATGGAATGGGCCCTTGATACCTTTGACCGTAAGGAGCGCGAACAGCGCACCGAAAAGGTTAAGGAGGACACCATCGCCCAATTTGAAATTGAGTTCCCAGACTCAGCTTCGGATATAGACAATATCCTTTATGGCTTCACCAAAGAGATAGTAAGGGATAAAATCATAAACAAGAATATACGTCCCGATGGCCGCACGCATGATCAGATACGCCCAATATGGTCGGAGGTAGGTATATTGAGCCGCACGCACGGCAGCGCCGTGTTTACGCGCGGACAGACGCAGGTGCTTACCGTCGCCACCCTTGGCGCCATGGGCGATGGTCAGACGCTCGACGGAATAGGCGAGGAGGAGTATAAGCGCTACATGCATCAATATAACATGCCTCCTTACAGCGTAGGCGAAACGCGCATGATGCGCGGCCCTGGAAGGCGTGAGATCGGTCACGGAGCGCTGGCGGAAAGGGCGTTGCTGCCAATGCTGCCCAATGAGGATGATTTTCCGTATGCAATACGTCTTGTGTCCGAAGTAATAAGCTCAAACGGGTCTACGTCTCAAGCTTCCGTATGCGCCAGCACCCTTTCGCTTATGGACGCCGGCGTTCCCATCAAAAAACCGGTTGCGGGCGTGGCCATGGGCCTGATCAAGGATGGGGAAAGCGACCGCTTAGCCATACTTACCGATATTCAGGGGCTTGAGGACTTCCTTGGAGATATGGATTTTAAGGTGGCAGGCACCCGTGACGGCATCACGGCGATACAGATGGATATAAAGATAAAGGGTATCGACGAACAGATACTGACCCGCGCTTTGGAGCAGGCAAGGATAGGCAGGCTTTACATACTTGACAAGATGCTTGAAACCCTGCCGGCCCCCAGGGAGGAGATGTCCCCCTATGCCCCGCGCATTCTCAGGTTCACCATACATCCCGATAAGATCAGGGAGGTAATCGGAACCGGCGGCAAGACGATCAATAAGATCATTGCCGATACCGGCGTAAAGATCGACATAGAGGACGACGGACGCGTATTTATAGCCTCGCCTGACGAGTCGGCCGCTGCCGAAGCAAAACGGATGATTGAAACGATTATTAAGGACATAGAGGTAGGCGACGTCTACCTTGGCAAGGTCGTATCAATTCTTCCCATTGGCGCCCAGGTTGAGATCAAGCCGGGCAAGAAAGGACTTGTTCATATTTCAAAGCTGGCCAACAGGCGTATAGAGCGCGTTGAGGATGTTGTATCCCTGGGCGATGAGATACTGGTAAGGGTCATCGACATAAAGCCCGACGGCAAGATCGACCTTACGCGCAAGGGACTGCTTCCCGAGGACAACAGATAGTTGGCTGAACACGCTTAAACGATACGATGGGCGCGCCGTTATAACCGGGGCGCCCGTTATTTTAATCAATAGCTTTAGGTTGCGCGCCATCTGCTAAATAATAGAGCACGATATGGTTTAGATCCGCGTTATGGTGTGTAATATGCCAGGCAGTGCAAACGCCAATAAACTGCCTATAATTGCAACCAGTCCAAAGATAACGCCAAAATGGGTTCCTGCATCCGCTATACGCCACATCCTCAGCCCGAGACGCGCTTTCATTTCGGATATGGTCATACTATCGTGCGCTTTACCATATCCGGAATAGCTTTGCACCTTCATACCAGTTCTTTTAATAATTACAATTCCAGCGGCGGCCGTAAACAGGCCAAGCGCCGCGCCAATAACCGCTGCATCTACATTTAAAAATCCGAAAAGTGCCAGCAGGCATGATACCAGGCCAATCGCGTATATACAGCGGTTAAGTAGCTTCAGTACGCTGCTTTTCATGTTTTTCTCCTTTTATAGCCTTATAGCATATATTACTACGCCCCGTAGTGAGAGTCAATCTTTTATCTATTTTATTAGTTGTTATGTTTTTTTGCGATTTTGTTGTTTGGCCATAGTTTCGGTGATATACTGTTTGAAATCCTTTTCAGGCGCGGCGCTAACCATGCCTGAGCGGAATAGTATTCTTTATCCATTTGGAAGGATTATAGACGGATGAAACAAAACATTAAAGGCGCGCTGGTATACTTATTGCTAAGCATAATTACGTTCTATCTTCTGCCGATTATCATACCTGACTTCAAGCCTGGACTGCTTATGCTCATCTTTCCAATCATTTCCTTCGTGCTCACGTTCATACATACGCTTAAAAATGGCTTTCTAATATGGCTGCCTATTGTGATTATAATCATCTTCATTCCTTCTATGTTTATTTTTTACAATTATACAGCATGGGGATATATTCCCATATACGCATGCGTTATGTTCTTAGGAGGACTGTTTGGACACCTGATACATAGAAAAGGGTAGTCCTTCCATCACCGTGTCAAAAACCTCTTCCCCCTCCTCCATGCGTTCTTCCGCTGCTTGAGCTGTGCGTTGTGCTTCTTGGCCCGCTCCCTCTGCCATTATCGTGATGGACGTGTATAACTGTCCTGGTTACATGATGGTCAATCAGTTCATCAGCCTTTTGTGACAGTTCAAGCGAACCTTTGCTAGCATATGGATACCTGTAGCAGTCGTTCTTCATGCTGTAGCTTCTCTTTATTCCTCCGACAACCGCTAGGCCGACAGCCCCGCCCACCGCCAGCGACACAACGATTTCCCCGGCTGTCAGCGACTTAACGGCCGCGTCCTCATATTCATCCGTCTCTCCGGTTTCAGAATCATAGTTATGCTGCCCATCCGGAATACCCGCGTCAATATAGCCTTCGGTGCGGTTCAAGAATTCAACCGACGCCGAATAATAGCCTCCGTCCGCCAGTTCGGCCACAACACTGTCAAGTACTGAATCTATACGCGCATCGGTAAGATACCTGATCATAGTACCGCTTGTCGATATATATGCGTTGCGGTTGTCCATGTCGATCAAAAGCAGCGCGCCGTCAGGGCCAAAGCCGTTATAATCATAATAATCATCCGCGTAATCCCTGGAGGTCTTCCCTCCGGCGTCGTCAATCGTTACAATTACGATATCAGCTTCAGAGGCTTCGCTTAGGCTTTGCGCTTTCTCAAGCAGCGCTTCATATTCTCCGCCGTTAAACAATCCGGCATGATCATATACGCCGCAGCCGGCCGCAAGCGAAGCGGGCGAGCAGATGATTAGAATAATCACCGCCAGAATAACCGGCGCCATAAAATGCCTTTTCCAACTAATCATATCAGCAACCATCCTATCATCATCGCTGCCAGGGCAATGGGCAGGGCCAGCGCGGCAAACAGCATCAATAATTTCTTTTTGTCGGTGGGCAGCTTGCCGCAAACCTTGCCGGTCTGCCCATTCATGGCATAATAATACATCTTTCCGTCTCTGCCGGCATATGTCAGCACCCATACGGGCAGAAGAACATAGTTCAGGCTTTCCTGTGTAAACCTTGATTCCATATGACCTGAGGCAACGGAAGAATATCCCGTTATGCTGCCTTTCAGCATGCTTTTGGCGTAGTCCTCCAGCTCCTGCTTTGCGCTTTCCTCAAGCCGCTGCCACTCTATATCCCTTTTTTCCGCCATAAAACCTGAAAGATAGGCCGTTGAAAACGGTAAAAAGCCCGCTTCGTCAAAAGGCTGTACAGCCTCCGCCAGGCTAAGGTCGGCCTTTTGCAGCGCATTTTTAATGAAGCCCTTAAAGCCTACAGTGCCTCCCCGGCAAACCCTGTACCTGCTGACTTCCCTGTTTTGGACATTGCCCGTGCGCCATACGCGTACGTTTTCCGCTACCGCGTCAAGCCTGGCTTCGAGCTCCGCGTCAAGCATCCAATAGGGGAAATATACACCGGACAGCATCTCTATCTGCCGCTTACTGAAAAATGCCTTTGGCGTATATCTTTTCTTGCCTACCCATGACAGGAACCTTTCTACAGCCTGTTCGCGCGACAGCGTGAACGGTATAATTTTATCAGGGCTATACTCGCCTTCAAGCCGCCCAGAGAGCACAACAGGATTATGGCAGTAAAAGCAAAACGTTGCCGCGGTAGTGCTGTCCGTAACTATTTCCGCGCCGCAGGTAGGGCACGAATAGATTACCGCGCCGCCTTTATCATCATTACGATTGCATGAAGACGCCGCTTCCTTGGACTGGTTGGGAGCGTACCGCAGCAGCTCCTCTTGTGAGAAAACGCTTTCACAGTATTCGCATTTAAACCCCTGGGACTCCGGGTCGAATCGAACGTCTCCATCGCAGTTTGGACACTTGTATATCAGTACCGGCATATTGTCCTCCATGGCATTATAAGCGTTTGACCCTTTAAATCAAACGGCTCATTTGGTCTATTTATCATATAAAACCCTTTTACTCCATAGCATCATAGTTCTTTTTGTAACGTCAAGGCTTCATATCCGCACTGTCAATGGGATCTCCGCAGTTTGGGCAAAACTTCGGCATAACCGTATCGCTCTTGAGCTCAAAGCCGCACTTATCGCATTTCAGCTTCATATCGCGCCTTCTAGCACCGCAGGACTGACAGAAGCTGCCCGTATTATTCACGCCGCAGCCACACTGCCACTCCCCAGCTTGTTTTGGTTTAGGTCTTCCGCAGGACTGACAGAAATTCCCGGTATTATTCGCGCCGCATTCGCAGCTCCAGGCATTGCCCGCCTCCGGCTTTTGCTTGCCGCATCCCTGGCAGAACCCTCCTGTGTTCTCATATCCGCACTGGCACCGCCAAGTATCCGCCCTGATACCATTCATCTGCATTTGCTGCATATTCGTGCTGGACGCGGCGCCCATGAAACCGCCGGCAGCATTCATGCCTACTCCAACGCCCATAAAACCAGCCATGCTCCCCGCTTCGTTAGAGCCCGCGGCCTCTATACCCCTCGCTATGGAGCCCTGGACATAGCCCTCGCGCACCATTGGGTCTGACAGCATGGCTCCCTTGTTGCGCATGTTTATCAGCTCCTGCGAATCGTCGGAATACGACAGGCTGCTTAAACCTACGGAGCAAACCTCCAGCCCGCGCAGCTGCCGCCACTCCTCATCAAGCGCGGTCGCCATATATTTGCTCAGTTCAACGCTCTTGGACGTAACGTGTGAAATGCGTATCCCATCGGCCGACATACGGTTGACAGCGGCCTGCAGAGCGCTTAAGAACTCGGACAGATATTGAGAGTTTATATCAGAAATTTGAACGGTTTCCATATTCCTTGGTATAGCCTCGGCGTAAAACAGGAGCGGGTCTACGATCTTTATGGAGTATTCGCCATGAGCGCGAAGGAACAGCTCGGCGCCATAGAAACTGTCAAAATAATTGATTGGAGTCTTTGTTCCAAACTTTATCCCCTTGATCTCCTGGAGGTTTATATAATACACCTTTTGTTTGTATGGCGTGCCCCCGCCATACATAATACGTTTTACCGAATCCTTCAGCGTATCCTTAAACTGCTTTGAAAACAGGCTGGGAGCGCCGTCGTCGACAATGTAATAGCCCTCTTCATCGGTAAAATCGACCACCTTTCCCCCATCTACCAACAGCATGCACTGGTTTACCTGTACGTGTATAACAGACCCGTTTGAAATCAGATCCTTTGTTCCCTTTGTGTTCTCATTTCTGCGTATCAGCTTTCCCGCGGTCATTACCGTTCCCGCGCCCATATCGTCGGGCTCCACTATCTCCCGCCATTGGTCGGCCAGAGAACTACGTATCGCTTCGATTGACGCCTTAATTATACCCACAATGATTTTCTCCCTTCATTTATATACAAGCTGCAATTACTGTGCATAAAAGCAACGCCTGGCCTGATTTGCCAAACGGAGCTCTTACTAATCCCTATAGATTATTATAATATGCTTCGGAATAGATGAGCAATAACAAAATACGACAGCGTTATCCCTAATCTTGAACCCAACGCATAAGTGTCCGCCTGGCTGCATAGCCTTATATGACGGGTACCATAGCGCCCCTGCATTGTAAAACGCAAATTACTTTTCAGTTATGTGTAAATGGGGAAACCTATTTTTCATTTCTTCCGGAATTTTATTAGTAGCATTATAGGGTTCAAGCTCATAATAATATAGGAACTCGCCGCTTGGCAAATAAATGCGGTATTGGTTATCCCTTTCCAGTATGGCAAAGAGATTATAACGCGTACTACTAATCTCGTCGTCCGAACTGGTTTCAACCGCCTCTTTAATAACCCTCTGTAGGTTATACGGCAGCGACACAACTTCAAGATAGTACCGGCGGTTTATGTAATTATATGATAAGTTGTCTGCATACACAGGAATACGCTCGTATTGGGCTGGGATTTTATCGGCTATCTGCACCGTGTTCCAGTTATAAACCATCTCCCCTTCCATTTCAAAGGATTCATCTGGGGGTGAACAGGCCATTATAAACATAATCAGTACGCAAAATAGGATCAGGAAACACTTCTTCATAACGATCCCCCCATTGCCTTTATTTATAGGATATCATATCTGCATTTGCCGCGCAATAGTATAAATTTAAAATTTCGCCATATTAACGCCGCTTTTTTTCTTGTAACGCCGTATTGTAACCGTTTTGACAGCGATATCCTACAGCCTTTAGCGGCTTATCTTGCGGGTGCATTTATAACAGCCCTGCAGATCTAATAATAAGTAAAACTAGCCTTAATATTGGCTCGCCTGTATTTCTATCCCCGGTTATTGGAGCTTATTAAAATTTTTATGAAACGTGTAAACCGTTTATCCATCTAAACGTTAAACTATTCCATAAAAAGATTCGATTTGTACAGCTGCTGATTATTAGGAAGACTGAATTCCCAATGTAAATCTATATAACACCTCCATGAATGATGTACCGCTTATGCCAAAACAGCTTTATGCCAGTATCCTGAAATTTCAATTCAGTATTGCATGCGCGCGGTAGGACAGCGATGTAAAAACGCCGCTCCGAGCGCCCTTTGGGCCGCGTTTTTCTTTACCTACTCTATAAACGCTGCAGCGGCCGCTCCATCTCACATACCCTCTGCGCTAAGATTGGATGATTATTGGAAAAAGTGATGTATTAGATGTACTAATAGAGCACCTTTAAATGCATTGCCGCCTTATTCCAAAGTATATACATATGACAAAGAGGTATAGTGTAGATCAGTTGATATTTGGATATGGATATTGCTCCGCTTCCAGCGCCGAAGGCGCAACCGCAAAAAGTTGGTAGCGAAACGGAGGCGTGATGCCCGCGCATGCAAGGGCATAAGCCTGAACCAGCGTGACTTTGCCCCAACTGTTTATCGTATGGATATTGCTCCGCTTCCAGCGCCGAAGGCGCAACCGCAAAAAGTTGGCAGCGAAACGGAGGCGTAACGCCCGCTCATGCGAGGGCATAAGCCTGAACCAGCGTGACTTTGCCCCAACTGTTTATCATATGGATATTGCTCCAGCTTCCAGCGCCGAAGGCGCAACCGCAAAAAGTTGGTAGCGAAACGGAGGCGTAACGCCCGCTCATGCGAGGGCATAAGCCTGAACCAGCGTGACTTTGCCCCAACTGTTTATCGTATGGATATTGCTCCG
>UQXE01000054.1 GCA_900544965.1 uncultured Eubacteriales bacterium | reverse complement strand
GTTTTGTGAACCGCCTATGGCGGTAATAGGTTCTAAGCCGCCGGAGGCACAGCCGTTTTTTGAACCGGCTATGGAGACTTTATTTGCCTAAGCCGGCTTCGAGACGCCATCTTTTATAAATCAGATAGGACGCGGCGACGTCGGCAGTCAACATGATGACGATCAGCCCGGCAAGCGCGCAGGCTGCGGCCAGGCCGCTAAAGGCAATGCCGCATATGATCATCATAATCCCGCATACAACGGCCGAACAGCCGCCGAAGCGCTGGCATCTTCGCCATACCTCGTCGTTTTTCATACTCCAGCACGTACGCAGGCCAAATATAGAGTTGCGGCTTGCTTTGGGCATTATATTGCCTATAATGATAAAAAGCGCGCCCAGGCCGAATGCCGCCAGCCGGAGAAACTCCGGCGCCTGACCGTCAGCGTTTGGGGAATACGCGGCCGCTTTCCACAGGATATATACCTCAAGCACGATCAAAAACGCAAGCACGGCAATACCGGAAACCATTGCCGCCTTTTCCGTTCCGCTTTCGCCCTTCCTGGCCTGATATTTGGCCAGAATCACAAAAAAGCCGGCTAAAGCAGCTGTAATCGTGGGAAGCAGCAGGTATTCGTACTTGCTTCCCATGCGGTCTATGCCGCCGGCCGCGTTATAGTGCATTGGAACCCGATCAGGCATAAACGCCAGAAAGACCCCAGCAACCAGAAATGACACAACAACAAGGCCAAAAACCGCCTTATAGCTTCCTTTCATGTTTCAATCCCCTTTCAAACCCTTTATCCATAACAGCGTCTCCTCCAACACCGAGGCGTTAAGCTCATAATAGATGAATTTCCCTTCGCGTTTGTCGCGTATAAGCCCAGCCTCCCTCAAAACCGATAGATGCTTGGAAACGGCCGCCGCGGTGATATCGAACTTAGCGGATATATCGCCCGCCGCCAGCCTTCCCCTCTTCAAGCGGTTAAGTATTTCACGCCGCGTCGGGTCCGCCAATGCGCGAAGCGTATTTTGAAGCCCCACTCTATTACCTCTACAACATACAATTAACCATATGGTTAATTGTATTATAGCATAATAATCGGCTCTGGCAAACCGTTTCCGAAAAAACAAATATGTATTGACCGGGTTAGGGAATTATATTTTCATTTCCGCGTTAATGCGGTTAACCGGACAAAAATGGGCAATCTGATCGATAGTTGATCAAAAAAGTTTGCTTTAGAAACGAAAAGCTGCTTTATGTCCAGCGGCTGATGCGGCGGCATAATTAAAGCGGCATAATTAAAGCGGCATAAAAAATTTGGAAATAAATCTCATATTGTATCAGAAACAGAACCGACCTGCCCCTCCGGTTGATGTATAGTAACTACTACCTGATAGCATGAGTCCGTATATACCGTGTGTTTTGCCGCAGGTTGCGGACAAGCAGGCAATGCATCCTTCGCATGGAATAATTTGCCGTATAAATGCAGTTGGCGTGATCTTTGCCTTCATTTATTGGGATTATAATTATTTCCGATAATTATAACATTGCGCTGTAAAAATGTTTGCCAGAGGGAGGTGGTTTATACAATTAAATGGAAAACAATAAAATAATTAACAATGTTTTGCGCTGATTTGGATTTTTTTGTTGTAATCAACGGAATAATGTGTTTAGTGCGGTAGAGAGTATGTTGTTAATTTATAAGTTTATTATTAACTTGTTAAAGTTGATACATTGTTATATTTATATAACAAACTAAGTTATTTATGGCATATAAGATATCGCGGATGGGAACGCGCTTTAAAGATACGCTGGTTAACCGCTTAGAAGCAGGTGAAGCAGCTAAACAAATACAATATATTAAACGTGAGGATGAACTGATATGTATAGTTTAACCTACTATACGGCGCAGAGGAGTAAAAGGAGGAATTTATGTTAACCAGATCTAGGAAACGGCTGTTTGCGTTGCTATTGGTTATAGTGACGGTATTTACATCTGTCAGCGTTGGGCAGGCCGCTTTTACGGACCTTCCCGGGGCCGAGGATAATTCCGCGTCCTTTGCGGAGGGAGCCCCCGCGGCCCTGCCGGAAGCTTCGGAAGTTCCTGGGGAGTTGCCCGAAGCTTCTAATTCCTCCGAACCTTCGTCCGACACGGAGAATAAGGGCGATAATTTCGATGAATTAGGAACGTACTCCATAGACTTGATGGAAATCATGACCATAAGCGGCTCCACAGGCTTCAATCACCGGTGGGCACAAAGCTCGTCAAACGGCGGCAGCGTGGCATTAAGCGCTACCAACGAGCGCCAGATTAAAATATGCGGCACGGGCGTGGGCACGGTAACGCTTACCCATACTTACCGCTCAAATAACAGGGACAGGACGGAAACACACACGGTTCATGTCATGGAAACCACCATAGAAGGCAAGGTCTACCTGCGCTACAGCAATGCGGTTCCCCAAAACATAAATCAGGATTTCGGCGTAACTGAGTTTGGTCCGGCCGGCAACAATACCCCCTATATCATAGTAGACGTCAAGTTAAAGGACGTGCTGGCAAAAACAACGCCCTATATCAATTTTAACACCGAACATGTTTACTTCTCAATCGACAGCGACGCCTCCTATATGCAGGGCTATACGGACCGCAAGGACGGGGCGGACAACCTTTATACAAACGCGATCTGGCCCGCTATAGACAAGGACGGCCAGGACGGCCTTGCGGACATATTCGGAAGAACGCTTATAGACGGCGAAGAGCGTGAGAGCTTCATAGGCTATGTCTTAAAGCGTGAAAACGACGGCTGGCATATCGACGGCGTGCTCAGGGAGGATCCGCCGGTGTATGTCGTGGAGCTGTACGACAGGTCGGCGTCAGATCCTACAGATCCTGATTCGCCAGTCCCATGCGTGTTCGCCATAAGCCAGACTGGGAGCCCAGGGGTGTCCTACGGCGACTTTAAGGACAAGCTGGAGGAGTACTTAGGCGGAAGCAATTACCAATATACTACGGAGATTAACGACAGGGTTACCGTACGCTATACGAAAGGCGGCGTAACCTATGAAACCACGGTAACGCCGTTTACCGGCGACAGCCACCAGCGATATTACAATATTTACCCGTCGAGGAACCGTTTTGGCTACAGAGCGGTCACCCAGAACATCTATTACCTCTGCCGGCTGGAGATATCCCAGCCCAGGATTGTGTTTTCTAATCTCACCATCAGCAAGGCGGTAAAGGGGAGCGCGGCCAACGCGAACGAACACTTTACCTTCACCCTGACCGCGAGCGCGTTGAGAAACCAGACCTTTAGCGTGACCTATACGGGAACGGGCGGCTGCGCCGAGGGGCATGCTCAAAACATCACGTTCAGCAGCGCCGGCGCCGCCTCGATAACGCTTAAACACGGCGAGTCCGCTGTAATCGCGAACCTTCCGACCGAAACGGGGATCCGCATCGTGGAAACGGAAAGCGGCGGAGCTTCCAACTATGCGACAAGCGTGACCGTAGGCGGGAACACCACCAGCGGGAAGGCGGTAACGGTCAACACTCCGGCGGATGGAACGGCGCTGTCCGCGCATTTCGTCAACGAGCTGCAAAACCCTCCGCCGATGGGGATAAACATGGATATCGTTCCCTATGTAATACTTGCCGCCGTGGCTGTTATCGGCGCCGCGGCATTCTTTATCCTGCGCGCAAGGCGAAGGAGGCGTGGAAGCGGCAATGACGAATTCTGGGGATAAGCATAAACGGGCCTCTGGAAAAAAGAGGGCAAAAGAGGCTGACGCGCCCCGAACCCTCGGGATAACGTGCCTTGAGGACATAGCTCAGGCGCTGAAACTGCTCAGGTTTAAAAAAGCGCTGATTGGAGCCGACGAAAGGGACGTGTGGGCGAAGCTGCGCAGGCTTGACGAAATGTACGCCGCATTGTACCAGGCACAGGAGCTTAAATACCGAGCGCTGCTGGAAGAGCGCGAAGAAATTATTAAACGGTACAGCGACGGCCTTAATTTTGGCGGCAATGGGGATGAAGGCCATGGATGAGCTTATACGGCCGGATTCTCCGACAAGGCGGGCAATGGAGACAAGGCTCAAACGGTTGACCCAACGCCATGTATGGCTATGCGCGCTCGGCAAGCTTACCGTAACGGCGCTGATACTGGCGCTTGCGTTCAGCCATGTGCTGGGACTGATGATATATCAAAGCGATATGATGTCCCCTGCCCTGCACGAGGGCGACCTGCTTTTATACTACAGGCTTCAGGGCGCTTACGCCTCGGGCGACGTAGTGGCGTATACGGCGCGGGGGCATACGCATATCGGGCGGATAGCGGCGCTGCCTGGGGAGGTTGTACTGATTACCGAGGACGGCCAGCTTGTAATAAACGGATATATACAGGCGGATATGAACGCCGCCTATACCTATCCCGTGCACGGGGGCTGCGCCTTCCCGCTGACCCTTGGCCCCAACGAATACTTCATCCTTGCCGACAGCAGGGACGGCGGCGTTGACAGCCGCACCTTCGGCGCGATACCCGCGGACGAGCTTGCGGGAAAGGTCATTACCGTACTTCGGCGCCGAAGCATATGAACCGGTCTATAGGGTTGCTTAAGCAATTCTTATGGATAAAAAACTATTTTGGAGGAAAAAAAGATGAAAAGGACGAAGACGAAGAGATTTTTCTCAATCGTGATGGCGGCACTCATGGTGCTGTGCATGACGGCAACCGCGCTGGCAACCGAACCGGTCGCACCAACCCCCATTGGGATCGGCACGGATACCCCAGGCGCTGCCCAGAACGTGACAAAGATCTGGACCGCCGCGTCGGTAAACCAGCTGAATGACACCGAAGTATTCGAGTTTGAACTTGAGTATGTCAACGCTGATCAGGTTGGCACAAACCCCACTGCCGTACCGCAGTACAATAGCGCTGATTTTGTATCAAAAACAGTAGAAATAACGCATACATGGCAAACCAGCGCGACGGTCAACCCGAACGGAAGCGCGTCCGCCTCAAATTTGCGGGGCTTTGTATCGCTCTTTAGTGGGATAACTTTCTCAGCACCGGGCGCTTATAACTTTACGCTGGAAGAGGTTGCGGGAACTAACCCCAACATCGTATACAGCAACGCCGTATTCAACATAACGGTGTATGTAGCCTGGGCGCTGGACAGCAACGGCCATCCGACAAATGAGCTGGCTATCACCGGCATTGTAACCAACAGTTCAGTCGGCGAAAAGCAGGCATGCGGCCCCACCTTCACCAATACGGCGGCAGACGCGGCCAACCTGACAGTATCGAAGAATGTAACGGGCAACGCGGCCAATGTAAACGACTACTTTGAGTTTACCGTAAATATCACCGGCGGCGCTTCCGGAACGTACGCCATAAGCTATGTGGGCAACACCTACGCTGGAACCCCCGCAAACCCAACGGTTATCACAGCGGGAACCGCGGCCGTGATTTACCTCAAGCACGGCGAATCCTTCACAATTCTTAATCTGCCCGTGGGCGCGACCTACAGCGTAGCTGAAACCAACGCCCTTGGATACACGACGGCCATAAACGGCACAGCCGCAAATGAAGACCGCTCAATAACCGGAACCATTGCACAGGGCGGCGCAACCGAAGCCTATGTAAACAACAAGACGCTCACGCCGCCTACCGGACTGTTTATGGACATAATGCCATACGCACTGATCTTCGGCGCGGCGGCAATCGGAGCCGTAGCGTTTATAGTCCGCCGCCGCCGCGTATCGGCGTATTAAGGATTAAGCGGCAGGCGGCGCCTTTCTCCGCGGGATATGGGAAAGGCTGATGTGAGGAAAGGAAGGCTTAAAGCGGCATGGCGCGAATCGCGGACAGGATGATAAACTTCGTTATTTCCATTCTGCTCATTGGCGCCGCGTGCTACGCGGGGTACGCCCTGTGGGACACGTGGAGCGTGCTTGACAGCGCCAAGGCGGTTCAGAGAAAGCTTTTGCCGTACAAGCCGACGGAAACGAAAGATCTTGTAGCAAGCTTTGACCAGCTTTTAAAGATAAATCCGGACGTGTGCGCCTGGATTACCATTGACAACACGGGTATAGACTATCCGGTTGTGCAGGGCGAAACCAACTTTGACTACCTGTCCGTGGACGTTTACGGAGACCATTCATCCGGAGGGAGTATTTTTCTGGACTGCGGAAACAGCCGCGGCCTGAGAGACGATTACTCCATCCTGATGGGACATCACATGCAGGGAGGGGCAATGTTTGGAGACGTGGACCTGTTCAGGGATGAACAGTTTTTCCGCGCCAACTACACAGGCTCCCTGCATGCGCCCGACAGGTCGATGCGGCTGGAAATCGTGAGCATAATACAAGCGGACGCATACGACAGGGCGATATACGGCGTGCCCATAACTACTGAGAACGGGAAAGCCGCGCTGATCTCAAGGATATATGAGCTTGCGCTCTATACGCGCGGCGATCCCCTGGGCATGGGGGATCAGATAATTGCCCTGTCCACCTGTTCCTCGGATTATACAAACGCAAGACTCCTGCTGATTTGCCGCGTAACCGGGGAAAGCAAAACGGAGGAAGGAAGTTAGGATTAATATTTATGTTAAAGAAGCTTATTAAAGGCACAGCGATCATAGCGGCGGCGTTTGCTTTTTTCCTCAGCATAACGCCCTTTGAGACCTTCGCGTCGGTGCGGGCCGCCGAAGCCAAGATAACGATAACCAAGCACATTTCGGGCATAGAGGAAACGGATGAGGTTTTCACGTTTCAAATAAGCGCCGACGACGAAGCTTTCCCAATGCCGGATAACGCGGAACTTACCATTAAGGGAACGGGTAAGGCTTCATTCGATATTCGCTATGGCGAGGTAGGCATATATACCTATACCGTGCGTGAAATCGCGGGAAGCGGCGAATACTGTACATATGACGACACCGTCTACGCCGTATCGGTCTATGTGCTCTGGGATGAGGAGAACGGAAAGCTGGATACCGTTGTGGTCTGCGCTGATGAAAACGACTATAAAACAGAAGCGGTCTTTACCAACGTATATACGCCCCCAGCTCCGCCTCCGACGCCCACGCCTACAACGCCGCCGGCTCCCACGACCGGAGACGCCAGTAAGCTTATTCAGGGGCTGGCATTGACGGCCGTTGCGGCGATATGTATATTCGCGGCAACCTATCTTTTGAAAAAGAGAAGGACCGCGGCGTAATACCATATCCGGCTTATGACGGGGCGGCATTATAGACGGCGCGCAGCCGCAAGGCGGCCGCTTTACAGCGGAGCGTGCATAGAGCGTCCGGTTCCCGCCTCCAGGGGGACCGGACGTTTTATTTACGTGCGGGCGGTTAGCGGTGCGCTTGATCAGCGCATCAGCGAAAGGCCTCATTGCCGCATTTTGTAGCATGCCTGCGGCCCCTGCAGCTTAGCCTTAATATCCGAGCGGGGGATTATCCTTTCCCGGGTAAGCCCAAGTATGTATTCTATGCTTACCCCGTAAAGCCTGGACAGCTTTATAAATACGTCGACAGGCACGTTGATCTTACCCAACTCATACTCAGAATACGTAGTCTGGTGTACACAGAGGTATGAAGAAAGCCTTTGCTGGCTTATTCCCGCGTCCTCCCGCAATTCCCTGAGTTTTTCATACCTTTTCATCCGTGTTCCCCCTCTGCGTCAGCTTGACCTGGTTTGGCGGATTGTGTTAATCTATAGTGTATGGCATCATATAAAGCCGATTAAAACAAATACTAGGAAAAATAGCGTTATGGCTAAAACTGTTACCGGAATGTCTTGGCCGCGCTGTCGGTTGTTTGTTAAGCTGAGTATTGGATCTTTTACCGTGCGCCTAGGGCAGTTGAACGTTTGTGTCCGCTTAACGTTGGCCTTATATTATGCAGCATATGCACGCTAGTTTACTTGGCATTAACAATAATTCTGAGTTTAGGTTGTGCTTATTTTCAGCTTGCACGCGCACTTGTACGTGGCTTATAAATACAATGCCACGCGCGTTTGTACGTGCAAATAGCTTTTTGGAGTATAATATGTTTAATTTCGGAGAGCATCTAAAGACTTTACGGAAGTCTCATAATATAACCCAAAAGCAACTTGCCCATGCAATCAATGCCAGTGAAAGGGGCATTCAGCAATATGAGTTGGGCGAGCGCAAACCTTCCTATGATTCTCTCATCGCCCTTGCCGACTATTTCGAAGTATCCATCGACTACCTCGTCGGCAGGTCCGACGATCCGAAACGCCGCTGACCTGACTGTAATTAAGGTATTGCGGCTTGAATTATGCAATCTTATCAATATAAAAATCCAAGCAAAACAGCGGTTTACTTTTGTTGTTTTGAATTTTCATCGGTCGCGCCAAAGTGTTCTTCGCTGATTTTTGATGGATTATAAAATTGGGGTGATATTTCAAAGCTTATATTATTCCCCTTGCATTTTTTGGAGTTCTTAGAACCTACTTATCGCCATGGGCGATTCGCTAAGTGCTTGTTATACAAGCACTTAGCGAGTTCAACCCGCAAAACATGACCTTCGGCTGCAAGCAGCTGTCAGGCTTGTATTCATATTCATGGGGCTCCGCCCCATACCCCGCCCAAGGGGACTTTTTGTAAAAAGTCC
>UQXE01000053.1 GCA_900544965.1 uncultured Eubacteriales bacterium | reverse complement strand
CCGTCCAGGCGGCTACGGCAGGCCCTACGACAGACGTGACGACCGCTCCGGCGGCTACAACAAGCCTTATGATAAGCGGGACGGAGACCGTCCAGGCGGCTACGGCAGGCCCTACGACAGACGTGACGACCGCTCCGGCGGCTACAACAAGCCTTATGATAAGCGGGACGGAGACCGTCCAGGCGGCTACGGCAGGCCCTACGACAGACGTGACGACCGCTCCGGCGGCAGGGAGCCGGTTATAGACCCCTCGCCGTCCCGGTTGCCCGAGGATGAGCTTCCCAATATCATCATGGGAAGAAACGCCGTTAAGGAGGCGATAAAGAGCGGCCGCAGCATTGACAAGCTGTGGGTAAGCGCCGAGCAGGACGGTTCACTCAGGGAGATATTGAGTCTGGCGCGCGACAGAAACCTTATAATCCACGAAACACCGCGCCAAAAGCTGGACCAGCTGTGCATGCCCTTTGGATATGGAGGACGGACCGGCAACCACCAGGGCATAGCGGCGTTTATTCCCGGCGCCGAATACTGCGACATATCGGATATATTGGAGTATGCGCGCGAAAAGGGAGAACAGCCCTTTGTGATTATTCTTGACGGCATAGAGGATCCCCACAACCTGGGCTCGATAATAAGGAGCGCGGAATGCGCGGGAGCGCACGGCGTAATAATACCAAAGCGCAGAAGCGCGTCGCTTACCGCCGCCGCGGTAAAGGCGTCGGCAGGCGCGGTTTCGTATATGAGGGTGGCAAGGGTATCAAACATATGCGGCGCCATGGAGCGGCTGAAGGATGAAGGCCTATGGATAGCCGGCGCGGATACGGGCGGAACGCCTGTATACGATTGCGATCTAAAGGGAGCAATCGGCCTGGTTATAGGGGGCGAGGGCGACGGCCTGGGCCGCCTTGCAAAGGAGAAATGCGATTTCCTTGTGTCAGTTCCGCTGCGCGGGCAGCTTGAATCGCTCAACGCGTCGGTTGCCGCAGGCATTTTGATGTTTGAAAAAAGGCGGCGGGAGCACGGCGCCTCTGCGGCGGCCGCAAAGCCTGTAAGGTAATGGTCGGGATGCCTGACACGCCGGTAACCGAAGCCGGCGCGGCCTGGCCGCGCCGTTGGGCCGCGGGCCTCCGGAGTTCTCAGGCGTTTATACCATATGAACTCCGGAGAAGCGCATGAACCTGATAATCGTGGACGGCTATAACGTTATAAACTCGTCGGGCCGGCTGAGCGGCCTTCCGCTTGAGCATGCACGCGACGTATTGTTCGACCTTCTCAGGGATTACGCGGGGTTCACTAATGTAAGCGTTATGCTGGTATTCGACGCGCATTATCAAAATACGCCGGAAAGCGTAACCGGAAGCCTTGACGACGGGATGGTTGTTTATACCGGAGCGGGTGAAACAGCCGATATGTTCATAGAGCGTACGGTGCGCGTTTTCAGCAGGCGGGGCGTACGGATACGGGTGGCTACGTCCGACGGCCTTGAGCAGGTGATGGTTATGAACTATGCCGAACGAATGAGCGCCAGGGAGCTGTTAAGGGATATAGAAGCGGCAAAGGAAGAATACCGGCGTTCGTACCTAGAAGCTCCCGACACGCTGCATAGCCGAAACATGCTTGAAAGCAGGCTTGACGACAGTTACAGGCAGGCGCTTGAGCAGCTGAGGCGCGGGATGGACTAGGGCTGTGCCCGCCCACGCCGGGCATGATACCCGCCATGCTTTGGGAAAGGCGGGACGGATATACCGGCGCGCGGGGTAATCGCTGGCTGCGCCGCGGCACGTGCATGGACGGCCGGGTTGATATTTGGACTGATTATTGATCTATTATAGGAACATACCCCAAGGGACGGCGTGACGCGCTGCAAACAGGCGCGGGACGGGCTAGGGCCGTGCCCGCCTATGCCGGACATGATACCCGCCATGTATATTGATCTATATGGTGAACATGCCCTAAAGGGCGGCATAAGCGCGCCAGGTACAGGCGCTTGAGCAGCCGAGGGCGGGACGGACTAGGGCCGTGCCGGAGTCGGATGCCAACAGTATAGCCGGTTCGAACGCTTTGACAGCCGCAAGGGGCTCGCGCTGTTTCGACGACTGCGTCCGCCCGCGGTAAGCGGTATTAAAGCGGTCCCAGCGCGGGCCTACAGACCGTCTGGCAAGGCGCAAAACGCGAAGCTATGAACCATTGGCGCGCGGGCAGCTTTGAGCTGGAGGATAAAGGAGGAATTCGATATGAACACTGAGCCGGCGGATTATGGGGACCTGCGCGACGACGAGCTTGTGGCAATGGCGCAGGCGGGGGATGAACTGGCTGATGAGGAGCTGTATTTGAGGTATAAAAACATCGTATGCATAAAGGCCAGGTCGTATTTTATATTGGGCGCCGACAGGGATGATATCCTTCAGGAGGGTATGATAGGGCTGTTTAAGGCGATACGGGATTACAGGCCGGACAGACAGGCGGCTTTTAAGACCTTTGCCGAGATGTGCATAGTGCGCCAGATGATTACCGCGATACAAAACGCCACCCGCATGAAGCACATACCGCTTAATAACTACATCTCCCTCAGCAGGCCCGTTGGAAACGAGGAATACGAGCGCACCATGATGGACGTGATACCCTCGCACGCAAGGGATAACCCCGAGGATATGCTGATAGTGCGCGAAAGCGTTGACAGCATGATCCGCAAGATCAAGGAGCGCCTTACCGAGCTTGAATATAAAACCCTCACGCTGTTTATCGACGGAAAGAGCTATCAGGAAATAGCCGATATGCTTGGCTGCAATAAAAAGACCATTGACAACGCCCTGCAGCGGATTAAGCGCAAGGTCAGGCACATAATGGAGGAGGAGGGGCGCGACTGCCCATAGGCGCGGATGCCGTAAACGCGGCCAAAAGGCGTGCCGGAAGCCGAATGGCCTGAGCGGGGGTATCCCCGAGGCGGGTTTTTAAAGCAGGCATTTAAAGCCTGAAAAGGGGCGCGGCAGACCTGACGGCAATGCAGGACTTTAACCGCGCCTTGCCATGTATCCGGAGCTTCCCCTATCCTATTATTTTTATCTGGGGACATAGAACAAAGGCCATGGGAGTTCTCGTGACCAGATTAGACGCCCCAAAGCCTGTTCAACTATCTTTTAATACTATGCTTCACCCTGATAAGCAATATATTATTTTGTCAACAACCTACTCTACTGCCGCCGTAAAATCCGCATAAGCATAAGCAAAAAACGGTGGCGGCATGAGCCGTTTATAAAGCCCTTGCGCCACTTTTAATATGCTAAAGTTAAAGGGCGGATTTAGTAGTTTCTTAGCTCTCCGCTTTATAATCCCAGTCAACGCCCTTTACACCGATGTCTTCAAGCTGTTCAAACCATATTATCTCGTTGCCACAATAATAAATTTCGTATATGCTATTTGGCTCTCCCGGTCCTTTTACACCTTCTATCACACGGTTAATATCATGGTTTATGTATTTTAGCATGGAATATGCTGGTTGGGGCGCAAGTATAGGATATGATCTTTCAGTGATTCCATACCCGTTAAGAAGAATTACTACATCGTCATAGAAAACCTTAAATGTCGATTCCTTATCCACTAAATAGCGTACTTCCTCCTTTGCGGCGTCTGAATATGCTGGATTATTATTAATTACCCTGACGTTGATTCCATTACCTCCAATACGGTGCTCTTCATCGCCTGGGATACCTACATTTGCGCCGGACGCACACTCCGCCTCAGAAGTTGCGCATAGTAAAACATAAGCTTTCTCGGAGGCCTCATCATAAAATGAATTTCTCCATATTGCATTTTTAAGCCTCCATGGATATAACTCTAAGCGTTCATCGTCCCCAAAACCAAACCCTCTAAGAAATTCCTCAAGCTCAACATACTCTTCCGGCTCGTCACAAAATCTAACATTTTGTATAGGCGGGCTGCCTGGCGTTTCCAAAGCTTGTGAAAAGGCGGGCGTTTCTATTGCGTTCTGGGCGGGTTGTGATGGTTTAGGCTGTGTACTATATGTATAAGAACAGCCCGCAATACATAATACGCATAGTAAAACAGCAATAACCGATAGCTTGCTCATATTCATTCTCCTTGTATTATATTAAATCTTATTTTAACAACGTAATATTGCTGGTCTTCGGCGCGGGGGATGGCGTACTTGCCACCATTATGGAATAACCGCATTTTGAACATACGTTGTACTGCCCTTGCAATCTCCAAGTGTGATTTTCTTCTATTTTTGCTTTACATTTTGTACAGCCTTCCACATAATGAGTGGATCTGGTGATATTTGTATAAGTGCCGGAATGGCTGGAACAGACTATTATAGTTCCTGCTGATGTTCCAGTACAGTTGCTATAATAGTATTTTAATACCTGTTCATAATTCCTGCCTCCAGGTATGAGCTTTTTCCATACTTGCCATTCATACATCCTGCCTTTATACTGAGTTTCATTTCCGTAGTTTGCCCCCGCGCCTTCATTATAGTAAAGCGGCTTGAATATTCTCTTTTCTGAGTTTACCATAACTGTGCTCCACGTATCATGCATGGCTTGATCACATTTTGGGTAGTTAGCAGGATTTCTCAACTCTGGATTATATACTTGGTCAAGACTAGTATCTCTTATATCGCTGCCTAAGACGCCGTGTGGTTTTAAAACCCTAAACCAGCCAAAATGCTTTATTGCTATTGCAAATGCTTTTTTATAGTCGGTTTGTCTGTCTTCATATCCTTCTTCACATACCATCACACACGGCGGTATTGTTTAAAATTAACGGTCGCTACTTTATTCTTTGCTATCCTAAGGACCTTTATGCTTGAGGGCATAATACCGTTATATGTCGCTGTTTCTTTGTATTCATCAATAAACTTATCAGAAAGATATAATCCTTGCCTTTCCTCCGCAAAACGGTTGTTGATATAATCCAATGTAGATGTTTTATCTGGTATATTCCGCGACTTCATCTGGTAAAGGTAATTTATCATCTATAACTCTTAATTCACCGTTAACAAATCCACATATAATACTCGCATAATTATTGCCGCTGAAATAATAGTCATTTTCATTATACACTTCCATATCGCATTTAACAAGGAAGTTCCTCATTGAATATATTTCTTTACTATCTTCATTTCTTTTAATACTGTTTATTTCTGAGTATTCAGATTTTGAAACGTCGGCAATAATCTTAATTGACTTGAGGTCAACTGATTTAATAACCCCCAAGCCAATTCTTTCTTTGATAAGCATAGGTAAAGCGGATATCATAACATCTTTATATTCTGAACCTATAAGATCCAATTAGCTATCATAGTCCTTATTATTGATGGCCTCATAATACTTTGTTATTAAGTCGGTATACCGTTCCAAGCTGATATCATCTTCAAGTGCGCTTGCTAAATGTAATGTTCCATTAAACATAAATATCAAAGCGACAATAACAGATACTGCTTTTTTCATTAAACCTCCAAATAATTACTTAATACATCATGCTCTATTATAGTACAGTGCATATATACGATACCAGGGGTTTGCTTTGTCGAACAATGACAATCCTTATCTTACTCCATCATATAAGGGTTATAAAAGCGCATGCCCTGTCGGGCACACGCTTTAAAAAACACCGCGCGGTATTTACAAACGCATTAAGTCTTTATGCTATACTTCCTTTTGAGTTTTAGGGGCTATTCCAGGTCAATACCGTTGTAAAACACCGTACGCTTCAAATATTCCGCTATTCCGCTTTATGCGCACGCGCATCATGGCGGCGGGGCGCCTTTTCATCCGCTATCTCGTCCCGAACAGCCTGTCGCCGGCGTCCCCGAGGCCTGGAATGATAAAGCCGTGCTCGTTCAGCCTTTCATCGACGCAGGCCAAAAACACGTCCACGTCGTTATGGGCCTCAAGCACCGCCTTAAGCCCCTCAGGCGCCGCGATTATGCACATCAGCTTTATGTTTTTGCAGCCCGCGCGCTTTAACACGCCTATTGCCGCTGTCGCCGACCCGCCCGTAGCCAGCATGGGATCCATTACTATCACGTCGCGTTCGCATATATCGTCGGGCAGCTTGCAGTAATAATCTATCGGCTTGAGCGTCGCCGGATCGCGGTAAAGCCCTATGTGCCCCACCTTTGCCGAGGGCAGAAGGCTAGTAATGCCGTCCACCATTCCCAAGCCTGCCCTGAGTATGGGCACTATGCCGAGCTTTTTATCCGAAAGCACCTTAACGTTTGCGGTAGCAAGCGGCGTTTCCACCACCGCGTCCTCAAGCGCGAGGCCGCGGGTGGCTTCGTAGCCAAGCATGATGGACATCTCATAGATCAGTTCGCGAAATTCCTTTGTGCCGGTGCGCCTGTCCCTAAGCACGCTTAGCTTGTGCTGGACCAGCGGATGGTCTATTACCGATACCTTTCCCATGTGTGAAGCCCTCCTTAATCGTTTTAGCCGCCCATTTTATTGAATGCAACCAAAAAACATGGGCAAAGCCGTGAAATGCCGCCCTGTGCCCGCATAAACGCGGCGCGGGGCGGCATTGATCAAACCGGCCGGATCCGCCTTTGTTCATATCCGGCAATCTTTTGCAGCCTTTTTTCGTGCCTGCCGCCGGAAAACCCGGTTTCAAGCCATACGCGCACGATCTCCTTAGCCGTTTCCACGCCTATTATCCGCCCTCCGAGCGCCAGCACGTTTGAGTCGTTATGCTCCCGTGTCAGGCGCGCCGACAGCGCGTCGCAGCAGAGCGCGCAGCGGATTTTATCCGCCTTGTTGGCGCATATGCTCATGCCTATGCCTGTGCCGCATATGAGGATCCCGCGGTCATGCGCGCCCGCGGCCACCGATTCGCAAAGCGGGAAGGCATAGTCGGGATAGTCCACGCTGGCTTCGGAAAAACAGCCCATATCGTCAATTTCATGGCCAAGCGAAGCTATGAACGGGATAAGCGTTTCCTTAAGCCTATAGCCGCCGTGGTCGCTGGCAATCGCAATCCTCATTCAAAATCCTCCATTTCCCCGTCCAGCTTTTCAATCAGCTTTGAAATCGCCGCTTTTATCTCGGCGGCCACCTCTTCATAGTCGTCGGCCTGTCCGCGGAACGGATCCTCTATATCGAACTCTCCGTCGCCCGGGAACCCCTCGACTCCCGCGACATATCCCTTAAGGGTATGCGCCTTGTGATCCGCCTGGGGGCAGATCGCCTCAAGCTCGTCCAGATGCTGGGCTTCCATTGTAAGTATGAGGTCGGCGTTGTCCGCCAGCTTGGCCGTAAGCTGCTGCGCGCGGTGGCGCGACGCGTCTACGCCCATGTCCACAAGCGCGTTTTTGGCGAATTCCGTGATTCGGGCCCCGTCGCACGCCATGGTGCCCGCCGACTCGCAGCGCACCTTCCCGCGCAATCGTGGGTGGTCGTCTATCAGTTCATCGAACAGGGCTTCGGCCATTGGGCTTCGGCAGGTGTTGCCCGTACAGACGAATAGCAGGGTTTTCAAAATAGTCGTCTCCTTTATGGGTAGAATTGTTTTATATCAGCGGCAAAATGCCGGCGCAATCCGCAATCAGCGAAATACGCGGCGGATTCGCTTAAAATCAGGGCTGATCCCCGCCAATCACGTTAAAGCCGGCCGCGCGGAGAAGCCTGTTCATATACGCAAGGCCAAGCTCGTCGGTGGAAACGGCCTCGGCGAATATCACGTCGTAATCCGCCGAATGCCCGCGAAGCGCCGCAAAAAGGTTCGCGCACATCTCCCGCTTGTCCTTTGCGGAACCTATTATAACATATCTTCGTCCCCTATAAAAGGACTGCGTCTCCTTGGATGCAAGAATTATGCAGCTCTGCCCCGCCGCTTCTCTCGCGTCATATTCGCGGCGTATCAGGTCCGCCGCCCTGCGCGCCGGGCCCTCTGCCACCACCACCTCGGCGTTGGGCGCGTAATGCCTGTGCCTCATGCCCGGGGACGGAGCGGCTTCACCGGCCCCAAGCGGCCTGAGTATGCTGCCTGACAGCTCAACGCGGCCTATCTCGGCCTCGAGCATCTCGCGCGTAACCGCCCCGGGCCGGAGTATCGCCGGCGTTTTTGATATCAAGAGCACCGTGGATTCAAGCCCGACCTGGCACGGTCCGCCGTCAAGGATCACATCTATGCGCCCGTTGAGATCCTCCAGCACATGCGCGGCTTCCGTGGGGCTGGGCCTGCCCGACAGGTTGGCGCTGGGCGCTGCCACGGGCACGCCCGCTTCGCGTATCAGCTCGAGCGCCGTCCTGTTTGAGCTCATGCGCACGGCCACGGTGTCAAGGCCGGCGGTTACCTCTTCCGGTACGATATCGCTTTTTTTATATATAAGCGTCAGAGGCCCCGGCCAAAACGCGTCCATAAGCCGCCTTGCAAGATCGGGTATGTGCGTCCACAGCGGCTTCACGTCGCTCTTTCTCGCGACGTGAAGTATCAATGGATTATCCTGGGGCCTGCCCTTTGCCTCAAATATGCGCGCCACGGCCCTGCCGTCAAGGCCGTTAGCCCCAAGGCCGTATACGGTTTCTGTAGGAAACGCCACAAGGCCGCCTGCGCGCAGCACTCCCGCGGCATATTTGGCGCCCGCATCGGCCCTGAACACCTGGGTTTTCATAAATCCTCCGTCATTTCAGGCAGACCATTCCCTCAAAAAGCTGGGACGTCTCCATTCTGGCGGCCCTGTCGGCCGCCGCAAGCGCTTATAT
>UQXE01000052.1 GCA_900544965.1 uncultured Eubacteriales bacterium | reverse complement strand
TACGGCCAAAATTACACCTTGCGCACGCGTGAGCGGTGAGCTTAACGCGTGCGGAAAAACTTAAAAACGGAGCTGTCCGTTTTTTGAACCGCCTATGGCGGTAAGCGGTTTTCATCCGGCTCTTACTCACAGCCGTAAGAGCCGGCTTTAGAGTCACGTGCCGCCATTGACAATCCCAGGGTTTTTGACAGCATGTTATATTATCTGATATAATACCTCTATGTCGATTTTGAGGTGTTGTGGGATGGATATTACATATTGCGGCGAAAAACTTCCGTGCGAGGATGAGCTTCGCGGTTTGTACGGCTCGCTGGGCTGGACGGCCTATATTGACGATATGAAGTCGGCAGTGTCAGGCCTATGCGGTTCGCTGGCGGTATACACCGCATGGGCGGACGGTAAGCTGATAGGAATGCTCAGGATTATTGGCGATGGACATACTGTGGCCTATGTTCAGGATCTGCTTGTTGAACCAGGGTTTCAAAACCGTGGCATAGGAACGGAGCTGATGCGTATGTTTTTAAACCAATATGGACATGTACGGCAGAAGGTGCTGCTTACAGACGTTGAAACGCCGGCGGCCATCAGGTTTTATGAAAGGCTTGGCTTCGTCGCCACGGCCAGCGTTGGCTGCGTAGCCATGATTTGGATGGGCGGTTTGGCGGATGAAGCTGCCCAAACCGATAATAGCTGAAGATCTGTATGGTTGAGTTTAAAGGGACTGCTTTAAAATATCTTAACAATAATCCGCTGCTCCACGCGTGTATGATTGATTCTATAAAACGGGGCGCCTCCCATGTTCTTTATGCCGCGGAGGACGGAGCGCTTGCGTATGACGCGGCGGCGCAGACGCATATGCTGAGCGCGGCCTGCGAAGAAAGCGCTGGGCGTATGATCGGCATGTTGGATAGCAGCGTGGTTATGCTGGTTCTGTACCAGCCGCGGTACTCGGCGCGCGCGCGTGCGGTCCTTGGCATGAAAGGGGAGGAAATGCTGTGCGTAAACGCTGTGTACACGCGCGATACGCCGGTAAGAGCGCCCCATCCGGGCATTGATATCGTTAGGCTCGCGCCTGAAGACGCTGCTTTCGTAGCCGGCCATTACTCACAGATTGATGACGTTGGCCACATACGTGAACGGATTGAGGCGGGTATGTTTGGGGCCATTGTAGATGGAGCTATGGCTGGGTTCATAGGCACGCATACGGAGGGCTCTATGGGCATGCTTGAGATACTGCCCCAGTTTCGGCGCAGAGGGATAGCCTACGCTCTTGAAGCCCATATGATAGATCATCTTCTCGCGCAGGGGCGCACGCCTTACGGTCAGATCGTGGTTGGAAACGAGGCGTCTCTCGGCCTTCAGCGCAGGCTTCACATGGACATTTCAAAGGACGGGCTGGTATGGCTGTTCAGGGATTGATTGAATAGCCGTTTTATTGTTGACGGCGCGGCAGGGCCTTTGCAGAGAAAAACGTTTCAACCCCAATTTTCGAGCTCTAATCAAAACATAAAAAATTTATCATCGGATGCCCCTAATCTATAGGCGATGGATAACGCGCGGGGTATCCTTTTATGTGCTGACGGCATATCCTGCGTACGCAGCATAATATAGAACAATAGCGGAGTTAAAGTCGAGAGGGCTTGGTCCCGCTGGAGGCTAGAGCGTCAAAAAAGCGGCGCCAGCCGCTTTTTTGAGGTTTAACAAGCCGTATTAACGCCGCCTCCATGCCGCCCTGATGGACGGATAGAGCGGATGAGATTAATCCATTTGTCACGCTACGTCGAGCTGGCGGAACTTTTCAGTGCCCCTAGTAGACAGCAGTCTTCGGAGTATAATTGAGATGAGCAGCAAAAGCATTGCCCAGGCAAGCATGAATTGGGCCGCGTGCTCCATCAATATCCCCACGGTAAAGAGCAGAACCATTGGCGCCGCTACAATTACCATGCCCACAAGCACGGAAACCAAAACGCTTGCTCCCTGCTTTACAAATTCGGTGTCATGCTTCCAGTCAAGCTTGGGCAAAAGCAGGTTTGACCAAAGCCCTGAAACGCCGCTGAATAAGGCGTATATAACCGGCACAAGGTATAACACCAGAATCCATATGCCCTTTATATCGAACACGAACAGCGCTATGGTGGAATTTAGCAGCGCGAACGGAATCATCATGGTATTGTTCATCCTAAGCTTTGCCCTGAGCGCCAGGCCGCCGCTTACCGGCAGGGATTTGAGCAGCCAAAGGCGGTTGCCCTCGGCCGATATAAGGCAGCTTGTGGCGGGGGACATGGAGACGAAAAACCCTAACGCCACCGAAACTATGGCGGCGATCATAGGCATTATCTCAGGCATGGTTACCATCTGTTTTATGTCGCCCTTAATAAAGAATATCGCCCCTATGCATAGAATAGTTCCCATTATAGGACCGGACATGACGTTTAGCACGAAGATGGGCGACGCTGTAAAGCGCCTCCATTCACGCCTGTACAATGCCTTTGATATGGAGCTGGCCTCAGCCCCTTTAAATTTATAGCCGCGCTTCTGCCTAACAGCGTTGATCCTGTCGTAGAGAGGCCCGAACAGCTTAGCCGCGATAAGGCCCAATAACACTATTGAAGCTAAATTTAACAGGACAAAAACAGCCGTATAAGCCCAGTTGCCCCCAACGCCGTATATAAACCACTGCAGCGGAGGATATATGGAACCAAGCCCGCTGGCCATATTGCCTATGGCCATGCTTGTGTTGGCAAAGAATATCGCAAAAAACATTCCAAAGAAGAACAGCAGGTTTGTAATGATCCCTATTATATTCTTCTTTTTAAACAGCGTTGAAAACAGCGCCAGAAGTACGCTGATCAGCGAACCCAACGCAATGGGCACCATTGGCGCGGTAAGGATCATAAGCGCGTATGACAGTATCATACCGGCGGATATTTCGGCCAGGCGAATATAAGCTATCAGTGTTCCTGGCACAAACATTATCATGTTGATAACAGCGCTTACATAGAGCAGAAGCAGCCTGCTCAACACGATGGCGCGTTTGCCCACCGGCAGGGACAGTACCGCGTCATGGTCCTTTCCGCCGAACAGCACCGAATATCCGCTTGCGACACTCGTGATAAGCGTTAACATTATGCATGCTATGACGCCAAGGGAGAGTATGGCCTCGGGCTGCACGTAACCGGACACTGCGCTGACCTGAACGCCGAATATAAATACAAAGTACAGGGAAAGAAAAACGATTACGATTACGGACATCCATGCCCTCCGCTTTTCCTTGGGGTCTTTGGAAAAGCGGGCCTTGTTTATATTGAGTAGGCTCTTTAGCTGGAGCCCGCAGAGCTGCTTAAATCCCTTCATTCTTCGATCAACTCCAAAAATACGTCTTCAAGGGTCGTATTCCCCTTCACCATTGCGGTGGGTCCGCTTACTACGAGCTTACCCTCCTTAATTATGGCTATCTTGTTGCACAGGCTTTCCGCAACTGGAAGCACATGCGTTGAAAAGAATATGGCGGCGCCCCTGCCGCACATCTCTTTCATTATTGTCTTAAGCGTATGCGAAGCGACGGGGTCAAGCCCTACGAAAGGCTCGTCGAGCACCATGAGCTTGGGATCGTGTATAAGCGCCGAAACGATGCAGAGCTTCTGCTTCATTCCATGGGAGTATGAGGATATCAGTTCGCCCAGCCTGCCGGTAATGGACATGGCGTCGGCATATCTCTTTATCCGCTCGTCGCGCATGGTCCTGCTCACCCCATATATGTCCGCGATAAAGGTGAGGTACTGAATGCCTGTAAGATAATCATATATGTCGGGATTGTCCGGTATATATGCAAGATCCTGCTTGCAGCGCATGGGATCGGCCTTGACCGAGACGCCGTTTATGAATATATCGCCCTCGGTGAAGTCCAGCACGCCGACCGCGCTGCGGATGGCCGTGGTTTTGCCGGCCCCGTTATGACCTATAAAGCCATATATGTCGCCAGGCTCGACATGAAGCGTAAGACTGTCGACAGCACGTTTTCCGCCCCTATAGGTCTTTGAAAAGTTTTCAAATCTGAGCATTTTTGGTCTCCTCCAAAGGTTTTTTTGGCTTCCGGCCGTTGCCAGACAAAACGCCGCCCCAATTATCGCATATAAACCTCTTGTTTTCAATATTTTAAAAAAAATAAGTTCAACTAAGCGTTAAGAATAAAAATGAAATTATGTGCATACTGGTTATGGCGCCGGTAGCTAAAAGCTTTATTAAATTTGCGCCGCGTCTGAGTCCCTTAAATATTTACCGGGAAGTACGATCAGGCGGGGAGCTGAACACAGCCGTAAAAATCTGGATTGGGTCCACAGAGATCACGGCTTTAACTGCGTCGAAGGGTCCCAAAAGCGACACGGAGGACGGCTAATCA
The DNA here is from genome assembly GCA_900544965.1 of uncultured Eubacteriales bacterium. Taxonomy (GTDB): domain Bacteria; phylum Bacillota; class Clostridia; order Christensenellales; family CAG-138; genus UMGS946. Next base: position 4,343 of record UQXE01000052.1, on the reverse strand, counting down.
TGAAAAATCTGTACACGGCTCTTGCCGTACAGCATGTCTAATATAAAAGTTCACATTCTGTACGATTGTATAACACATGCTCTTTGCAAACAAAATTCGGCATTGTGATATAATCTGAATCATACATGTGAAAGATGGCAATTCGTCAGGGCGGCAGGCCGCCCTAACGGCTTAATAATAAGCTTGCGTGAGCGGAAGGCCATGATTGCTAACTTCATGTATTTGTATTTATGGAGGATAATCTATGTTGCCCAAGTACAGCGTTAAAAGGCCTATGACGGTAATTATGGCGGTAATGCTCGTCATAGTCCTTGGAGTGATCGCGTTTACGAATATGACTACAGATCTCTTGCCAAGCATGGATTTTCCATACATAGTGGTGCTTACGACATACGGGGGGGCAAGTCCGGAAAAGGTTGAATCCGTGGTAACGGACCCGTTTGAAAGCGCGGTTTCAACGCTTGGCGGCATAGAGAACGTGTCCAGCGTCTCGGCGGAGAATATGAGCGCGCTCATACTTGAATTCTCATACGGCGTAGATATGGACAGCACCATGATAGAGCTTAACAGCCGCATAGACATGGTGATGGCGCAGCTTGACGACTCGGTAAGCCAGCCCGTATACATGAAGATAAACCCTGATATGCTCCCTGTAATGGTTATCAGCGTCTCCAACCAGGGAATGAACGAAATAGACACGTCGCGTTTCGTATCCGAGAATGTAATACCAGCTCTTGAAAGGGTCGGCGGCGTCGCTTCGGTATCCGCTAGCGGCCTAGTTGAAGAAGAAATACTTGTAACGCTATCCACCGATAAGATAAATAAGCTCAACGACAGGATTTTGGGCACAGTGGACAGCGAGCTTTTAAAGACACAGCAGCAGCTCCGCGACGCCGAGGAGGAGCTTGACAGCCAAATGGAGCTTCTGTCCAGCCAGGAGAGGGAGCAGCGGGATAAGCTTAACTCAGCTCAGAATGCGCTCAACAGCGGCATGAGCCAGATTGAGGACGGCTTTGAACAGATAGGCACGGGCAGGGATCAGCTTCAGCAGCAGCTTCAATCCCTGAGGGATCAGCGAAGCCAGCTTGAGGCCCTGATACAGGGCGTTGAGCGAATGCCCCAGCTGGAGCTTGCCATAGCGGCGGCTCAGGCGGCCGTTGACCAGATAGAGGCGGGAATTCCGGCGGCGAGGGAAGAGCTTAATGGGTTAATAGAACGCAGGGCCGCCCTGCAGGCTGAACTTGACGCGCTGGAGGACATACCGGAAAACGCCGAGGCGCGCGCCGACCTGATACGTAGGATTCAGGCCCTCGACGCGGCTATTGAAACCGCCGAGGATATGCTGAGGCGGCTTGAGGAGCGCCTGCCGGATCTAAAAAGCACCCTGGAAGAGCTGATCAGCCAAAAGCGGATGCTTGACGAGGCGCTTGCCGCGCTTGGCAACCCAACTGAAGCGGAACTAAATACAATGCTCAGCCAGCTCGATGACGGTATAACGACATGTGAATCAATGCTTTTGGACCTTAACGGACAGGAGGATACGCTAAATAAAACACAGGCCGACCTGCTTGCTAAGCAGAATGAGCTGAACAGCGGCAAAAATAAACTCGAATCCGAACTTTCAAAGGCGCGTGACCTGTTAAATGACGCTCAGGCCCAGCTCGACGCGTCCCAGACCGAATTTGAGCAGGCACGCGACGAAGCCTATGAAAAGGCGGACATTGGCGGAATAATAACCCCTGAGATGATAAGCTCCATCCTGATGGCTGATAATTTCTCCCTTCCGGCCGGCTATCTTACCGACCGGGGCATACGCTACGCTATAAAGATTGGCGATCCGTTCTCCAGCGTGGATGAGATAGCCGGCCTTGAGCTGTTTACCTCCGAGGCCGGAGACATAGGCGCCGTAAAGCTTTCAGACGTTGCGGACGTAGAGATAGCGGATAATTCGGGCGAGGCGTACGTCAAGCTCAACGGCGGCAACGGAGTGCTGATGACGGTGGAGAAGCAGAGCAATGTCTCCACTTCGGAGGTGTCTCACGGGCTGCTTGAGGCCATGGATCAGCTGAGGGCCGAGTACAGCGGGTTAAATATCGCCCCGCTCATGGATCAGGGCATATATATAGATGTAGTAATAGATTCCGTTATAAGCAACCTGCTTATGGGCGGCCTTTTGGCCATAATCATACTGATGGTATTTCTCAGAAGCGTCAGGTCAACCTTCATAGTTGCCGTCAGCATCCCCATAAGCCTTATGCTTGCCGTAGTGCTTATGTACTTTACAGGCGTCAACCTTAACATACTGTCGCTTGCCGGCCTTGCGCTGGGCGTAGGCATGCTGGTTGACAACAGCATAGTAACCATTGAGAATATATACAGAATGCGGCTTATGGGCATGCCCGCCGCAAAGGCGGCGCTGAGGGGAGCGCGCCAGATCTCCGGTCCGGTATTCGCCTCAACGCTTACAACGGTTTGCGTTTTCCTTCCCATAGTATTTACTCAGGGGATTACCAGGGAGCTGTTTGTTGACATGGGCCTGACGATAGCGTATTCGCTGCTTGCAAGCCTCGTGGTGGCGCTTACGCTGGTGCCGGCGCTTTCGTCCACAATGCTGAAAAAGAAGGAGCAGCAGGTCTCGAAAAAGCATGAGAAGGCGGCGAACGCATATGGGAAACTGCTCTCATATACCCTTAAGCACAAACTTCCCACGTTAATAATTGTAGTGGCGCTGTTGGGATTGAGCGTGCTGGCCGTATTTAACATGGGCACCGAATTTATCCCCGAGTCGGATTTTTCCGAGGTTACCGTTAATGTTACGCCGGAAGACGAGAATATAGAGGACGAGGATCTGCGGGCCCTGAGCGACGAGCTGATGCAGAGGATCATGGATATGGATTCCGTTTCAGCGGTTGGCGCCATGCAGAGCGTCAGCATGATGGGCATGTCAAGCGGCGGGCTCAGCATGTATGTTGTGCTTGAGGAAGACCGCGATTTTACCAGCATGGACTTCTCACAGCGGGTGATAAACATTGCCGGCGACCTGCCATGCAGCATATCCGCAAATACCGCCATGTCCAACATGACCAGCTTCATGGGGTCGGGGCTTTCTTATCAGATATGCGGCGACGATCTTGAGGAGCTTAAGCGAATCGCTTCCGACGTTTCGGATATTATAGACGGAGTCGAGGGGACCTATAACGTGTCAAGCGGCATTGAGGAAGGCGCGGCCGAGATGCGCGTTACAATCGACAAGAACGAGGCGCTGAAATACGGCCTTACCATAGCTCAGGTATACGGCGAGATATCGGCCGCGCTCTCAAACGAGACTACAGCCACAACGGTTACGCTTGAGGACAAGAATTATCCTGTCGTCGTTGCCAAGGATGAAAAGATGCAGCTTGACATGGACGGCCTTATGGACTACGAGCTTGCCGTAAACGTAGACGGCAAGGAAGAGACGATTAAGCTCTCTAAGATAGCTAAACTGAGCGAAGCCACCGGGTATACCTCCATATCCCATGATAATTTCGTAAGATATGTTACGGTTACCGCGGATATAGACGCGGCCCATAACGCCGGACTGATCGGGCGCCAGATAGAGTCCAAGCTGGCGGATTACAATATGCCGGAAGGGTATTATATAGCGGACGAGGGTGAAAACAAGCTCGTAACCGAGGCTATGAACGACGTTGTAATGATGATACTGCTGGCCGTGGTGCTTATCTATGCGATTATGGCCGCCCAGTTCCAATCGCTGCTTTCTCCGTTTATCGTGCTGTTTACAATACCGCTGGCCTTTACCGGAGGAATCCTTATGCTTTGGATTTGCGGGTTCAATCTTAGCATCATCGCGCTGCTTGGCATGCTGGTGCTTGTCGGCGTGGTGGTAAATAACGGAATCGTGTTCGTAGACTACGCAAACCAGCTAAGAAAACAGGGGATGGAGAGGCGCGAAGCGCTGGTACAGGCGGGCAAGGACCGGCTGCGTCCTATACTTATGACGGCGCTTACTACGATACTGGGGCTGTTTACAATGCTTCTGGGAGTCGGCACGGGAACCGATATGCTTCAGCCCATGGCGGCGGTAATAGTGGGCGGGCTGGCATACGCCACCCTGCTTACCCTGCTGTTCGTACCTATCCTGTACGACTGGCTGTGCAAAAAGCCGCCCAAGGTCGTTGACATAGGCGAGAGGGATGAGGGCGAGGAGGAGTCTAGGATAGTAGCAACCGAAAGCTGCCCGGAAAATATTTAGCAATGATCCCTGTGGTTTTCGTTCTTTACGGGGTTTGCCTCCGGCGGCTTAGAACCTTTTTTGCAAAAAAGGTTCTAAGAACTCCAAA
>UQXE01000051.1 GCA_900544965.1 uncultured Eubacteriales bacterium | reverse complement strand
CTTTTGATACCTTGAGAGCAAAATATGGCCTGATAGCTGCTTGCAGCCGAAGGCCATGTTTTGCGGGTTAACCTCGCTAAGTGCTGTTAAGCGCTTAGCGAAAGGCCCCATGGCCGCATTTGCGGGTTAACCTCGCTAAGTGCTGTTAAGCGCTTAACGAAAGGCCCTATGGCATTTTGGCGGGTTGATCTCGCGATACGCTGAACAAGCGCTTAGCGAATCGCCTATGGCGATTTTGTGGGTTTTGCCATACGGGGGCCCCAAGGACGAGAGACCATACCCGTAACTTTAAAAAAGCGGCGCAGCCGCTTTTTTAAATATTGTGAAGGCCTTTTTTTACTTAAATTAAATGGAGCGATAGGCTTTTCACGTCGGTTCGTTTATGTCGGATTTTTTTGTCCCTTGCTTGATGAAATTGAGCGCTCAAGCTCTGAAGCAAGCGTATTCTTAGGGCGGGCCGGCGCGCAATCGATATACTCGATTATTTTGTAATATAAATCTTCGCTTGAGTATGCGCTGCCATTAATGCGCTCAATCATTTTTGTTATCCTCTTTTCAGTGGTTCTGGGGGCTATAAGCCAGCACATGCGGGCCTTTGGCAGCTTTAAAAACACGGCGCCAATGACAAGCCCCAGTACGCATCCTATAAGGCACCCAAGCAGTACGGACATAAAACCCCCGAATACGAGACCAAACATTTTTGTTCCTCTTTCATAGTTTCAATCTTTTCCCGATAAGATATATGCTGTCGTTAGTATGGTAATACTATACTCCGTAGAGAGAATCGCCAATCCGCTCAAAAAATTTCAAATCTCATCGGACGGATTCACCCGAATCTCATTAGTATGCCTTGTAGCAGAGTTGTTCTTGTGCGGATATTATTAGCGGACGTCAGTCCAGCTTCCTAATACAATATTATAGCATCATTATATGTCATTGTCACTATTTACTTTATCATGATTCCTATAAATTACAGAATGTTTTTATTAATATTTCCTTAATGTAACGCCTAAACGGAGTCCACCATCCCATGTTTTCCAGTGCGAATCAATAACTTCCCGCCAATTTATACCGATGCAGCTAACCCTTAATTTAATGGCTTGACGGTTTGTAATGCCGCTGCCAAATGCCTGTGCTGAAAAAGCCCCCCTTGAAAGCGGCTTTTAAAAATTATAAGTTCACGAGGCCCATTTATATCGGCTGATGGAACAGTCCCGCATTTGTGCTGTACCAAATCAACGAGCCATGGCCGCGCTTTTGAAAACGGCACTGTAAATCCCATTCCGGATATTGCTTTACAAACTGGATCCTGTCGCTGGTGACAAGGGTTAAAAATGATATATAGTTATTCTTTTGCATTGGATGACTGCTCGTAACGTACCACTCGTCCTCCACCTGCTCAACGGTTAGTCTCTGATCCTGAGCAGCTTTTTGTGGTTCAAGCGGCTCAAGCGTCCTGCCGCAGCATGATATCTGCGCGTTGCCTGAACATATGCTTACATTCCCGCATATTGGACAGACATAAAATTTTGATTTCTTCATATTTCCTCCTTCAAAGCTGTTTTCAGTAAGTCCACCCCTTAACATATCCTTTATGTTGACCTCAAGGATGTCTGAAAGGCCCGCGATCAGCGAAACGTCTGGAAGGCCCAGCCCCCGTTCCCACTTTGATATGGTCTTGTCGCTTAGACCCAAATAGCCGGCCAGCTGCTTCTGCGTCAAATGCTTTTCAAGTCTCAGGTTTCGGATTAGCGTTCCGATCCTTGCATAATCCATCAATGTCACCTCCTTATACCATTTTAGCAGAGAATAAATACAAAACAATAAACGATCCGTAGAGTTCTTTAATTATAAAATTAAGTTAAAGCATACAACTGTATTGCCAGTGTATTTTTGTTATCTTGTTTCGCGGAGTTTTAATCATTTTGGCAAGCTTTTGAAGGGGCTGCCGCCACGCCTTGTTAAGACCAGAGATACCAAAGCCCGCCGTAGCGCGGGGACGGGACTACGGCAATACAGCAGGGGTTAAAAGGGCGTAAAGGTATTCTGGGTTATGGTGATTATGACTATTTATAGACAACTTAAAAAGGGGCCGGGCGACCCCTTTTATGTAGAGTGCAGGATGAGATTAATCCGCAAACATTACGTCAATATGTGTGAACGACAACGTGCCTTTAACGCGGCCTAGCGCAGGATGAGGCACGACTAAATCAAATTGAGGCAAAGCGTTAACGTTATAATAACCGGTTTCCGGAACTATAAATGTAAGCGATTCGCCAGAAGCAATCACACCACCAAAGGTAGGAACTGAAGCCGGATCCGAGGTTAGCCCGTTAATGTTTACAGGTGGCCGCCAGCCGCCGCCTGTATATTCAAAGTAGAAAGCAATTTTAGCGGGGCCTTTCCATGATCCTGTTATGGTTACCTCTGTCCCCCCATCAATGCGCACCCATAAACCTGGACATACGAAGTATCTTGAAGGTAGAATTGAACAACATGTTCGGTAGGTCCATATTCTTGTGCCATTACAGCGGTTCTGGCCGAGAACACCATAAGCGCCGCCAGCGCGAGGCATAGTAAACGTTTAGTATTCATTTTGAATTCCTCCAATTAATGCGTTATAGTGCACCATATGTTTAGCGTGCCCCGTACGAAGTATGCCGTCAAGGGGTGCGTTGTGTCTTATTTTGTCAGGGGAGTATGAATAGCCATATAAAATACAAATTAGCATGCGAGTTATATTGAATCAATAATATACGGATTTGCTTTGATCTCTCTTTTTTAATGTTTTTTGCCTGAAAAAAGCACATCCGAACAGCCCGTTTATAAAGATAAACCGCAGCGTGTTCGGATTTGACAATCTCTGGTGCGGTCGATGGGACTTGAACCCATACGGTCTCCCATACGCCCCTCAAACGTACGCGTCTGCCTGTTCCGCCACGACCGCAGATCAATTTGCCTGCGAGACATATTATAATATCTGCCCTAACCATTGTCAACATTAATTTTAGATATTGCGGATATTTGTGAAATGCAGGATTACAATACACATTGGACTAGGAAAAGAAAAGCGAAGAAGGATTTGTACAAATCGGTTACTGCAGGTTTGCCAAGCCAACCAATGGCCTAAAGGAAGTGCAAATCCCTCATAGTAACTGTAACTGCCGTAACACATGGAGTATCGGCAATTCCCTGTTTCCTATGCTCTGAAATATAGCATAACCAAAGCGCCTAGGAGGTATAACCGCATGCGTTCAACCATTTTTTCGACTGTAAAGGTACGTGCCTGGCCTGCCGGTCCAAGCGCCCACATTTCAACCCAAATGGGTATACCGGGGCTGAGTTGAAACGCATAGGTATACGCGGCGAAGGAATCCGTGGCTTGCCCGACCGGTTTGCAGTGCAACCTGCGAGACAGAAGCTATACCTGCCTACCCGAAAGGCTGTATCGGATGCTCAAGCGAACGGGGGCTCTGGATTAAAGGCCTTCAAGGCAGCCTTATAAGCCAACGCCTTACAAACAGGCGGCCTGTCCAGGAGAGCGTGTCCGGATAGATGTTAAAGTGGTTCCCAGGCTTGCTATCCAAACGGGCAGACGCTGCATCAATACACCGCTATTGACGAATTCACAAGGCTTCGGTATCTGGACGCTTATGAAGAGTACAGCTCCTGTTCCTCGGCCTGTTTTTTAAAAAGGCATATGCCTTTTTAAAAAACAGGGTTTCACGGGGAACTGTGCATACGGATAATGGTTTTGAATTCACCAATCAGTTCGGCCACTCCACTTGAGAGCTGGTTACTCCATTTTAATCGCCGCCCAACTGGGGATCCGCCACCGCCTCATCCGACCATATGCGCCCCGCAGCAACGGCAAGATGAAAAGCCGCCGCCGCGATGATCAGCGCTGCTTGTGCAATTCTTTCACGTTCTACCCGCTTGCCGGCTTAGACGCACAAGCCCGCTTGCGTATTTAACCGCCTCCAATAACCGTCCCGTGCGTCCTTTACAGTATAACTCATCCTATGCTTTTCTCCGTGCCTATACTGTCCAAAATGTTTGACAATCCTACAGTTATCAAGCCACGTTGGGACTCTTAGAACTTGCCTGCCATGGGATAGCGTGATATAATGTCGGGAATCCTTAGTTTGCGGAGGTATTGATAATGGCAAAATTGAGCGAAATACACTCCCGTCCCGAGGCATATGCGGGCAGCATTGCCATTGAGGGCTGGGTAAAGACAGAGCGCCAGAGTAAATCCGTTGGATTTATTGAAATTACGGACGGTACTTCGTTCCGTCCGGTTCAGGTTGTTTATGAATGCGATAAGTTCCCACAGGAGCTTTTAAAAAATATTAATACCGGCTGCGCTATATCGGTGAAGGGGGAGCTTGTTCTTACGCCGGACGCAAAGCAGCCCTTTGAAATACACGCATCCATGATAGAGGTAGTAGGCGAGTGCGATAACTCGTACCCTCTCCAAAAAAAACGGCATTCGCTTGAGTTCCTGAGGACAATACAGCATCTTAGACCGAGAACCAATACCTTTCAGGCGGCGTTCCGCGTTCGAAGCGTTGTGGCGCAGGCGATTCACAGGTTTTTTGATGAGAGGGGATTCGTTTACGTACACACCCCTATACTTACGGCAAGCGATTGCGAGGGCGCGGGGGAGATGTTCAGAGTAACGACAATGGATCCGGTTACGCCGCCTCTGACCGAGGATGGCCAGCCCGATTATTCAAAGGATTTTTTTGGAACCCAGTCCAACCTCACGGTGAGCGGCCAGCTATACGGCGAGGCGTTCGCGCTTGCGTTTCGGGATATATATACGTTTGGACCAACGTTTAGGGCCGAAAATTCCAACACCGCCCGCCACGCGGCCGAATTCTGGATGATTGAACCGGAGATGGCATTTTGCGACTTGAACGGCGATATGGACGTAGCCGAAGACATGATCAAATATATAATAAATATGGTGATGGAGCGCTGTCCGGATGAGATTGAGTTTTTCAACAGCTTTGTTGATAAAGGGCTTGTAAGCAGGCTGAACAATGTCGTGGAATCCTCGTTCGCCAGAATAACGTATACGGACGCTGTAAGGCTGCTTGAGGAATCCAAGGCGGAATTTGCATATCCGGTCTACTATGGCTGCGATCTGCAGACCGAGCATGAGCGCTACCTTACCGAGCAGGTATATAAGAGGCCGGTGTTTGTTACCAATTATCCAAAGGAGATAAAGGCGTTTTATATGCGCCTTAACGACGACGGAAAGACGGTGGCCGCCGTAGACCTTTTGGTTCCCGGCATTGGGGAACTGATAGGCGGAAGCCAGCGCGAAGAGCGGCTGGATGTGCTGAACCGTAGGATGGATGAACTTGAGCTTGATAAGGAGGCGTATGGCTGGTATCTTGAGCTTAGGAAATACGGCGGGGTTCAACACGCGGGCTATGGCCTTGGCTTTGAACGCATGGTCATGTATGTAACCGGGATTACGAACATCAGGGATGTCCTTCCCTTCCCGCGCACGGCCGGAAGCCTGGTTATGTAATATTAATTTAAAGGGGGCCGTCTGGAACTGCAGCGGTTCCTTTTTATATTCGCCGTGTTGATTTATATACTTTCTAATAGAAACCGTTGCTTTAGCCGGAGTATTATTATCTCTATAACAGCACAACTATGATGTGCTAGAATTTATAGATAACCTGTTAGACAAGAAAACACGAATATGAAGACGGTGTCATAACTTGGTAACCATTATAGCGCATATTGACGCACTTCAGCGTGTCAAAAAAATCGGCTACGCAACTTTATTGAGGTTACGGGTATTACTTCCCACCCTTCTGGCGCCCGTGCAGTAAAACCCGCAGAGAATGAAAACCAAGCGGTTTTCATTCGGTTCCTATGCGCATGTGTCAGAGCAGGATTTAAAGTCAAGGGCTGCGGCCCTTGGCAACCCCAGGGTTTTGACAGTCTAACTACTTCAGCCTTCTAAATATATTATAATTTGAATATACACGCTAATTTCTAAGGTGCCTGATCGGAAAGGGGAGAATATCCATGACAAGAATTATGCTTTATTGGGGCTACGACGCTGATATAGTAGAGTGTCCCGAGTCTATTGCACAAAACCTGGCGCATTATCAGAGGGAATTTGATGCATGGAGGGTAGAATGCCGCAGAAAAGCCGGCGGCTATAAAATTTCCGATGAAGAAGCTGAACTGGGGATTTCCTTTAACGCGGACACATTTGTTGACTGGCTTAACTCGGTTCCGCTAAAAGGCGGCAGGGATAGGGCGCGGATTGTCAAACGCGATTATTATCCATTGCCGTCCGAGGTAAAGAACATGCCAAAGATAAACTTTTAGCGTGCGTTTATAATTAAAAAACTTTGGAGGGTGTCAATCAAGGGCTTTACTATTCAAAACATCACGGATATTATAGAATGTTCCGGATTAATAAACGAAACGGAAAGGGGATAATACCCATGACTAGGATTATGCTTTATTGGGGCTATGACGCCGATATTGTAGAGTGCCCTGAATTTATCGCGGAGAATCTGGCGCATTATCAGAGGGAATTCGATGCATGGATGTCTAATCGGGACAATAATCATGGCTGTTGGGTTATTGATAATGAAGGAGAGTTCGGCCTTTCCTTTAACGCGGACACATTTGTTGACTGGCTTAACTCGGTTCCGCTAAAAGGCGGCAGGGATAGGGCGCGGATTGTCAAGCGCGATTATTATCCATTGCCGTCCGAGTTGAAGAACATGCCAAAGATAAACTTTTAGCGTGCGTTTATAATTAAAAAACTTTGAAGGGATGTTAATGAAACGGTTTTTGCTGTTCTCGGACAATACCACGGATATTATAGAGTGTCCCGATTTAATAGTGGATAATTATTCATATTATAACGATGAATTTGTTAAATGGATATACAATCCGGAGAACGACCATGGTTACTGGATTATTGACGAGGAGGGAAGCAGGATACTTGATTTTGAGGGCGATGCGTTCGTAGACTGGCTGAACGACGGGCCGCTCAGGGACAGCGAAGAAAAGGCGCGGTATGTCAAGCGCAACTATAAGCCTACGCATTATGAGATGAACTCTATGCTGAGGATTTACGTATAATTCAAGTGCTTTAAAATTACAGGGCATATGAACGGGTGGCTGTTGAATCGGGCTCCCCGTATCCCGAAGTTTTAGTTCAAAAGACCGAAATGCCCTCAATTTCATGGAACATTTCATCGACCGGCCTGTTCGGGAATCTCATTGCGCATTTAAAACCGATGCTGTAAAACGCCCGCGGCTCCCTTTCTCCCTCATACGCCAGGGCGTCAAGCACGTTTTCCAACGTTTGATCCGTATTGGGCGTGGACATTATGTGGTTAAGTACAGGTCCTTTGTCCACCCTGTCAAAGCAATGCGCGGGCTTCCTTCCGCACGCGTTCACTAATCGCTCACGCGCTCGCAGGGTGTAATTTTGGCCGTGCACGCCCCCTTATTCACCTTCGGCGCCGCATAGCGCTTGTACAGCACTTAGCGAGGTTAACCCCCAAAACACGACCTTCAGCTGCAAGCAGCTATCAGGCCGTGTTTTGCTATCAAGGTATCAAAAGGCCGGCGTACACGCAGCCGGCTTTTGATGAATTATACTTTTGGAGGATGTGTCCAGGTTATCCTCTCTGATTTATGATGGATTATAAATTTGAGGCAATGTTCCCAAGCCTATTATTCTCCTTTGCATTTTTGGATCCCTTAGAACCCATTACCGCCATAGGCGGTTCAAAAAACGGATAGCTCCGTTTTTAAGTTGTTCCGTACGCGTTCGCTAATCTCTCGGTTGGAAAACCCCTGAGGAGGTCTGTCTTTAACAAGGTGATGCACTTGACAATCCAGGGCGGAAAAGCTGAAGATATGTCCTTAGCAGCTGGTCAGCGGATATGATAAAGGCGCTCAGCGCAAAAGCTCTTTTCATATTTGGCCGAGCGCATATCCTCAAGGGCCAGGCCGCCCGCGTTACCGTATATTGCCGTCAGTATTTTTGCGGGAAAGGTTCAGCACTGTAAGCGCAAAGAACAGCGCTGATACCGCAACCAGAATGATTAGGTGTACGGCGGGAGTCATAGTATAGTCTCCATAGCTTAACGTAACTCCCATAAGCTCGTTAAATTCCGAAACCGCGGCCGCGGGCGCTCCGGGAAAGCTCTGCTGAATGGGCGCCTCAAGGAATACCTGCCTAAGGAGCGCTGCCGAATGGGAAACCGGAAACAGCTTTATCACCCATTGCATAGCCGACGGAAGCGTCCCTATAGGAAGATAAACCCCTGTAAGAAAACCTATCATCGTACCTATAACGGTGCAGGCAGTGCCAAAGGCGTTGTTGTTGGTAAAAAAGCTTACCAGAAAAAACGTCATGGAGCTTGACGCCATAACGGAAATAAGAAGCACGCCCAGAACCTTAATCATGGCGTCAAAGGGAAGGAGTTCGCCGCCGCCTATCAGTATATAGGCTTCCGCTAGTATTAAAGTAGCCAAGCTCATTATAAGCCCTATCACGTAAGCCGAAGCCAGGTACCCGCCGGCTATCTGATAGCGTTTAAGCGGCGCTGATTTAAAGTCCCTTATCACTCCGGTTTCAATATCGTTTACCATTGACCCAAACGCACCCATCGTTGTTGTAATAGCCGTAACCGCAAGCGTTCCAGCCATTATCCAGCTGTCCATGAGGAAGCGGGCTCCTGGTATATCGCCAAAGTTTGAGCGCCATACGTCTCCTAAAAACAGCAGGTAAAGCGCTATTATAATGATAACCCCGAGCAGGGAGAAGAACACGGCTGATTTCTGCCGGAAAAACATCTTAAGATTTCTTTGCATAAGATTAAGCATGGTCTTCAGCCTCCTTGCCGGTTACTCGAATGAAAACGTCCTCCATAGTCCCATGGACGACTTCAAAACCTTCTATCATGGCGGCAATGGAATCCAGCATCGGAATGGCCGTCAATGAATCGTCTATATCCAGGGAGATTATTCCATTTTTTTCCTTGCACTCGATACCGTGGGATTGAAAGTATGAGATTAAACCTTCCCTGTCCTTTGGCTTAAGGCGCATTGTATCCGTGCTGTAGCGTTCCTCAAGCTCATACGGGGTGCCGTGGACGGCTATTTCACCGTTATCGATTATAGTAATATAATCGGCGGCGGCGGCTTCTTCCATATAGTGAGTAGTAAGGAATACGGTCATTCCAGTCTCACGCTGCAGCTCCGTTATGGTGCGCCACACGTCCCCCTTGGTCTTTGGATGTAGGACGGATTTTGCGGACATTCAAAATAAAAAAGAATGTGGAGGTAACAGACAATGGCAAAGACAATTTTTGAGGAAATGGGCGGCAAATACGAAAGGCAAGGCGATTATTTAATACCGTGCTTAACTGTACCCGCCGAAGAAGAACAGCCGATAGGCATCTGGGGACAGCGGCATTTGGATTATCTGAAGCATCACTGCAAAGTTACATACACCAATCTTCTTACAAGCGGCAGACTTAACGCTTACCTTGCCGACATTGACAGACAGGCACAGGAACGCTTTGAAAGGCTCATAGAGGGTATGAAACAGGCACA
>UQXE01000050.1 GCA_900544965.1 uncultured Eubacteriales bacterium | reverse complement strand
AAAGCTGGGACGTCTCCATTCTGGCGGCCCTGTCGGCCGCCGCAAGCGCTTATATCACCTCAGCCATACCGCCGCCGATAAGGGCGGTGGGCTTATACGGCATTTTCAGGCGGATAAATCCTCCCTCAAAGCTGGGACGTCTCCATTCTGGCGGCCCTGTCGGCCGCCGCAAGCGCTTATATCACCTCAGCCATACCGCCGCCGATAAGGGCGGTGGGCTTATACGGCATTTTCAGGCGGATAAATCCTCCCTCAAAGCTGGGACGTCTCCATTCTGGCGGCCCTGTCGGCCGCCGCAAGCGCTTCGATCACCTCGTCCATGTCGCCGTCGATAAAGGCGTCGAGCTTATACAGCGTAAGCCCTATCCTGTGGTCGGTTACGCGGCTCTGCGGAAAGTTGTAGGTGCGGATTCTCTCGGACCTGTCGCCGGAGCCCACCTGGCTGCGCCGGTCCGAGGCCTCCTTTGCCTCGCGCTCGGCCCTGTACATGGACAAAAGCCGTGTTTTCAGCACCCTCAGCGCCTGTTCCTTGTTCTTAAGCTGGGATTTTTCGTCCTGGCACTGCACCACCAGCCCCGTAGGCAGGTGGGTAATGCGTATCGCGCTTTCGGTCTTGTTTACATGCTGGCCGCCCGCGCCGCTTGAACGGTATGTGTCTATGCGCAGGTCGGCCATGTTCAGTTCCACCTCTACGTCTTCGGCTTCGGGCAGCACGGCCACAGTGGCGGCGCTAGTATGTATGCGGCCCTGGGATTCGGTTTCCGGCACGCGCTGTACGCGGTGAACCCCGCTTTCGTATTTGAGCTGGCTGTAGGCGCCCCTGCCGCGCAGCGCAAGCACCGCCTCCTTAACGCCGCCCATCTCGGTTTCGGCCGAGGACAGCAGCTCGGCTTTAAGCCCGTGCCGCTCGGCATAGCGCTGGTACATCCTCAAAAGAACGGCTCCGAACAGCGCCGCCTCGTCCCCTCCCGTCCCCGCGCGGATTTCAATCATGACGTTGCGGCTGTCGTTGGGGTCCTTTGGCAAAAGCAGGACCTTAAGCCGTTCAGCAAGGCTTTCCCGCTTTTCAACGAGCGCGGGCTGTTCCTGCTGGATCAGCTCCTTAAGCTCGGGCTCGGCGCCGTGCATCATATCCTCCAACGCCGCGATCTCAGCGCATACGTCATTGTACTCGACGTATGCGCCCACGATCTCGTCAAGCGACGCGCGCTCCTTCAGCGCGTCCTGCCATTGCTTTCGGTCGTTCATGGCGTCGGGCAGGCCCAGAAACCCGCCAAGTTCGTCGTATCTTCTCTTTATCGCTTCCAGTTTTTCAAACACGCTGCACCTCTGATAATGATCAAATAAATTTAATGGGAGCCGGAAAATATCCTCCTGAAACGGAAGACGCCGCCGCATAGCATTATTGCGAAGCTACGCGCTTTGCAATAAAACCGCTCGTCTCATAACTAAAAGACCGCAAAAAGAGCTGTTTGAAGTATCCGCTTTGCCAGCGCCGGCCGGAACAGCGCTTTGGTATACTCCCACTTTCGCGCGTCTTCCGCAAAAAGGGCTTCCTTTGCGGCGATGTTTTCCTAATCTAAGCTCACCTTGCGCTTACCCTCTATTATAATACGTATTCGGGCGCGTAAACAACCCGCCCGCTCATATTTCACTCAGCGAACCGGCTATTACGCAGCGGTCGTTCCCGCCGAGGTCTTTAACCACCCTTGCGCCGCCAAACATTCCGCGCACCGCTTCGGCCTGGTCAAAGCCGATCTCGAGCAAAAGCGCGCCGCCGGGGTTAAGATGACGTTGGTATTGCACGCTTATGCGCCGGTAAAAGTCAAGGCCGTCCTTTCCGCCGTCAAGGGCGCGGCGCGGCTCGTTTTTCACCTCGCGCTGAAGCGATTCGATGTCGCCCGATGGTATATAGGGCGGATTGCACACGATCAGGTCAAACCGCGCGCCTGACAGCGCCGAGAAGAGGTCCCCCTCGGCGAATTGCGCGCTTATCCCATGCTTGGCGGCGTTCTCCCGCGCGAGCGCCACGCACTCGCCGCTTATGTCGGACATGGTCACGTCAAGGCCGCCCAGGGCCGCCAGGCTTATGCCAATACAGCCTGTGCCGCAGCAAAGGTCAAGCGCGGTCCTGAAGCCGCGCTCCTTTGCCAGCGCAAGCGCGGCTTCGGCGACTGTTTCGGTATCCTGGCGGGGAATAAGCGCGCATGGGCGCATGATAAGCTTAAGCCCCATGAACTCCCATTCGCCAAGGATATACTGAAGCGGCTCCCCTGAAAGCCTGCGCCGCGTCATGCGCTTAAGCTCGGCAAGCTTTATTGGGTCAAGCCGTTCGCCGCGCCTGAGCAGCAGTTCAAGTTCGTCCATCCCTGTTACAGCCTCAAGCATTATGGCCGCCTGACCGGCCGCTTCCTCTTGCGCGGCGGCAAAAAGCGCGCCCTTTAGCGCACTTCTCACCTCATGTATGGTGTTTTCACCTGAAAATTCGATCATAATTAAATGCAAGCCGCCGTTTATGGCAGCTATGCGTTTCCTCCGCACACGGCCGTTTCCGCGGCGGGGGCCGGCGCGTTTTCATCGCCCTCGCCTGCTTCCGCAGCCTTGTCCGCCTGGGCCTTTGCGGCGGCTTCCTCGCTTTCGCGAACCAGTATTTGCGGATCCATCGCCACGTTGAAGGATGCTATCGCCACCTCCAGCATGTCGTCGGTCGGCTCCTTTGTGGTAATGAGCTGCAGCGCCATGCCCGGGGCGCGAACTATCTTTGTAAGGATGTTGTCGTACTTGGCCGCAAGCTGCAGCACCTCGTAGGAGAAGCCCGCCACAACGGGCAGGAGCACTATGCGCGACCCAAACAGGATCAGCTTGTTGTCGCTCCAGCCTACGGCTGAGAAGAACAGGATAGAAACCGCCATGACAAGGAACAGGTAGTTGGTTCCGCATCTGGGATGCAGCCTTTTGTGCTTTCTCGCGTTTTCAGGGGTAAGCTCCTCGTCGGCCTCGTAGCAGGCGATGGTCTTGTGCTCGGCGCCATGGTACATGAACACGCGCTTTATATCCTTCATCTGTGACACAAGGACTATATACCCAAGGAATATCAGCAGGCGCGCCCCGCCCGCCGTAAGGCTTTTCCACGCGGACGACACCTCCGGCCCGAATATCAGGTCGGCGGCCAGAGTTGGCAGCAGCATAAACAGGCCTACCGACATTACAAGCGCGAGCGCCACGGCGATGCCGATTACAATTTTCTCCACCGATTTGCCAAACACCTTTGACAGCCATTTTTCAAACCTTGTAGGCTCCTCGTCCATCTCTATGCCCGCCAGCTCGGCCGAACGCGTGATGGTTTTCATCCCGACCTGGAGCGATTCGACAAACGCCACCACGCCGCGCACTATGGGAAAGCCCAGAAACGTCCCCTTCTTGGCTTTGGACTGATAGGGCTTAAACTCCTTTACTATGGAGCCGTCCTCCCTGCGCACCGCCATGGCGATGCCCTGCGGCGACTTCATCATTACGCCTTCCATGACGGCCTGGCCGCCGATGGTGCACTTTTTCATCATTGTCTCCTCAATCACCGGTATGGTGCAAAATATCATTTTTCACATTATATCATAGACGTTGTTCATTTTGTATGTAAAAGTGTGTAAAGGCGGTGAATTAACCGTTAACATAGCGAAATTTTGGCAATCCGGACTATACGGCCTACATGGGGCTTTCCCCCCAGGCGGCTTAGAACCTTACGGATGCGTGAGCGGTGAGCTTAACGCGCGCGGAGAAACTCAAAAAGCGGAGCAGCCATGTTTTGAACCGCCTATGGCGGCAACTGGTATTGAAACGCACCCGGCAGCCGCGTTATATCTTCAATATACAGCATAAACCGCGCACGGATTCGCTTGAAGACGCTTAATTCCTGATGCTGGGCTCAAAATCAACGTACCTTTCATTATAATATTATGTTGCTTGAATTTTACAGCAGGTTATGCTATAATAAAAAAAACAGTAAGGCTGACCGTATTGAATATCACTCGGCTGAAACTATCCAATTTCAGAAACTATGAGTCTGAATCCATCGAGCTGTCGCCCGGGCTTAACGTAATTACAGGGGAAAACGCCCAGGGAAAGACCAACTTGCTGGAAGCGGTGTTCTTTTGCACCTTTGCCCGCTCCCACCGCACGGCGAGCGACGGACGGCTGATCAGGCACGGCGCCCCCGCGTTTTATATAGGGGTTGACCTGAAAAGCGGGGCGGGAACGTCCCGAATAGAGGTCAAAAACCCCTCGGACGGACCCAGGCGCCTGTTTGTCAACGGCAGCCAGCTCAGGCGCGCGGGCGATCTGATGGGCACGCTTAATTCCGTGATGTTCGCTCCGGAGACCCTGAACATAGTGAAAGGTCCGCCCGCCGAAAGGCGCCGGTTTATAGACATGGCGCTTAGCCAGCTGTATCCCGCGTATTTTTTCAGCCTTCAGCAGTACAACGCCGCGCTCAAGCAGCGAAACGCGCTTTTAAAGGACAGAAAGCTCAGTCTGGATATGGACCGGCTGCTGATGTGGGATGTTCAGCTTGCCGCTCTGGGCGCGGATATAATGGAGCGGCGGGCGCGGTTTATGGAGGGCCTGTCCGGCGAGGCGGCCCGTATTCACTCGGTAATATCGGGCGGCGAGCGGCTGAGGCTTGAGTATGTGCCGTCGGTTAAACCTGATCCGGACGCTGAGCAGGCGATACGCGGCGCTCTGAAGGCGGGCGCTTGCGAGGACGCGCGCAGGGGCTTTACGGGCGTTGGGCCGCACCGCGACGACATCGCGGTGATAGTCGATGAAACGGACGCGCGGTGCTTCGGCTCCCAGGGCCAGCAGCGCACGGCGGCGCTTTCGATGAAGCTAAGCGAGATAGCCGTTGCGCTAAGCGCCAGGGGCGAGCCGCCGGTGCTGCTTTTAGACGACGTGTTTTCAGAGCTCGACTCAGGGCGCAGGCGCGCGCTTTTGGACGCGGCCGAGGGCTGCCAGTGCCTGCTGACCTGCACCTCCCTGGAGGGGCTTGAGGGCAAGCGCTTTGCCGCCTATGACTGCCTGCGCGGGTCAATCAGGCAGCGCGGGGCTGATACGGCCATGCCAGCGGGCAAATCGGATTTATAACAACCCATTTTTATAAGAGGAAGGTATATCATGAACGAAACACAGAGCTACGACGCTTCCCAAATACAGGTGCTTGAAGGGTTGGAGGCGGTTCGCCGCAGGCCGGGCATGTATATTGGCTCTACCGATCAAAGGGGCCTTCACCACCTCATTGCCGAGCTGGTGGATAACTCCATCGACGAGGCCATGGGCGGCTTTTGCAGCGACATATTGATAACAATTCATCCCGACAGCTCGGTATCGGTTGAGGACAACGGGCGCGGCATACCCGTGGACTATCACGAAAAGATGGGAAAAAGCGCGCTTGAGGTAGCCATGACCGTGCTGCACGCCGGAGGCAAGTTCGGCGGAAGCGGCTACAAGGTGTCGGGCGGCCTTCACGGGGTGGGCATGAGCGTGGTCAACGCGCTGTCCGAATGGCTTACCGTGGAGGTGCGCAGGAACGGCCACGTTTACAGCCAGAGCTACAGGCGCGGCGACCCGCTGGCGCCGGTTTCAATAACCGGCGACTGCCCGGCCAGCGTTACGGGAACCAAGCAGACGTATCTTGCCGACTCAGAGATATTCGACTCGGTAGACTACAACTATGAAACCATTGCGGCGAGGATGCGCGAGCTGGCCTTTTTGAATAAGGGCGTGTCCATAACCGTGACAGACGAGCGCGAGGGAATGGAAAGATCCGAACGGTTCTGCTATGAGGGCGGCATCGTGTCGTTCGTCGAATACCTCAACATCAATAAAGAGGTGCTTCACCGCCCTCCCATCTATTTTGAAACAAAAAAGGAGGAGGAAGGCGGGGAACAGAACGCTTCCATCGAGATAACCATGCAGTATAACGATGGTTACAGCGAAAACATATTTACCTTTGCAAACAACATACCAACCATCGAGGGCGGAAGCCATCTTGTGGGATTCAAGTCCGCGCTAACCAGGGTTATGAACGACTATGCCAGAAAATACGGCCTGCTCAAGCCAAGCGACCCCAACCTGTCCGGCGAGGACGTGCGCGAGGGGCTTACCGCGATAATCAGCGTAAAGCTTACGGAACCCCAGTTTGAGGGGCAGACAAAGGCGAAGCTTGGCAACGCTTACGTACGTCCGCTCGTGGATTCGGCCGTGGGCGGCGGACTTTCTGTATATCTTGAGGAAAATCCCCAGATGGCACGCACGGTTATCGATAAATGCATAACCGCGTCGCGCGCGCGCGACGCGGCGCGAAAGGCACGGGAGCTTGCGAGAAGGAAGACCGTGCTCGATTCAACCGCCCTTCCAGGCAAGCTGGCCGACTGCCAGGAAAAGGACCCGGCCCTGTGCGAACTGTTCATTGTTGAAGGAAATTCGGCCGGCGGCAGCGCGAAGCTTGGCAGGGACAGGCGGTTTCAGGCGATACTGCCGCTTAGGGGCAAGATATTAAACGTTGAAAAGACGCGGCTTGACAAGATGCTGGGAAACGCCGAGATAAAGGCCATGATTACGGCGTTTGGAGCGGGCATGGGCGAGGAATTTGACGAGACAAAGCTCAGGTACCACAAGATCATATGCATGACGGACGCGGACGTGGACGGCAGCCATATCCGTACGCTGCTGCTCACCTTTTTCTACAGGCATATGCGGCCCATGGTCGAACACGGATACGTTTACATCGCCCAGCCGCCGCTTTATAAGGTGACAAAGGGAAAGCTGCAGCGCTACGTGTACTCGGACGAGGAGCTGGAGGCGCTGCTCAATGAGATAGGGCGCGAGCCAAAGCCCGTGATCCAGCGCTATAAGGGCCTGGGCGAGATGAACGCCGAACAGCTCTGGGATACCACCATGGATCCCGAGACGCGCATAATGATGCGCGTGGAGCTTGAGGACGCCATGATGGCGGACGCCATATTTACCGTGCTCATGGGCGACAAGGTGGAGCCAAGGCGCGAGTTCATAGAGATGAATTCCAAGCTGGTGGCCGATCTGGACGTATAGACTGTATACCGGTACAGTCAACGATTTACACATAACAATAATTATTGGGAGGTTTATTAAAATGAATTATATCTGCAAGGCACTGTATAAAAAAAGGCCCAGGGATACGTACGAGCAGCCGGAAACGGTGCATGTCTTACAGTTTGTATTCGACGGAGCCAGCGGCTCGGCCATAGTCGCCAGAGCCGACGGTAAGCTGAGCATGTGCGGGCTTAGGCATCTTCGCGTAGCAATGGAAGACAGCGGAGAAATCAGCTGGTACGAATAAAAAGTACAGGGCAAAAACGCGCGGGCGCGGTTATTTATGACGGTGTCCGCAAATCCATGACGCAATATAAAATTACCTTAAAAGCGAGGTTTTCATGAGCGATACACCCAATGATTCACGGATATTGCCCGTAAACATAGTGGACGAGATGAAAAAATCCTTCATTTCGTACTCCATGGCCGTAATAATCAACCGCGCGCTCCCCGATGTGCGCGACGGCCTCAAGCCCGTCCACAGGCGCATACTGTACTCGATGGACGAGCTTGGCCTTCAGCCCGACAAGCCGTTCAGAAAATGCGCGCGCATAGTGGGCGACGTGCTGGGCAAATACCACCCCCACGGCGACACCGCCGTATACGACGCGCTTGTGCGGCTGGCCCAGCCGTTTTCCATGCGCTACATGCTTGTGGAGGGGCACGGCAACTTCGGCTCCATAGACGGCGACGGAGCGGCCGCCATGCGTTATACCGAGGCGCGCATGGCCAAGATCACCTCCGAAATGCTTCGGGACATTGAAAAGAACACCGTTGATTTTGGCCCCAACTTCGACGAAACGGAAACCCAGCCATTGACGCTGCCCTGCCGCTTTCCCAACCTGCTTGTAAACGGGTCCGGCGGAATCGCCGTAGGCATGGCGACCAATATACCCCCGCATAACATGGGCGAAACCATCGACGCCCTCTGCGCCATGATAGACAATCCCGAGATAACCGTTGAGGAGCTTATGGCGTATATCAGCGGCCCGGATTTCCCCACAGGCGGCGTTATAATGGGTTCCGGCGGCATAAAGCAGGCCTACAGGACCGGACGCGGCCGGATAGTCGTACGCGCAAGGGCGGAGATCGAGCAGTACAAGCCCAGCCACGCGCGCATTATCGTAACCGAAATACCATATCAGGTGAACAAGGCGCGGCTTGTCGAGCGCATAGCCGAGCTTGTGCACGACAAAAAGATCGAGGGCATCAGCGACCTGCGCGACGAAACCGACCGCGAAGGAATGCGGATAGTGATCGAGCTTAAGCGCGACGTAAACGCCAACGTGGTGCTCAACCAGCTCTATAAGCACACGTCGATGCAGGACACCTTCGGCGTGATCATGCTGGCGCTCGTCGACGGCGAGCCAAAGGTGCTTAATCTTAGGGAGATGCTGTATCATTACCTGGAGTTCCAAAAGTCCGTAGTAACCAGGCGTACGCATTTTGACCTTGAAAAGACGCGAGAGAGGCTGCATATCATAAACGGGCTCATCATCGCCCTTGACAATATCGACGAGGTCGTGGAGCTTATAAAGACGTCGCCAAATGGAGCAGCGGCCAAGGAACGCCTGATTCAGCGCTTCAACCTCTCGGAAAGGCAGGCCCAGGCAATACTTGACATGCGCCTGCAGCGGCTTACCGGCCTTGAGCGCGAGAAGCTCATGAACGAGCATAAGGACCTGTGCGCTTTGGTGGAACACCTTGAATCCATACTTGCACACGAGAACAAGCTTTTGGGCATAATCCGCGGCGAGGTAACCGAAATACGCAATAAATTCGCCGATCCGCGGCGCACCGAGATAACCGAGCTGTTGGACGACATTGACCTGGACGATATAATCCAGGAGGAGGAGATGGTAATAACCCTCACTCACCTGGGCTATATCAAGCGCATCGCTTCGGACACCTACCGCAGCCAGCGCAGGGGCGGGCGCGGTATAGCCGGACAGGCGACGCGCGAGGAGGATTTTGTAGAGCGCATATTTGTTACTTCCACACACTCCAATATAATGTTTTTTACCAATAAGGGCAGGGCTTTCCGCATGAAGTGCTACGGCATCCCCGAGGCGTCGAGAACGGCAAAGGGAACCGCCATAGTCAACCTGCTCCAGCTCCAGGGCGGGGAAAAGGTTACCGCCGTATTCCCTGTCACGCCCGAGGTTGAGGGCGAATACCTGATCATGGCCACTCAAAACGGGGTAATCAAAAAAACGGCCATGGGCGAGTTTGACAATATAAGAAAGGGCGGCATTATCGCGCAGAACCTGCCCGAGGGCGACGAGCTGATAAGCGTGATGATGACCGACGGCAACGAGGATATAATGCTTGCCACAAAGGACGGCAAATGCATACGTTTTCATGAAAGCGACGTTCGGGCTATGGGACGCACGGCCACCGGGGTTAGATCCATCGTCCTTGACGAAGGCGACGCTGTGATAGACGCCGCCAAGGTCGTCCCAGGCGGTTACGTGCTGTTCATTACGGAAAACGGGATCGGCAAGCGCACCGACGAGGCCGCGTTCCGCGTGCAGCGCCGCGGCGGCAAGGGGTTAATCGGCATAAATATCACCGACAAGACAGGGCCTTTGAGGTCCATGCGGCTGTGCGTGGGCGACGAGGACCTTATGCTGATACGCGACGACGGCACGGTGATACGCACTGGCATTGAGAATATAAGCGTTATATCCCGCTATGCCCAGGGCGTAAAGCTGATGCGCGTGGACGAGGGCACCCGCGTGGCCAGCGTGGCGCTGGTGGCTAAGGCCGAGGACGACGTCGAAGCCGAACCGGAAGCGGAAGAATAACACCTTTGGCCGTACATGCCGGCTGTGCCTCCGGCGGCTTAGAACCTATTACCGCCATAGGCGGTTCACAAAACGGATTGCTCCGTTTTGTGAGTTTCTCCGGATGCGTTAAGCTCACCGCTCACGCATCCGCAAGGTGTAATTTTGGCCGTACACGCCGGCTGTGCCTCCGGCGGCTTAGAACC
>UQXE01000049.1 GCA_900544965.1 uncultured Eubacteriales bacterium | reverse complement strand
AGCAAAAGCCGGCCTGATAGTTGCTTGCAACCGAAGGCCGGCTTTTGCGGGTTAACCTCGCTAAGTGCTGATCAAGCACTTAGCGAAAGGCCTATGGCCTTTTTTGCGGGTTAACCTCGCTAAGCGCTGAACAGCGCTTAGCGAAAGGCCTATGTCCGTAAGAGAAAGTCTGGCCTAATATATAGCAAACTGCGTTTAACGAAGTGGAATATGGAATATAATGCTGCGGTCTGAACCGTTTGCCATAGAAACACATAGCCTGTTAACCCATTCCAGGTTAATATTAATGCAGGGCTCTTGTCATAACTATTAATCTCTTAAAGCCCTAAATGTAGCGTTGTGTTATCGAAAGTTTTGGACTCCTAGTTACCTATTATGTACTAAAGCTTTACTGGATAAATTTAATCGCATTTTTCTGTTAAGGGTAACTTGAATAAGAGTAAGGTTTATATGATTCGGCCTTCTAAATAAACCGCTTTCCTATTAAGCGCTTCATCGCAAATAATAAAATCCGCGAATCTGCCCGGCTCGATTGAGCCGATTTCATTCTCCCTCCTGATTTGCCTGGCCGGGATTAATGTTGATGAAAGCACCGCCTGCTCCCTTGGTATTCCAAAGGCTACAGCGGTTTTCATGCAGGTATAAAGGTTTGCCGCAGAGCCTGCAATGGTGCCGTCCGCAAGCTTTGCTACACCGCCCTTTAAATTCACGTCTTGTCCGCCCAACATATAGGTTCCATCCGGCATTCCGCAGCAGCGCAGGGCGTCGGATATCAGACAGATACGGCGGGGAAACAGTTTAAACGCCATACGTACCGCGCTTTCATGCACATGATGTCCATCGCAGATAAGCTCAGCGATTACATTGCTCTGTTCGGCGGCCGCGCCGATAACGCCTGGACTGCGGTGGTGAAGCGGCGGCATTGCATTGAATAGATGCGTAAGGTGCGTTGCGCCCGCTGAAAATACAGCCGTGGCTTCCTCATAGTCCGCATCCGTATGCGCGGCGGAAACCGTGCAGAGTTTGCTTACAAGCGCGGTAAACGTTTGAGCGCCTTTTAGCTCCGGCGCAATATCAACAATACGTAAAAGCCCGTTGCTCGCGTCATATAGCCGCTTAAACGCTATATAATCCGGCAGCTTTAGGAACGCTCCGTTCTGCGCTCCCTTTTTCTTTTCTGAGAAAAAAGGACCTTCCATGTGAATTCCCATCAGTCTTGAGCAATCACCGGCGCGTTCATGCTCAAATCCCGACGCGTTAATAAAAGCCGCTTCCAGTATTTCATAGGGGAGCGTCATAGATGCCGGCGCAAAAGAGGTAACGCCGTTTTTAGCAAGATATCTTGCCATTGTGATAAGTCCGTTGCGGTCGCCGTCAGAGAAGTCCGCGCCTGAATTGCCGTGGATATGAATATCTACCAGGCCCGGAATAACGAACGCTCCATTCAGATCAATGCCGTCTCCGTTGACGGCCGTGCAAAAAACCTCGGCAAATTTTCCGTTCTCCACCCGAAAGCTTCCATGGACAAAGGATGCATCCCTTGTAAAAATAAAGGCGTTTCTAAAAAACATGCCGGCCTCCTTAGCGAATTTCGGGCAAACTTGCCGCCGCAACCGACTGGCCGATTCGCCTCGTCCTCTCGTCGGGCAGCATAACGCGAATTGACTCGCTAAGCTTTGGATGTTCCTCTCTGAGGACGCGATTACATTCCGAAACAATTAGTTCTCCGCCAACGCCTGAGGCTACGCGGCCCAGCACGAGAAGATAGCTTATCGCATAAAATCTGCTGTATAAAGCCAGCGTATGGGCCAGATAAACGCCTATTGATGCAAAAATGGCCTGTGCGCATTCCTTTCCTTGACCGGCCAGCTCCTGTACTTCGCGTAGCTTTTCAGCAGGACTCAAACCGTTTGACAGCGCAATACCCGCCCTGGGGGCAAGCCTGATAACCGCATCCTGCGAAAAATACCCGCAGCCAACGCCAACATCACCCGACCAATCATCTCGCGCCGCCTCTTCGTTCAGATCAACGGGCGCAAATGCCAATTCATTGAGCCAGCCCGACATGTTGCCGTTGTGCGAAACGTACCCGGCCGCCTCTGACGTGCCCATGGCCAACCCCATTACATAACCGGATTTTAAGCTCATGCTGCCCGCAAGGGCGGTTACGTCGCCATCGTTTGCCACAGCAATAGGCACATCGCCTATTTCCCTTGCAGCGCGCTCGTAGATCGATTTTACCTCATCACGGCGCGAACGCGGAATTTTGATGAAAAGGGAGGAGACCATGGGACTGTTGCCGATTATAACGCCGGCAGAGGAAACCCCGATTGCGTCAACCCTTGGCATATGAGCGGCGGCGGTCTTAAACGCGTCTACGATACCGTCAAACTGATACTGTGGATCCTTAGAAAGTTTTGGATGCCAGACTACTTCCTCGGAATAGACGGTCTCGCCATCGACTACAGCGGATACCTTACGGTCAGAACCTCCGGCGTCAAACCCGATACGGCATCCGTTCAAATGGCCTCCAATCGGCAGGCTTAGCTCCTGTTGTTCAGGAAAATGGGCCTCATCGGTAATCACGATTTCAAATGGACGCTCATAGACGTCCTCCATGAAGCGCGAGTCAAAGGAGCGCGCATAACCCTCTTTATAAGCTTCTTTAAGCCTTTTTGCCTGACCGTCGCATCCGCAGAGATATACGCGGAACCCGCCTATACTCCATAACAGGAACTTTACCAGCCGCTCGACATAACGATCATTAGCCTCTGAAAAGGCGTCGTCCCTCAGGAAGGAATGGAATACGGAAACAGCGCCCTTATCACGCTGGATTGCCACCGAAAAAGGATGTTCCGCCTCTTTCAAATATGCTTCCATCCACACCCCGAACGGGACAAACGACTCATCCAGGAGGGGTTTATTCTCTATTTTATATTCGATTCCCAAGTAATTCATTGATACACCTCCAAATATCGTGGCTAAGCTTGCCGTTGAAGCGAACCGTATGCGGCCTCATCCGCAATCAAGGTAACATTGGGATGAAACTGCAGAATCGAGGCTGGAACCTCAGGAGTAACCGGCCCGAAAAATGCCCTATTTAAAATTTCCGCTTTATCACCTCCGGTAATCAGCATAACGATCTTTCTTGCCGACATAACAGTTCCAACGCCCATAGTGAAGGCCGCCTTCGGCACTTCATCCAATGACGGGAAAAACCTTTTATTGGCGTTTCTTGTAACTGCCGAAAGCTTTACCTCATGCGTATGGTTTGGAAAATGATCGCAGGGTTCATTAAAACCGATGTGCCCGTTATGTCCAATCCCAAGCAACTGAAGCTCAATGCCGCCCCAGGCCTCAATCCGCCGCTCATAATCCTTACACATAGCTTCGGCATTTAGGGTAAGGCCATCCGGGAAAAGGATGTTTTCCTGTTTTATTGAGATATGAGCAAATAGGTTTTCCTGCATAAAGCGGCGGAAGCTCTGTGGATGGTCGGGAGAAAGCCCCTTATACTCATCCAGGTTTACGGAGCGTGCGCGTGAAAAGTTGAGGCGCCCCGCCCTATCACGAGCGATCAGCTCACGATACAGGGGGAGAGGAGTTGAACCTGTCGCCAGCCCGACCACACACCAGGGCTTATTATTGATCACCTGTTCAAACAGGTCCGCCGCCATCCGGCCTACTTCCTTCAAAGAGCTTGCTATAATTATTTTAGTATGAAACATATTGCTTTCGTCCCTGTGTTTCTTTAGGTTAACTTTCGGTGTTTAAGCAGTCCGGCGTCTAACGCCGTATCCATTTATTCGCGCGTGCGTTTTGAGCGCAACCGCCATGCCAAATTATGCTCATACGGACGCTTGCTGCAAAATCGCCACGAACGGTTAATGTATGGCATGTCTAAGCCCATTACGCATATACGACGCAAAGTGCGTCAACAACACGCTCAAATGCAATCGCGCCTGCGCCGACTATATATCCGCTGATACCAAAGGCGTCAAATCTGAGCTTGAAGGCGTCTTGCATATATTCATTGAGGCGGTTTCTATAATTTCGTTCAACCATACTGCATAGAAGCGGATGATCCCAGATGGTACTGCCGCTTAACACTATCACTTCCGGCGCATAGGTGTTGGCGAGCAGATTGATTGCTGTTGAGATATAGCCCACCACCTGGTTGATCAACGCCGCCGCAAATGGCTCTCCACGTCTTGAGCGCGTCAACAGCTCATCCATTGTGATATCCGGATAAACGCTCCGCGCCTCGTTCAAAATGGCGCTTTGGGCCAGGTTGGTCTGCAGACATCCGGTCTGTCCGCACTCACAGACCTTTCCCGCCGGATTCAGAATGATATGACCGATTTCGCCAGCCATGTTTTGAGCGGAACGGCAAATCTGACCGTTTAGAATAGCGGCCGAACCAATGCCGTCGCCCAGGCTTAGAAGCACCATATTTTGTGTGTCAGCCTCATTTCTAAAGCGATAGACAGCCTGAGCCAACGCCTTTGTATCGTTCTCAAGATAAAAGCAATAATCCGGCAAGCGTTCTTTGAGATGTTCGGTGACTGCGACATTCCTCCAATGAAGGTTGGCGGAAAAGAGCATATCGCCCTTATGGATATCAACAATACCAGGAACGGCGACGCCCACCTTATTCAGCAGACCCTTTCCCCTCCATTTATTGAGATATGCGCCGATCTGTTCCGCAATCCATGGCAGAACCCGCTCAGGCAGCAATTCCCCATCCGAAGCATACGGAACCGCTTCCATGTCCTTAAGGTTTCCCAAAGGATCCGTTATGCCCAAATACAGAATACGCTTATCCAAATATACGCCGCAGCACAAAAGCTTGTCTATTGGCAGCGACAGCGCCTTTGGCGGTCGCCCCGCCGCGTTTTGCTTTACCTCCGATTTTTCCCGCTCCTGCAACAGTCCCCGCCCGATCAGCTCGTCGGCGATACGGCCAACCGACATAGCGCTCATTCCAGTTGACTCAGCCAGGCATGCTCTGGATACTTCACCAGCCTTCAGCACCGAAGCTAGGATCAGCCTCATATTGTTCCGCCGCATTAGCTCGCGATCCATTCTCTGACTTAAGTTCAACTTAACCCCTCCGACTGTTGTTGTATGTAAAACGAAATTATTAACATAAAGTTATTAAAAATCCTCTTTTCAGTATGAAGTATATGATGATATTAATAATATGTCAAGCGTTATTGACATATTCAGCGATGATTATTATAATATCAATATTAAAAATAATTTTGATTTTATCGTGAGGTTATTAATGAAACGTCTGATTCTAGAAGTCTGCTGTGGCAGCGCTGACGATGTAATCCAGGCCCATAAAGCGGGCGCACAGCGGGTTGAGCTTAACAGCAACCTGTTCCACGGAGGGCTTACGCCTTCCATTGGTTCCCTGCGGGTGGCGAAGCGCGAAACTTCCATGAGCATCATGACCATGGTTCGGCCGCGCGAAGGGGGCTTTTGCTACACCAATGCTGAATTTGCAACCGCTGTCGAAGACGCGCATGCGCTGCTGGCCAATGGTTCGGACGGCCTGGTATTCGGCTTTCTCAATCCGGACGGCTCTCTTGACTACAACCGCACTCGCGTCCTGGCCGAAATTGCACAGGACGCTGGCAAGGAAACCGTATTTCATAGGGCTATTGACGTAGTTCCAGACTGGAAGGCGACGCTGGATGCACTAATCGACCTAAAGATCACGAGGGTTTTAACCAGCGGCCAGGAACCCGATGTTTTTTACGGCGCCGATACGGTACGGGAGATGATTCAATATGCTGCCGGCCGCATTCAGATACTTCCAGGAGCGGGGATAACCCTGCGAAATATGGACCGTATAATAGCTCAAACCGGGTGCGATCAGATTCATTTGGCCGCGCATAAATCCCTTAATGATACTTCCGTCAGCGGCAATCGCTCCATATATTATGGGAGCTGCCTTTATCCGCCGGAAGACCGGTTTAATATGATAGACTGTGATTATATAGGCAAAGTAGCGCGCGGCTTAGCTGATTAATAGCGTTAGAAACATGAATGCGCCCAGGATGCTGAAAATTGGCGATATGTTTAAAACCGGCAGCTATGACCGCGCGTTGAGTCGGGTCTATATAAATCGATTGTACTCCATATTTCGCGATACATAACGAAACGGCGTGCAGAAGAATCATGCAGGCCAGGACCGCGGGAGTATATGATAACATCCTCCGCAAGCAAAATTTGGCTGCAGGTAACGGAAGGCTCGTAGGTTAGTCGGCGCGTATGCGGGTCTTACCATTATCCCAGGGATAAAAGGGCGTTGCCAACCCTGCGGAAGAAATGCCCCTACCATATAACCTTAAACAATTTAGTAAGGCGCGGCGGCCTTGCGTGAGTTAGTACAAATTAAAGCTTTAACCAGATTACACACGGGGAGGTCAACTACAATGTACACTTTTAACCGCGATGCATATGAAGCTCGCATGAAATGGTTCCTTGACGCCCGTTTTGGCATGTTTATCCATTGGGGGCTTTATTCCATACCAGCCCGCGGGGAATGGGTACGCAGCTTTGAGCAAATACCAAAAGAAAAATACATGAGGTATTTCTACGAGTTCAATCCAAGGGATTTTTGCCCCAAAAAATGGGTGCGGCTTGCCAAAGAGGCCG
The DNA here is from genome assembly GCA_900544965.1 of uncultured Eubacteriales bacterium. Lineage (GTDB taxonomy): Bacteria > Bacillota > Clostridia > Christensenellales > CAG-138 > UMGS946. The sequence continues at coordinate 3,853 of UQXE01000049.1, read as the reverse complement.
GCATGAACTATGTCGTTTTAACAGCCAAGCATCACGACGGCTTTTGTCTTTTTGACAGTGGGTATACAGACTTCAAATCTACAAATACGCGGTGCGGCCGGGATCTGGTTGCGGAATTTCTTGAGGCTGCCCGCGCCGAGGGACTAAGAGCAGGTCTGTACTATTCGCTGTTGGACTGGTATCATGAGGATTATCCACATTACGGCGATAGAAACCATCCAATGCGCAATCACGCCGAGTGCGGCAACGAAGGCAGGGATTGGAGCCGTTACTTGACGTTCATGCATGGCCAAATACGCGAACTATGCGCCAATTATGGCAAGCTGGATATTCTTTGGTTCGATTTTTCTTATGACGCGATGCGCGGCGACGCATGGAAAGCCGCTGAACTGATTGAGATGGTTCGTACGCTTCAGCCGCAGGTTATAATAAACAATCGTTTAGAATGCAGCGGTGAAGGATATGGTTCCCTTGCACAGGGAAACCCTACAACTTATCATGGCGATTTCGTTACCCCCGAGCAGTTTATTCCGCCTTATGGGCTTATGGATCCAAACGGGCTGCCTGTTTATTGGGAGGCTAACGCGACAATGAACCGCAACTGGGGATACCACGCGACCGACCGCGACTTTAAACCTGCCTCCATGTTGATTCACAAGCTGGTAGAATGTGTATCCAAGGGCGGCAATTTTTTATTAAACGTCGGCCCCGACCCCAATGGGAACCTTCCGGAAGCGTCCGTGAAGGTTCTTGGGGAAATCGGCCGATGGATGAAATTCAACAGCGACAGCGTCTATGGCTGCGGGCCTTCCGGCATTGAAAAGCCGGACTGGGGGAGGATAACAAGAAAGGGGAACGAACTCTATCTCCATATCTTTGAAAATACCCTGGGTCCGCTTCCGTTAACGGGTATCGATCCAGAACAGCTGGATTCAATCCGTATGCTTGCGACAGGATGCGAGGTTCCTGTTTCCACCAGCTGGGTACACAGCGACTATCCCGAGCTTGCCTTCGCCGACTTAGGCCCCAGCCCCATTCTGCCGGATAATGTGGATACTGTGCTGAGGGTTACACTAAAACCATAGATGATAGAGCGAGGTATGTATCCATGTTTTCGGAAGCAATAAAATCCTATTCAGCCGCCAAATTTCAGAGCGCCTTGCAGTCAATGCCGGTTTTGATACGCAAACGGATTGAGCACGGTGTCAGCCGCGCTTATGGCGATCTTAAGCTGTGCCTTGAATATTTATACGGAACGCTTCCATATACCGACGCCGTTACAGTGCCCTTTGTTGAGATGGAGCGTGAAGCCGCGCACTCGCTGAGGGTGTTTCAGGAGAATATTTGGAACCAAGTGATTCCTGAGGATATATTTTTCCACTTCATCCTGTGTCCCAGGGTCAATTCAGAGACGCTTGAGCCCTGCCGCGACTTTTTCTACGCGAAAGTCGTCGAACGTGTTCGGGATCTGCCGCTGGAACGCGCTATACTGGAAATCAATCTCTGGTGCTGCGAGCACGTCACATATCAGGCGTCCAGCGACAGGACCGAGGGGCCGATGACGGCCTACCGTTCCGGAAAAGGCAGGTGTGGAGAAGAATCGGTATTTGCGGTAACAGTCTTTCGCAGCCTAGGCATTCCGGCGCGCCAGGTTTACGCGCCCTTATGGAGCCATTGCGACGATAACCACGCCTGGGTGGAGGTTTACGTGAACGGAGAATGGAAATTCCTGGGGGCCTGCGAGCCGGAACCAATTCTTGACCACGGCTGGTTTGTTCGCGCGGCTTCCAGGGCAATGCTGATACATACCCGCGCGTTTTCGGATTACATCGGACCAGGGTTAAAAAAGGAAACTTTGATTGAGCGCCGGGCCGGTGCGTATCTTTACAATGAGACCCATCGCTACGCAGTAACCCGCGAAATCACCTTTACTGTGCAAAACGAAGACGGAACGCCGGCCATGGGAGCACTGCTGCGTCTACAGGTTCTTAATATGGCGGCCTTTCAGACCATTGCGGTCCTAAAGGCTGACAGGCATGGCAAAGTGTCGATAGCCTGCGGGTGCGGCAGTCTGCATATTGAGGCTGCTTTTGAATCGCGCTTAGCTATAGCGGACATTCCTCCGGGCGGAGACATCCATGTAAAGCTTGTGCTAAAAGGATTAAGAGAGGCTTACGTCGGCTTCAGGGAGTTTTTAGCACCGAAGGCGGACGTTAAAATTAAAACAGCGGACTCGATTAACGGCGCCCAGCAACGTCATAACCGTGAAAGGATCAGGACTGCCAATATATTGAGAGCTAATAGGCTGGCTGGATACTTTAAAGACTTTTGTGATCAATACGCGCCTAGTGAGGACTTAGAGCAGGTATTGAAAACCGCGTGTGGAAACGTTGCGGAGATCGGGCGTTTTATGCTTTGGCAGCCTGCCGAACGTGTTTATTGGGCCAAAAGGCTGTTGGATACGCTGGAAGAGAAGGATTTGCGCGATACATCCGCTGATGTTTTGAATCATCACCTGGATCACGCGCTGCGCTTTCTTCCGTTATATCAGGGCAATGAGCCGGTCTATGTACATTATCTGCTATCACCGCGCATTGGGATTGAGTTGATCCGCCCATGGCGTGCGGCATTGGCTGAAACGCTGACCGGCGCAGAGCGGGAGTTCTTTGCCGCTCATCCTCAAATGCTGGCAAAAACCATTGTATCCGAAGCAAACAGCGGTAGGGGCAGGGAGTGGTATGCCATAACCGGCCTTGCGCCTGGAAACGACAATGCCTTGTTTGTTGCCCTTGCCCGCGCGATAGGCCTTTGCGCACGCCTGAATCCGGTTACCGTAAGAGCTGAATTCTTTGGTTCTCAAGAGGACTGGGTTTTGGCCTGGCCTGATCTCCCATACGCGTCCAGCGCAACGCTGGCGCTGCGCTCCGAGGCTCCGTTTACATGGAGTTACGGCATTAACTGGAGCCTTAGCCGCCTCACCGGCACGGCGTTTGAGCTTCAGCGGTTTAATGGACTAATCCTGAATGAATACGACGAGATTAAACTGGCGCCAGGAACCTATCGCCTCGTCGCTGTCAACCGGCTGCCAAACGGTAACCAGTTGGCCGATGTTCAGGAAGTTTGCCTTGACCCTTGCGATAGAATAGAATGCAATATAAATATGCCAAAGGCCCGGCTTGATGATATGCTCCAGAAAAACGCCCTTCAAGATTTTAGTCTTGTTATGAAGGACGGATCCAGGCTTACAGCGTCTTCCTTGTGCGGGGAGGGGTTAACCGCCATGCTCGCCTTTTTACAGCCAGGATCTGAACCGACCGAGCACTTTCTAAATGAACTTAGGGAGAGCGGACTCGTGTTTGAGCGCAGTATAGAGCTGGCGCTTATTATCCGCGACTGGTCCGAGCTGGACGATCCCACGCTTAAGCGATTCCTGTCGGTATATCCTAATGCGAGGGTTTTTAGAGATTCATTCGAGGAAAATCTCAATATGCTGGCGCGGGATATGTTTTTAGATCCGGATTCCTTGCCAGTGGTTTTATTAGCAGTTCCCCCTTTAACCGGAGTTTATGGATATTGCGGCTACACCGTAGGCGGAGTAGATATGGCGATAAAGCTTTCGCGGCTTATAATTGATGGCCAGTAGATATCCTGTGCCAATCCGGATCAGTACGGAAGGTTCCGTTCAAAGCCGCGGCCGTATGTATATGAACTTTATTTTCAACGCGATTTTCTTTGGATATGCGATTGGAAGCGCGCCTGTAGTCGGTTATCATTACGGAGCGGAAACATGCATGTGCCTGAAAATGCAAACCTGCTTGACAATGTGGGGCTGAGCTGTACAATAAAGGAAGGC
>UQXE01000048.1 GCA_900544965.1 uncultured Eubacteriales bacterium | reverse complement strand
AGATAACTTGGATACATCCTCAAAAAGTATAATCCATCAAAAGCCGGCGGCGTGTGCACCGGCCTTTTGATACCTTGAGAGCAAAATATGGCCTGATAGTCGCTTGCTGCCGAAGGCCATGTTTTGCGGGTTAACCTCGCTAAGTACTATATAGCACTTAGCGGAAGACCGCATGGCCTTTAACCCCGCAATGCGCTGAATAAGTGCATCGCGACGCCGAAGGCGGGTAGACGGCGTGTACCCCTGCCTTTGATATCTTGATAGCAAGCGATAAAAATTCAAACACTAAAAATCAAACGCTGTTTTTCGGGATTCCAAAGGGGACTTTTTGCAAAAAGTTCCCTTTGGCGGGGTTTGGGGCAAAACCTCCACGAATTACAAGCCAGATGAAAAACATGTCTGCTAGAAGTTAATCAACCCCACAATATATAATTAACTGGTATATGAATTCCGACACAGGTAAACAATACCTATATGGAGATGTTTGCTTATGAATAATAAGGTTAAGCCGGTATGTTCGGTTAAAAACTCGGGAGATGAGACGCGGCGACAGGCTGCCGTATTTAACCCCGCTAATTATATCGATAGGACAACCATGAAGGATCTGGGAAAGACCCCGCTTGTTTCCGTATTAGTTATATACAGAGGGGGCGCACGTAATTCAATGCTTTCCAGCGTTGATTCCATTTTAAAGCAGGAGTACACCCAATGGGAGCTATGTGTTGCCTCTACCTTAGACAACCAAAAAGACCTTACTAAAATCAGCGAATTGCCAAATACGCATTTAATTGTATCTATAGATAACGAAAAAAGCCTAGTTAAGGCGGCATTTGAGAAATCTAGCGGGGAATTGATCATTTTTTTAACTCCCGGCGATATCCTTATGCCTAATGCCTTTATGGAACTTGTGAAGGCTGTAAACGATAATGGAAACTGTAACCTCGCGTTTGGCGATGAAATTGTACTTGCGGACAATGGTGAGCACATACCTCTTTTAAAACCCGGATTCGGCATGGAAACGCTGCTAAGCTATAACAGCATTGGAAGGCCTATGATTATGTCGAGGGAATTGTATATGTCGTCAGGCGGGCTTAAGGGACTCGGTCCATGTGACGAATACGACTTCACGTTAAGGAGCGCCAAAAACTCGGCCAGAGTTGTTCATGTGCCAAAAATAATTTTAGCGCGTGAAAACGCCGAGGAAAAAATTGACCCTGTATCCGGAAGAAAATGCGTAGAAAAGATATTAAAGGACAGATTAAAGTCCGTTTATGTAACATCCGGCCTATACCCGGGCAGCTTTCACGCTAGATTTTCTCAAAGCAGAAGGAAACGGCTTTCCATAATTATCCCCGTGCTCAATGCTTATGAGCCGCTCAGGCGCTGTTTAGAATCTGTTGATGATAATACCGTCTATGACGAATATGAGTTTATAATAGCGGACATGGGCAGTAAAGATGTGCGCCTTACTAAATATTACTCCATTCTTGATAAAAATAAGGCTGCGCGGATAATACCATCCGAATCCTTAATCAGTATGCCTGAAGCACTTAATGGGGCGGCCTCTAAAATTCACTCCGATACGCTGCTCTTCCTGAGCCCATACTGCGAATTATTAACACCCGACGCTTTTGAGCTGATAATTGAGCAGGCGACCCGTAAAGGTATAGGAGCGATAGGTCCAAAGCTTGTAGACGGTCAGGGCAATATTATCAGCGCTGGAATGGTAATAGGCTTAGGCGGCTGGGCAGACAGCCCATATAGGGGACAGCCCGATGGCTTGGGCTGTCAGTCAAAAAACCGCTTTATAAACACTATTAGAAATGTAACTGCGGTAAGCGCGTACTGTATGGCAATAAATTCTGAAACATTCTTCAATATCGGATGTTTTGATACTACCTTCAAATCTATCGGTTATGACATGGATCTTTGCATACGGCTTTATAGGCATAATTTCCATAGCGTATTTATGCCTTTTGCCCGTTTTTTATATCATGGAGAACTTATGAGCTATAAAGACGCAGATAAGGACGACCTTATCAGATGCTACGATTCATACAGAACCATGCTTTCCCATGGGGATCCCTTTTATAATCCAAATTATGAATACTCCTCTTTAATACCGGTTATGACTGGGAATCCATATCCAGCTATACAGCTAAACCCCAACTATAAGGAATAGGGTAATAGCCAATTTAAAAGGGCGTTACAGCGCCCTTTTATGCCAGTTCCTACAACTCTTTAGGCGACCGCGGCAGATTTAAATAAGCCGGCATATCCGTTTCGGGCCTTAACCTGTGTACAATGCCATCCATTTCCGCCTTTGATTCGGCATGGCGTGCAGCCTCTATAACCATTTTCTGCCGGTCCTCGTCCATGTCGGCAAAATACCGCAGTGCCTCAATATCCCTGGATAAGGCCATTAAAAAGCCAAGTGGAAGCTCCATAATAAATCACCTCTCCGTTATTATGCCAAGGATAATTAAGCTCTAATCACGCTCTGCATTATTTCTCCAATCGATCCGTTGATTATTGCGTCAGCCCTTCCATCATATGGGGTTGAAGATTTATTAATAAGAAAAAGCCTATCCCCCTGGTAATAATCTACCAGGGACGCTGCCGGATAAACGGATAGCGAAGTACCGCCAACTATCATCATATCGGCATCCATAATGGACTTGACCGCCTCATCGACAACGCTCCAGTCAAGCTGCTCTCCATACAACACAACATCGGGCTTAACTATTCCGCCGCATTCGCATAGCGGCACGCCATCTGATGAATGTATATGTCTGATATCATAGAATCTGTGGCATTTCATGCAGTAATTCCTATATATGGATCCATGCAGTTCATAAACGCATTTGCTTCCCGCCATCTGATGGAGTCCGTCAACGTTTTGAGTAATTACTGAGGATAGTTTTCCAAGTGCTTCCAGCTTTGCAAGGGCATTGTGTGCTGCGTTCGGCTTAAATCCCGTTTTAGCAAGTGTAAGCTTATAATATCTGTAAAACACCTCTGTATTATTTATGAAAAAGTCATGGCTAAGCAATATCTCAGGCGAATAGCCAAATCCCCGTATTGCGTCATATATTCCATTGTTGCTCCTGAAATCAGGGATGCCGCTCTCTGTCGATACGCCAGCCCCTCCAAAAAACACAATATTGCCCGATTCAGCTATTGCACTGCGGAGTTTATCTGCGTTTAACATAATGTATGGCTCTGTCCTCCAGCCTTTTTATAAAAGTATACTGCATAATAACACCATTATCAAGAACTCTCACCATTTGCCCTGAAAATCATATATGTTACATAAATCGATATCCTTATTGACTGTTTAAGGTTTTAGCGGCACAATACAGGTATAACAGCATTGGAGGATTTTATGAAGCGTTTAGCTGATATGACCCATGATGAACTGGTAAGAATGTATAGACTTGCCCATATAGCATTTATACACTGCAAATCACTGGGTCTAAAACTCAATATGTCCAGAGGCAAGCCCGGCAGCGAGCAGCTTAACCTATCCGCCGGGCTTGTAGACGTTCCTATAAGCGGTCAGGAGTACCTGTGCGACGGCATTGATATACGCAATTACGGCACGCTTGAAGGGCTTCCTTCATGCAGAAAGCTTTTTGCCGAAATACTGGGCGTAAGATATGAACAGGTTTTCGTTGGAGGCAACGCCAGCCTCACTTTGATGTATGATATAATTGCAAAGGCATATACGCACGGCCTGCTTCACAGCAAGCAGCCGTGGTCTAAACTCAGCAGGGTCAAATTTTTGTGCCCTTCGCCAGGATATGACAGGCATTTTTCAATATGCAAATCGTTTGGAATGGAAATGATAACAGTACCTATGACCGAAAGCGGCCCTGACATGGACATTGTTGAGGAACTGGTCAAGGATGAGAATGTAAAAGGAATGTGGTGTGTGCCCAAATTTTCAAATCCAGACGGGATAATCTATTCAGACGAAACGATTCGCAGAATCGCCTCATTGAGGCCTGCGGCCGATGATTTTACAGTAATGTGGGATAACGCTTACTGTATACATGAATTCAACAGTGATTTCATCTCCTTTGCGAACATTTTGGACGAATGCGAGCGTGGCGGCAATCCTGATATGGTGTTCGAATTTTGTTCTACATCCAAGGTCACTTTCCCTGGCGCCGGCGTGGCCTGCTTTGCGTGCAGCGAAGCTAATATGGAATATATGAAGAGACTGATCGCGGTTCAGTCCATAAGTTCTGATAAGGTAAACCAGTACCGGCATGTTCGCTTTTTAAAGGATAAGGCTGGCGCTATTAAACACATGAAGAAGCACGCCGCAATACTAAAGCCAAAGTTTGACATCGTATTGAGCTTTTTAGATAATGAAATAGCGCCCTTTGGCTTCGCCCGCTGGCATGAGCCTAAGGGAGGCTATTTCGTTAGTTTAAATACCATGAATGGATGCGCAAAACGCACGCACCAGCTATGTACCCAAGCGGGAGTAGTTATGACTGAGGCGGGGGCTACGTTCCCAAATGGTATTGATCCCAACGACAGCAATCTGAGAATAGCGCCAAGCTATCCTCCAGAACACGAACTCAGGCTTGCAATGCGAGTGCTATGTACATGCCTTAAGCTGGCGGCCGTTGAAAAAATGCTAGGAATGTATTGATGTAAGTCTCGATGAACAAAATAGCCGCAATGGGCAGCGCACACACAGAATACTCAACCCTACAAAGCAGAGCGAAAGGCTTTCCGCCTCAGCACGCTAAATAAGCGGCTGCGGGTATTGCCCTCGTCCTTCAGGCTTCCGTGCGGCAGTCCCGCAAAGAACGAACGCCTCACAGTTTTCATCCGGCTCTTACGCGCGTGTTGTCAGAGCCGGATTTAACGTCAAGGGATGAGATCCTTGACCATCTAGGGGTTCTCTGACATCTGGGGCGGAAAGCTTTTCCGCCTTTTTATTATCGGTTTTAAGCAGTATATACGTTCAAAATTCGTACAAGATTGTACAAAAAGGTGTTCTTTTTTAGTAATGCGCCGACCACATTTATTTCCTATACTTTAACCATCAAGATGAAAGGAGCAAAAACCATGAATACAGAACGTTTTGATGATGGAATAGGAAATGCACAGGCAGGCTCCCCAAAGGCAATGGATGAAACGGGTGAACAGCTAAACTGCGGTAAGGAGGCCGACGGCTGCGAGACAGCTGATGTCAGCGGAGCCGTTGATTTTGTAAACGGCGGCTGTCAAACGTGCGAGGCAAAGGAGCAGGATTGCGAACCGGCGGCAAATTCGGATATCGCAAGCAGGCAGCTTGATGATTTGGATACGACGCGTGAAGCCTCCAGCGATGCTGATCAAGAACATAACACATGCGGCTGCCAAAATCCACGCGATATGCAAATCAATAGCGATAACAACAATGCGACTTATAAGAGTTCAAAACAGGCAAAGATTAAGAACAAACGCAGTGTTTCATTTGGGGCGCTCATAGCATGCATGATGGCAATAGCGCTATTTGCCGGCGGCATAGGAGCTGGGCTTACGTATTATATTACGCAGGGGGACTCGCAAAATCAAGGCAAGCAAATGTCCGCAACCAATACGCCGTCCCCAAGCGGCAATATGAACCTTAATTATAGCAATGATAATGTAATCTACAACGATTTAACCAAACTTGCGGACGATTGCATAAAAAGTGTGGTGGGAATTGAAACCGAGTCTGGCAGCGGTTCCGGCGTGATTATAACCGAGGACGGGTACATCGTGACCAACTACCATGTTATATCGGGTTATAAAAATGTGGCTGTATACACCCAGGACGGCACCAAGTATGATGCAACCCTTATAGGGAGCGATTCACAGACAGACCTTGCCGTTTTGAAAATCGAGGCAGCGGGACTGACAGCCGCCACCCTGGGCAATTCCGTTAATATCAATATAGGTGAAACCGTTTTGGCGATAGGCAATCCTCTTGGTACTTTCATGAGCACCGTTACCAACGGAATTATTAGCGGCGTAAACAGGGAAGTTACAATAGATGGACATACTATGAATTTGATACAGACCAACGCGGCCATTAATCCTGGGAATTCCGGCGGAGGACTGTTTAATACAAACGGCGAGCTTATCGGCGTCGTCAATGCAAAGAGTATGGGTATTGAGGTTGAAGGTTTGGGGTTTGCCATACCTATAGATACTGCAAAATCCGTTATAAACGATCTGATCAGCCAGGGATATGTCAGCGGAAGGCCTTATCTGGGAGTATCCCTGCAGGATATAGTGATAAGCTATGGCGGGCGGCAAGACCCATATAACTTCTTCTTCGGCCAGGCTCAGCAGTATGAAAACAGGGTTCAGGTTATGAGCGTAGAAGAGGGCGGTGCGGCAGCGGCAGCGGGAATACAGGTGAACGACATAATTTTATCCATTGAAGGAACCGAAATAACATCTAAGGAGGATATAAATTCTCTTCTCATGGAATACAATGCCGGAGATACGGTAATAATAACCGTACAGAGGGGCAACGATAAAGTTGACCTCACTGTGACCTTAGGTGAACGCACCTCCTCTAACTAAAGTCATTACACCTATTAGGTGATGACATACCCCCAACCATCCTTGATGTTGTGACTCCCCAAACACGGCATCACAAAAAAGCGGCAATAGCCGCTTTTTTGCTTTTCCAAAATTCAAGTCATTGAATTGGACATACAACATATGACGTTGTTTGGCATACTCATACATAAGATGCCCGATGTCTATCAGGAGGTATATCAAATATGTATCAGTTTTTGATTCAAGCTGCGCATGAGTTGCTGTTTCTGGTTGGGTATGTCAACAACTCGGGCTCGTTCCCCGAACCTTTGAATCCGGCCGACGAGGAAAGGTATCTGGCCTTATGCGCAAACGGTGACGAAGCAGCCCGATCCAAACTTATTGAACACAACCTTCGGCTTGTCGCCCATATAGCAAAAAAATATGCTACAAACACCAGGGAAACCGATGATTTGATCTCCATTGGAACTATTGGCCTAATAAAAGCTGTGTCAACCTTTAATGATAAAAAGGGAACGGCGCTTGCAACATATGCCGCAAGATGCATAGAGAATGCAACACTCACATATTGGAAAGCTGTGTAGCAATTAGTGCACTGTTTGATAAATTAAAGGACAAGCTAGAAACTGAAATCACTTTAAAAACCCATGCTGTATGGAAGATACCACAAATAAATGAAAATAGTACAATAGGCGAACAAATTAAATATTATCGTCGATTAGCAAATATACGACAAACTGATTTGTGCTTAAAACTTGGTTATGATAGAGGAGTTTTAGACCATCTTGAAAATAGAGAAATGAAACTAATTAATATTGATTTAATTAAAGATATAATAAGGGAATTAAAAATTGAAGATAAAATTATTATAAATGATGATTACATTGCTTTTCTTTTAGATAATCCAAGTAAGACAATTCTTGATTTTAGAAAGAAAAATAATCTTAAACGAATTGATTTAGCAAGAATTCTTAAAACACATGTATCCGTCATTAAAAGGTGGGAAAACGTTAAATGCCAAATGACTAGAACTAGTTATAATAAATTAAAAAAATGTATGAGTTAATCCTGTATTTCCTCTTTTATATTTTTTAAAATTAAATCTAGTAATTTCTTTCTAGATGTATCATTAATATTTAATTGTTTTATCTTTTCTAACAATAGGGTTGCATGTAAGTGTGCAACTCTATTTTCAAGCTCCTTTTTATCTTCTTCTAATTCCGGAAAATTTATAAGAATTTTCATATATCCTCCTTAATTAAAGTTTATTCAGAGAATATAATAAAATGCTCGATTAACTTGTACTATTTTGATTAACTTCCAAATTCAATATAGCTAGTCTAAAAGTTTACATATCATTAACCCAGCCAAAATATATGCACAGCATGGGGCGGTATGTTCCAGTTTCAAAACATACCGCCCTGTGTGTGCAACCCGTTAATTAAGGGTTAATGGATTAATATTGCATTTCTAACGACAATGCACCTTCGCTTAGCTGTTCAAGGTGTTCTATCCTTTTTGCTGTGTGAGGGTGGCTTGCCTTGATTCGTTCTGATAGGTTTATTTTGCCCTGCATTGAGATTTTTTGCAGGATATAGAGGGATTCTTTTAATTCCTCTCCGAAACCTGCTTCTAGGGAAAATTCGTCCGCTTTGTATTCGTTCTTCCTGCTGTTCATTGCTAAGATTATCTCTCCAAGATTAACAAATACAAATAGACTTAGTTCAAATGATGTTTTAAACATTATGTTTAATATGGTTGATATAATACCATTCCCACCGCTGAACGCACAGGTTAAAACCTGTATTATCATCATGATTATTCGCAGGAATACTACAATACCTGTAAATAGCATATTTCCTATTGTTGTTAGCAATAATGCCTTTGTATGTCCATATGCCATATGTCCAAACTCGTGGGCGATTATCCCTTTCAATTCTTCTTGACTGAATGTTTCTATTGCCCCTTGTGTTACTGCTATTGTCTTTCTGCCTATTGCATACGCATTGACATACATTTCATCAACAATATACAGCTTTATATTGTTATTTAGTTCTGGTTTAACTTGTTTTGCATTTTCGTATACTTCCTCAAAGATGGGGTGTAGGTAATCTTTCTCTTTCTGTGTTGATACTTGTCTGCAACCCTCTATAAGCCTTAATAACCATTCCCCCAAAGGACATAAAGCAACACCTATTGAAAAGGCATAAATCACACATACAAGCCATAGAGCGGTTAGGTTTGCTCCTAAAACCAACCAGCCTAAAGCAAGATTAATCATAAACCAGATGATGTACAGTACGTTTTCCTTTAAAAAGCTAAGAAACCGCATTTTTTATCTCTCCTTGAAGCTATACTATATTTTTGTTTTATCCTCTTGGCTGAAATTGATATGTTTATTGGATTTTGTCAAGGCTAGGCAAAGCCTATTCATTTTAGCCTTGACTAAATTTTAGATAAACATATACCCTTAGTTAAGAGGATAATATATCCGCTAAAACGGTTTATTAACCACAATTTTACTATCAAGACCCGTGTCTCTTGATAGATAAATGCCTTGCCCTGTTTTTAAACTCTTTATATCGTCAGGGTGATATAAAAATTCCCTTACTCGTTTAGCACTCCCGAAGCCTGTTGCTGAGGTATCTAACCCTTTTTGTTGTAACTGGTGCGTTACCTCTATTGTTGTTCTTGTGCCTAAGATATTCGCCCAGTGTTCCGCATTTACTCCGCTGTTTTGTCTCATTACCAGATAGTTATTGCAGTTTTCTATTATCTGTTCCTTGAATGCTTCACCACATGCGAAATCTAGGTCGGATAAACTTTGTGTTGCTAATACGCAAGTTACCCCTGCACTTCTGCTTTTGTTTACTAAATCTGTTAATGTGCTTGAAGCATATACATTTATTTCGTCCAGTACAAAGAAGGTTCTTCCTATATCTGCTTTGAATAATTCTCCTATTGCCTTTTTGGAATCGATAAGGATTAACCTTCCAAAAGCTGAACTAAGTTCAGGATATACCAGTGGGTTTAATATAAACAAAATAATAGCTTTCTCTTTTAAGGCTTGGGCAATGTCAATTCCATCACCTGAAAATATCCCCCCTATATCGCTTTCCGCGATAGCTGAAAACCTCGCTACTGAACTTTGGGACGTTTTTCCGCTCGTTTCTGCTATCTGTATATTGTCCATATGCTGTTCTTTGTCAATCAGTCCTTTTCCCATTAACATTCTACTATAATCAATAAATGTATCGTTGTTTAGGCATTTGATTATTTTATTAAAAGATAAGTTTACATTCCCTATTGTTAAAAGCTGTAATGCCCTTTGTATATATCTTTCCGCATTTAATTTATAGTGTTCCTCACGCCAGTCTGTCATATTGATTAACATGTCTTTAGCCATTGTAGGACTTGTGTTTTTAAATGGGTTATATTTGTCTGACTGGCTTGGGTTGTTTAAGTTGATAACATATAGCTTCTTTTGACCCTTCATTATTTGTATGATATCAAGTATTGACCCCTGTCCTGTATCTCCCTTTCCGTCAATTATCAATGCTGGATAGTCTTGGTCTATTGCTCGTTTTATAAAGTTGGATAATGCTACTGTCTTGCCGCTCCCTGTCGTACCACAGATAAATACATGTTTCGCATTGTCAGGTACTCGTATTTCTCTTTTACCTGCATGCCCTAAAAGGGTGCTATCTGCCGGCGGGTAATATGTCTTTATCGGCTTTTTCTTTTTCACGATTCGACGGAACTCCTTTCTGAAGTCCATTATCCTATACTTCCTATTCCTTATATGTCCAATTATTAATATGCTGGTGCATAATAGGATTATCACAAATAATAGTCTTAATCCATATTTACTTAATCCGGTTATATAGGTAATTAATGATATCAACCATGTCCTTCTATCTCCTTAACCTCTTTGATATCTATGTTTGGGTATTTGGCTTTATTGGCCTTTAGGATATTGGCTATTTTGCACTGACTGTCTGGCACTATCCATATTTGCCTATCATACTTCATGAAATTTGTTTTGATAA
>UQXE01000047.1 GCA_900544965.1 uncultured Eubacteriales bacterium | reverse complement strand
AGCAAAATATGGCCTGATAGCCGCTTGCGGCCGAAGGCCATGTTTTGCGGGTTAAGCTCGCTAAGTGCTAAACAAGCACTTAGCGAATCGCCTATGGCGATTTTGCGGGTTAACCTCGCTTCGTGTTGTACAAGCACGAAGCGAATCGCCTGTTGCGGCCTTTGAGAATCCCAGGTTTTTTTGCAGCCTGAGGGTTATGTACTGGTCCCATAGGCCAAAATGGATATTATCGGATAAACCAGTTTATATTATCGGGTATATCTGGTATTATACAAATAAAAAACTATGGAGGCCATTATGCGCCATACGCGGGTAACCGCTGCTATACTCTCTGCGACCGCTGCGTTTTTGCTGCTGATCGTTTTTCTGTTCGCTTCAATAACAATGGTTATGAACGACGAAGCGCGCCACAGCAGAGAATATAAAGAACTTGGCATAGCCCAAACCATGGGCATGTCCCAGGAGGAAGTGCTGGACTCGCTTATGCTTGTGATAGACTACATGCAGGGCAATACGGACAGCATTGAAAAGGAGGTTACGGTATATGGCGAGAAGGTCATGATGTTCAACGGCCGCGAAACCGCGCACATGTCCGATGTACGCGAGCTGTACCTGGGCTGGCGCTCGGCTTCCTACGTAATGGCGGGCGTAGCCGCGGTGCTGATAGCTTCGGCTGCGGCAATACTCCCCAAAAATGTCCGGCTTAAAGCGCTGTGCGGCGGGTGCCTCTGGGGTTACGCCTCGTTTGCAGCCATCGCGGCCGCAATAGGCGCATGGTTCCTGATAGACTTTTACTCGCTATGGACCGCGTTTCACAAGCTTTTTTTCACGAATGAGCTATGGCTTATGCACTATACCGACCGCATGATACAGATGATGCCCGAGCCGTTTTTCTACAATATAATTATCGATATTTTCCTGCTCTTCGCCGTGTTCGCCGCAGCGCTGCTGGCGGCCGCGGGCGCCTATCTTATATTTAAAAAGCGCGGCGGGTCCAGGGAGGCGCGGGCATGAGCGGTTTTAGTTATGAAGCCCTGGCGGGAGAGCGGGCAAAACGACTGGTGGGAAACAGGGGCTTTACCCTGCTTGCCATAGAAACCTCGTGCGATGAAACGGCGGCCTCCGTGCTCACGGGCCCCCGCAATGTTCTTGGTTCGGCGGTGCATACGCAGATACCGCTCCACGTCCGGTTTGGGGGCGTAGTGCCGGAGATCGCGTCGCGGAGCCATGTGGAGCGCATAGGCGGCGTGGTACGCGCGGCGCTCGGCGGCGCGGGAATCGAAATCCGCGATGTCGACGCGATAGCCGTTACCTGCGGCCCAGGCCTGGTCGGCGCGCTTTTGGTGGGTGTAAGCTACGCAAAGGGGCTTGCCCTTGCAATGGGACTGCCTATCGTGGGCGTAAACCATATATCCGGCCACGTCGCCGCCAACTATCTGTCGTATCACGGGCTTGAGCCGCCGTTCATATGCCTTATCGCGTCGGGCGGGCACAGCCACATAGTCAGGGTAAGCGGCTACGGAGATTTTGAACTGCTGGGGCGCACCAGGGACGACGCCGCCGGCGAGGCGTTTGACAAGGTGGCGCGTTCGCTCGGCCTGCCGTATCCGGGAGGTCCTGAGCTTGAAAAGCTGGCAAAGGCCGGCGATCCGTGCGCCTATAAGCTGCATGCGGGGTTTAACGCGAAGCCCACGCTGGACTTCAGCTTTTCGGGGATCAAGACCGCCGTAGTCAATATACTGCACAATGCCAGCCAGCGGGGCGAAAGCGTAAACTCAGCGGATTTGGCCGCGTCGTTTCAGCGCGCCGTTGTGGACACGCTTGTCGACAAAACCCTTTTAGCCTGCGAACGCTATGGCGAAACGCGCGTGGCGCTGGCCGGAGGGGTTTCGGCAAACGCGCTGTTGCGGGACTCCTTGGCACGGCGCGCCGCCGCGCGGGGATTTGAGTTCTACCGCCCCGATATGCGCTACTGTACGGACAACGCCGCCATGATAGGCTGCGCGGGTTACTATATGCTAATGGCCGGCCACCGCCACGGGCTTGACCTCAACGCGGAGCCGTCGCTTGCCCCAGGGGATACGCCCGTGCCCTGCGGGGGATGAGCATTAACTGGGCGGCGGCGAAAAACATATAAGTTACTATATAGAAATAGTATTTTTCCTGGCCGCACGTGCGGAAAAGCTATAACCCCTCATGACTACAGGGTTTCTGAAGTGTTTGATATATGAGTGTGTAAGATAAAGGTGGGTTGACGCCGCCCATTTGACGCCCGAACTCAACGCGGCCTTATAAAAGGATATAAGAGGGATCGTCCTTTTCAGGCTAGGGTTGCCGATTGTTCTTCTTAATCAGATTGGCAAGCACATTTCATCTATTGCCGTTTTCTTTCCTGTTTTGCAGGAAAGAAATACGGAGCAAGCATAGGAAAAGGGCGCCCTCTTTTGTAAAACTGCTTGTTGACAAGTATCCCAAAGCCTCTAACCACTTGCTCAAATGGCTACCAGAATTACATTTTGGAAATATTTACAGGTATGTGATACTATAAAGACAATACAAAAGTTGCATGTGTTAGCAGCCGGAAGCAAATTTATATAACAGGAAGGATAAAATTATTATGGATAAAAAAGCTCTTGAAATTATGGATGAAAGATTCGGATGTGATTCACTTATATCTCTTGCAACTCTAAATGGAGAAGTACCCTGTGTACGTATAGTAAACAGTTACTATGAAAACGGTTCATTCTATACGATTACCCATGTGCTTTCGAATAAAATGAAACAAATTGGGATTAATCCAGCCGTGGCTATATGCGGCGAATGGTTTACGGCGAATGGTGTTGGTGAGAATTTGGGCTGGGTCCGCGATAAGAAAAATCAGGATATAGCGGGCAAGCTTAGAACGGCATTTGCGGAATGGTATTTCAATGGGCATACAGACGAAAGCGACCCTAACACAATAATTCTGCGTATTAGACTGACCGACGCGGTTCTTTTAAGCCATGGAACACGATATGATATTGATTTTAGCTCTATATATGAAAAATGAGAACATAACGCAACTAGCGGCAGTGCCGTGCCTGTAAATTATAAAATAAACGTAACACATTCCGGAAGCCATTTAGGAATAAACGGCGCTTCTGCTTCGAATAGAAATATAATCGTTACATTACAATCACCAAACATACAGCGAACTACATGTCATGAGATGTCACATTGGATTGGCGCAAGTGATCTGTCCTGTGTAAATGGTCAAGCCTGCGTTATGACGTACGGCTCAAATGTATACAATGTTTGGTGCGCACAATGCGCTCAAGCTATTGTAAATTTTTTGGATTGATTAAAGGAGGATGTTATGAAAAAAATTTTATTGACAATTATGTTACAATGTTTTGCCCTCTTATTCCTGATCTTTGGGTGCGGCGGCGCTCAAATTGATGGCGAAGGGAGCGGTCATGAACCATCAAGCGCGTTGAATAATAGCGGCCCTATGTACGCCACGCCGACGCAAGAAATATTTTACAGCCCGGCTGACCTTGTTTCCTTTTCAAGCCTGGATGAGTTTGCTTCCTGCCTTAACTCAGCGGAAAAAGGTGAAGATATAGCGGACTTAGCATCCCTGAAATCATATTATCTCCCAATCGCTATACCAGAAGGATATGAGCTCTATAAAATCACGGCGGGGGCCGCCGATATAGGATTTTGGTACTTGCCTCAAGAATTCCTTTCCTCGGTTGAATCTATGCGGGATGCGGAAGCACAGCAAAAGCATTTCTTGTTTATTTCATCGAGCAATCCGCTAGCGGCGTATAACCTACAGCGCTTATACGGATAAAAATTAGACATAAACGCGCATTTAAGGAACAAAAACAGTACATCATAACGTATAGCAATCAATCAAAGTCAACCGTCCTGGAGGTATCAACTTTGGTCGTACTGTTTCTTCGCGCAATTATATTATACCTGCTTATATTTGCGGTAATACGACTTACGGGCAAGCGGCAGCTGAGCGACCTGCAGCCGTTTGACCTGATCATCACGCTGCTGATAGCGGAGCTTGCGTCCGAGCCGGCGGCCGATATAAACGTTCCGCTGCTGTATGGCATCGTGCCCATAATGGCGCTGTTCCTCATGCAGAGGCTCATCGCGTTTTTATCCTTAAAGTCCGATTCCATGAGGCGGCTGGTGTGCGGCAGGGCGCTTATATTGATTGAGAAGGGTATAGTGATAGAGGAAACGCTGCGTTCGGCGCACTATACGCTCGACGATCTGCTCGAACAGCTTCGCGGCAAGGATGTGTACCAGATTGCGGATGTGGAATACGCGATTTTGGAGACAAACGGCGACCTGTCCGTGATGCTCAAGGGCCACAGGCAGCAGCCGGCCTTTTCAGACATGGGGCTTGCGCCTCCCACAGCGGAGCTTCCGTATCTGCTCATAGAGGACGGCAAGCTGCACCGCGACGCGCTGAAAAAGAGCGGGCATTCCGAGGACTGGCTTGCCTTTCAGATGAAGAAGATGGGCTATACCCGCTTTAAGGAGGCGCTGTTTGTCAGCCTGGACCCGTCGGGGTTTTTGCAGGCCCAGGACAAGGTGAAATTCGGGGGCAAGGTCCGCACCCTTAATACACAGGAGGGAAAGAATGCGCAAAGTTCATAAAACCCCGCTGCTGCCAAAGGGTTCGATACCTGGAATAATCGGAAGCGCGCTGGCGATAGCCTTTCTTGTATTTATAACCATCTGTCCCAGCAACATGATCCGCACCCTATATGACGAGCTGGATCCGCTGCTGCGCGAGGCGGAGCGCCAGGCCCATACGGGCGATTGGGAGGGCGCCACCAAGACCGCCGGAGCCATAGCCGACGCCGTGTACGATTCCCAGGACGTCCTTACGCTGATCGTCGACCATATGTATGTTTCAAATCTGATGTTTCATTCGGAGATGGTGCAGAAGATGGCCCAGCTCAAGGACCTGCCGCTTATGCTTGAGGAGCTTTCGGGCGTAAGGAACGAACTGGAAACAATTCTTCAGATAGAAACCGTATCCCTGTATACGCTGTTCTAGCGGCGCGCCGGCCTTTCGCGAATCCAATTCCGCCGCGTCAGCTTCGCCGTATGAAGCAAAAGCGCGCAGCGGGCTGAAAGGCGGTCCGGACCTTGCGGCTGCATAAGCGGTGGGCGAACGCGCACTAAAAAACGCAAAAAACTGAATCGTCCGTTTTTTGAACCGCCTGTGGCGGTAAAACAAAACCCGGGTTTTCTAGTCCATTATCTCAATGGTGTCCTCGTCGCCGCTTGCCATATCCCTTATGCTGTCATACGCCGTGCCGCTAAGGGCCGGCGACTTATCTATGATGGAAACCAGCTTGCCCTGAAGCTCAACTCTGGACGGGTCGCTCATCGTCTCCATATGCGACGTATACCACTCTACGGCCTTTTCATCGGTCTCAAACTCAAACTGTTCCTCCTGAGAATCCAGTTTGCCGTCTGTAAAATGATATATCATGTAGTAGGTCATGCCGTCTGTGCCTTCGGCATAACGCATCCTTACCTTGAGCGCGCTTTTTTCGCCTTGGTCTTCCTTCGGGGCCGGAGATGGCGTAGCTTTGAAAGGCGTTCCGGTAGGGTCCGCATCCCCGCCGGGATTTCCGCACGCGGCGAGCGCAAACGCGAAGGCCACCGTAATCAGGAACGCAACAAGCTTTTTCATGGTTGTACTTACCTCCAAATATAATACCGCTCCCGCACAGCGTCGGGAACAGGGGCGTATATGATCCGTCCGTCATAATAGAATACCAGTTTTTCATCCGTTTTTCCAGCGTATACGGAGGAAATTGAACCCTCTTTTATGAGGAAACATTTGCAAGCGCAGCGGTATGCAGCCGGCTTCGAACCGCGCTGAATCATAACGTGCTGAATATTCATTGAAAAATAAATGAAAAGCGCCCGTTGTGCGAATAAAACTCGGGCGCAAAGCCGGTTTTACAGAATCACAAACGGGATTTAACAAATTTTCGTGTTAAAATATTTGAGTAACCTATTGACATTTTGTGGATTTATGCATGGAAACATCAAAACTTATCCATGTTATCCACATAGTTATCCTCTTTTGCTTGAAAAACAAGCCCCCTTATGATGTTAATAACTTGGATAGGATGTGCGGCCCGTGAAATCATATATCTTATGGTAAATTTATTTAAGCGCCGCGCCCTCTGGCCTGCACCCGCCGGAGGGACGCGGCGGCGGACCCCATACCCGTCCTGGAGGCGTGGCGGGCGGGCGCCCCACAAAATTTAAAAATTGAATTGTTAATCATAAAACGTTGTTATATAATATGAGCGGCTAAGTACAAAGTATGTGTTTAAGGAGTGCATTTTATGGACAATCTCAAGAAAACTCCGCTGTATGACACCCATGTTAAGTTAAACGGAAAGATGGTGGACTTTGGCGGATGGGCATTGCCTGTTCAGTATTCGTCAATAATAGATGAACATAGGGCCGTGCGGGAGCGCGTTGGATTGTTTGACGTGTCCCATATGGGCGAAGTGATGGTTTCCGGAAGCGGCGCGCGCGCATATATACAAAATCTGGTTACAAATGACATTTCCAATATGAAGCCGGGACGCGTGCGCTATTCGCCGGTGTGCTACGAAAACGGCGGCACCGTTGACGATATCCTGGTATATATGCTTGCTGATGATAAGTACCTGCTGGTGGTAAACGCCGGCAACACGGATAAGGACTACGAGTGGTTCCAAAGGCATGCGCCGGGCGATGTAACGCTTGAAAACCAGTCCGCGGCCTGGGCCCAGCTTGCGCTTCAGGGGCCGCTGTTTAAGGACGTGCTCGACCGCGCCGGCTGCGAGGGCGACCTGCCGGTAAAGAACTATACCTTTGTTGAAAACATGAAGGTTGCCGGCGTGCCGTGCCTTGTGTCGGTAACGGGCTATACCGGGGAAAACGGTGTGGAGCTGTACTGCGCGGCTCAGGACGCGGAGCGGCTGCACGCGGCGCTTATGGACGCGGGCAGGGAGTTTGGACTGCTTCCATGCGGCCTTGGCGCGCGCGATACGCTGAGGTTTGAAGCGTCCATGCCTCTATACGGCCATGAGCTTAGCAGCGAGATTACGCCTATGGAAGCTGGCCTCAACTTTGCTGTAAAACTTAATAAGGAAAGCTTTATCGGAAAAGCGGCGCTCAACGCCCCTGTAAAGCGGGTTAGAATCGGCCTTAAGCTCATTGGCAAGGGCATTGCCCGCGAGCACGCCGAGGTGTTTGCCGATGGCAGGAACGTGGGATTTGTAACGTCGGGAAGCCCGGCTCCGGCACTGGGCGGCAACTACGCCATGGCGCTTGTCAGCGCTGACGGCGCGGGTTATGATGAATATGATATAGTAGTTCGCGGGCGCGGCATAAAAGCTCAGCGCGTCGAGCTTCCATTTTATAAAAAGGCAAAGTAAGCGGTTAACCGGCACAAGCGCCGGCATAATCCGGTATAAACCGGCGCGCGCGCCATATTAAATATTTAAAACATATAAATTCAGGAGGTAATACGATGATACCCACCGACCGTAAATACACCAAAGAGCACGAATGGATCCTTGTCCAGGGCAATGTGGCAAAAATAGGCATAACCGACCATGCGCAGGAAGCCATGGGCGATATAGTGTATGTCGAGCTGCCCGCGGTTGACGACGAATTCTCCGCAGGCGATTCCCTTGCGGTTGTTGAAAGCGTAAAGGCCGTTTCCCAGATATATACCCAGATTGCGGGAAAGGTAGTCGAGGTCAACGAAGCGCTGGACGACTCCCCTGAAATCCTGAACTCCGACCCCTACGGCAATTTTATAGCCGCGATAGAGTCCAGCTCCATCGATGAGGACGAATTCCTGTCGGCGGACGAATACAGCGCGCTGCTCTTAGCGGGCGAATAAACGTAAGGCTTGGCGGCCGCCTTTGGCCGCGTTATGCAGGGATTTTCCACAGGTGGGAAATCCTCTTAATCGACAAATTGTATATTTTATATAGCATTTGTGCTGATGAAAGGACTGAAGACAGACGATGAAGAGCTATGTTCCAAACACCGCCGCTCAACGCGCGGAAATGCTCAGGGCCATTGGCATGTCCTCAATGGAAGACCTGTTCAGGGATATCCCTGAGGATGTGCGGCTCAAGGCGCCTCTAAAGCTTGACAGGGGCATGAGCGAGGAGGAGGTGCGCCGCGTGTTCCGCGCCTATGCCAAAAATACCAACGCGTCCATGCCCATTTTCAGGGGCGCGGGCGCGTACAGGCATTATATACCATCCATCGTTCCCCAGCTTGCCGCGCGCTCGGAGCTTTATACCGCATACACCCCTTACCAGGCCGAAATGAGCCAGGGCATGCTGCAGGGACTGTTTGAATACCAGACGCTGATATGCCGCCTGACCGGAATGGACGTTTCAAACGCGTCCGTATACGATGGGGCGACGGCGGCGGCCGAAGCGATGCTCATGCTCCGCGACGCCAAGAGGCGCAAAAAGGTGCTTGTCAGCGCCGGCCTCAGCCCCGAGGCGCGCGCGGTGATAGGCACATATTCGCGGTTTTGTGGAATCGAAACGGTTGAGATCCCTCTTAACGGGGACGGAGTTACCGATATCGGCGAATTGAAGGCCCATTCAGAGGGCGCGGCCGGCTTGATTGCGGCCAACCCCAATTTTTACGGTTGCCTTGAAGATATGGACGCGCTGAGCGAAGCGGCGCACAGCTTTGGCGGGCTGTTTGTAAGCTATGTAAACCCCATATCGCTGGGCATTTTAAAGCGTCCTGGGGATTATGGCGCGGATATCGCCGTGGGCGACGCGCAGCCCTTAGGCCTGCCGCTTTCATACGGGGGGCCGTACTGCGGGTTCATGTGCGCGACGAATAAGCTGATGCGCAACCTGCCTGGCCGCATTGCGGGCCAGACGGCAGACAAGGACGGCGGACGTGTATTCGTGCTTACGCTGCAGGCGCGCGAGCAGCATATACGCAGGGAGAAAGCGTCGTCCAACATCTGTTCCAACCAGATGCTGTGCGCTATAATGGCCAGCATATACCTCAGCGCCATGGGGCCTGAGGGCATGCGCGAGGTAGCGGAGCAGAACCTGCAGAAGGCGCACTATCTAAGCGAAGGCATAACAAGGATTAGGGGCGCTAAGCTCCGCTATGAAAACACGCCGTTTTTCAATGAATTTACCGTGGACTTTGACAAGGATTCGTCGGTGATAAACGCCGCGCTCAAATCAAGGGGATATGTCGGCGGAATGCGGCTTGGATACTATGGATGCGACGACAACGGGATCTTAATGTGCGCTACGGAGATGAACGCCAGAGATGAAATCGACGGCTTCCTCTCCGCTATAGAGGAGGTGCTGAAATGAGGAGCGAATATCCCCTGATATTTGAACGCGGCAGGGCGGGCCGCAGGGCCTATGACCTTCCGGCGCTCGACGTACCCAGCCTTGACGGGCTTATACCTCAAAGCATGGCTGGCGTTAAGCGGCTGGATCTGCCCGAAATAGCCGAAGTTGACCTTGTAAGGCATTATACCAACCTGTCGCGCAGGAATTTCGGCGTTGACAACGGGTTTTACCCGCTTGGTTCCTGTACGATGAAGTATAACCCCAAGCTCAACGAGGAGGTGGCTTCCACCTTTGACGGGCTGCATCCCCTTCTGGATCAGGACATGGCCCAGGGCGCGCTCGACATGATGCTCGACCTCGACCGCGCGCTCTGCGAGATAACTGGCATGGACAAGTTTACGCTTCAGCCGGCGGCAGGCGCGCACGGCGAGTTTACGGGGCTTATGATAATCAAGGCATACCACGAGACGCGCCAGGATTTTGACCGCCGCGTAATGATAGTGCCTGATTCGGCGCACGGCACCAATCCGGCGTCCGCGTCGATGGCCGGATTTAAGACCAGGGAGATTAAGTCCGCGCCCGACGGCAGCGTTGACCTCGACGCCCTGCGCGCCGCGGTGGGGCCGGATACCGCGGGGCTTATGCTGACAAACCCGTCCACGCTCGGACTGTTTGAGAGGAATATAACCGAGATAGCCAGGATCGTTCACGACGCGGGCGGATTGCTGTATTACGACGGCGCGAACCTCAACGCGATAATGGGCGTCGTCCGCCCGGGCGACATGGGCTTTGACGTGGTGCACCTCAACCTGCACAAAACGTTTTCAACGCCGCATGGCGGCGGCGGCCCGGGCGCCGGACCCGTAGGCGTTAAGAAGGAGCTTATTCCATATCTGCCCTACCCCGTTGTTATGGCGCGTCACGGCGGGCCTGCCGCGCTGGATTATGACAGGCCGCTTTCCATCGGCAAGGTCAAGAGCTTTTACGGGAATTTTCAGGTGCTGGTTAAGGCGTGGGCGTATATCCTGTCCCTTGGCGCCGAGGGCCTTAGGGAGGCTAGCGAGAACGCCGTGCTCAACGCAAACTACCTTCTGCATCACCTCAAGGGAGCGTACTGCGCGCCGCATGACCGCGTATGCATGCATGAATTCGTAATAAACCCAGGCGCGCTCGTTGAAAACGGGGTGCATACAACGGATATCGCAAAGGCGCTGATCGACCGCGGCTACCATCCGCCGACGGTCTATTTCCCGCTTATCGTGCCGGAAGCCATGATGATAGAGCCTACCGAAACCGAAAGCCGCGAAACGCTCGACGGGTTTATCGCCGCCATGCTCGACATAGCGCGCGAGGCCAGGGAAAATCCCGAAAGCCTGCACAGCGCTCCGGTGACAACGCCCGTCGGCAGGCCCGATGAGGTCGCCGCCGCGCGCAAGCCCGTGGTTAAGTACGAAGGCTAGAATTGCCTCCGGCGGCTTAGAACCTATTACCGCAATAGGCGGTTCAAAAAAACGGCTGTGCCTCCGGCGGCTTAGAACCTTTTTTGCAAAAAAGGTTCTAAGA
>UQXE01000046.1 GCA_900544965.1 uncultured Eubacteriales bacterium | reverse complement strand
TTTGCGGGTTGATCTCGCCAAGTGCTGTACAGCACTTGGCGAAAGGCCTATGGCCGTGTTTTGCGGGTTGATCTCGCCAAGTGCTGTACAGCACTTGGCGAAAGGCCTATGGCCGTGTTTTGCGGGTTGATCTCGCCAAGTGCTGTACAGCACTTGGCGAAAGGCCTATGGCCGTGTTTTGCGGGTTGATCTCGCCAAGTGCTGTACAGCACTTGGCGAAAGGCCTATGGCCATGTTTTGCGGGTTGATCTCGCCAAGTGCTGTACAGCGCTTGGCGAAAGGCCTATGGCCGTGTTTTGCGGGTTGATCTCGCCAAGCGCTGTACAGCACTTGGCGAAAGGCCTATGGCCTTTTTTGCGGGTTAACCTCGCTTCATGCTGAACAAGCATGAAGCGAATCCATCTCGTCCTCCTTATAGATTATACGGCCCTGCCAGAGGCGCCGCTCGACCCTGGTTGCTAAGTTTAAGAGGGCGGCGCCCCTTGGGGGATGGCAGGCCGTTTGACCTCAAACCCGGGGGCGCGCTTTAAGCGGTCATGACGCCTTTTCAAACTGCGCGGCGTACAGGCTAGCATAGAAACCGCCCTTTTCAAGCAGTTCATCATGGGTTCCCTGTTCTATGATATCGCCGTCGCTCAGCACAAGAATAAGGTCCGCGTTTTTGATTGTCGACAGGCGATGCGCGATAACAAAGCTTGTACGCTTTTCAGTAAGCTTATCCATGGCCTTCTGGGCAATGAGCTCGGTCCGCGTATCAACCGATGAGGTCGCCTCGTCCAATATAAGCATGGGACTGTCCTGTATCATGGCGCGGGCTATGGTCAAAAGCTGTTTTTGACCCGCCGATATGGCGGTGTTTTCATTGAGCACCGTATCAAAGCCGTGCGGAAGCGCGCATATGAAGCTGTAAATGCCGCAGGCGCGGCAGGCCCGCTCCAATTCCATGTCCGAAACATTTTCCTTGTTATACACGAGGTTTTCACGTACGGAGCCTTCAAAGGTCCACGTATCCTGGAGCACCATGCTGAACATGCTGTGAACGGCTTCGCGCTTCATTTCGGATATGGGCGTGCCGTCGATCAGTATATCGCCGCTGTTGATCTCAAAAAAGCGCATCAAAAGGTTTACCATTGTGGTCTTGCCAGCCCCCGTTGGGCCGACTATCGCAACCTTTTGTCCTGGGCTTATGTGCGCGGAGAAGTTCTTAATGATTATTTTGCCCGGATTATCCGGATAGCTGAAGCGCACATGCCTGAACTCCACTTCGCCCCTGATATCTGCCGGAGCGACGCCTTTTTCACTTTCGTCCTCCATATCTTCCTCGTCAAGGAAGCCGAACACGCGGCTGCCCGCGGCGGCGGCGGACTGCATGTTCGTCATACCCTGAGCGGGCGTGCTAAGAGGCGATGTAAACAGACGCACGTACATGATAAACGCTATGATAACGCCAAAGGAAATCTCACCGCCGATTGCAAGCGCCGCCCCAACAACGCATACCGCCACATAGCCCATATTGCCTATAACGTTCATCAACGGCTGCATTACGCCCGACAGGAACTGTGACTTCCAGTTTGCCTCATATACGGCCTGGTTCATAACGGAAAACCGTTCTTTAATCTTTCGGTTAGCGCGTGAGATCCTTACCACGTCATGCCCTGTATACATCTCTTCAATATAGCCGTTTAGCCTGCCCAGGTTTTGCTGGCGGTCTACGAAATATCTCTGGGACCTGGATATAATGGCTATCATGATGATAATCCCCAAAAGCGTAGTGGCGAGCGCGGCAAGCGCCATCCGCCATTCAGTAACAAACATCATAATAAGGCAGCCTGTAAACTGCGCCGCCGCGCTGATGATGGACGGAAGGCTGTTGGAAAGCGCCTGCTGAAGGGTGCTTACGTCGTTTGTCATCCGGCTGAGGATGTCGCCGTGGGATACCGTGTTGAAAAATTTCATCGGAACCCTGTTGATCTTGCAAGAGAGGCCGTCCCTTAGCTGCTTTGACAGCTTAAGCGTTACGGTGGCCGTTATATAGTGCTGCACGTACGTAAACAGGGAGCTTAATAGGTAGATAGTCACGAGAAAGACGCCCGTCCTGGCGATAGAGTCCATGTCAATGGGGCCGTAGAGCGCCTCGGATATAAGGTCTGTTATCCTTCTGAGCTGGCCAGGGCCAATGATTGTAAGCACCGCTCCCAGCGCCGCCAGGATAAGGGCTATAACCATGGGCGTTCTCGATTTTTCGGAAAAAGCGGACAGCTTTTTAATTATAGCGCCTATGCCGGCCTTTCCAGTATTGTTTTTCTTTGTCATGTCCGCCCTCCTTAAGCGTTAAGTTCTTTTGCGGAAAGCTGGGACATGGCAATCTCGCGATAGACCCCGCAGTTTTCCATAAGCTCGTCATGGGTTCCAACTCCGGCCACATGGCCGTCTTCAAGCACTACGATCCTGTCCGCGTGGCGGATGGTGCCTATGCGCTGGGCGACGATCATGCACGTTGTATCCCTGAGGTTCAACGCAAGTCCCGCGCGCAGCTTTGAATCGGTCTTATAGTCAAGCGCAGAGAAGGAATCGTCAAAGATCAGGATCTCCGGCCTGCGCGCCAGCGCACGGGCGATTGACAGGCGCTGTTTCTGTCCTCCGGATACGTTCACGCCGTCCTGAGCGATTTCGTATTGTATTCCATCGGGCAGCTTTTCAACGAATTCGGCGGCCTGGGCAAGCTCCAGGGCTTTGATTACGTCCTCTTCGGCCGTCGGTTCCCGGCTTTCGCCAAATTCTACATTTTCGCGTATCGTTCCCGCGAACAGCACCGCCCTCTGCGTTACATAGCCCAGCCTGTCGTACAGCGCGTCGAAGGCGTAATCCTTTACGTTAACGCCATCCACCAGCACCTCCCCCTCGGTTGCGTCGTAAAAACGCGCAACAAGGCTTATAAGCGTGGTCTTGCCGCTGCCCGTAGCTCCGATGAAGGCTATCGTCTCCCCCTTATCAACCCTGAAGCTGACGTTATTGAGCTCGTTTCTGTTTGAATCCGGATAGCGGAAGGATACGTTTTTAAACTCAACGGTTCCGGTTTCACCGGCCTGTGTGACCGTCCCCTCATGAAGCTGGGTTTTCGCTCTGAGCACCTCGTTTATTCGTCCGGCGGACACCTGTGCTGCGGGCAGGAACATGAAGATCATCACCATCATCATAAGTGACATTATGACATACGTGGCATAGGTGCTGAACACCACCACATTGCTGAACATGTCAAGCCTTCCCGCCATATCCGCCGCCGCTATGCCGTTGATCAGGGAAGCGCCCACCCAGTATATGACCAGGGCCAGGGCGTTCATCGCAAGCATCATTGCAGGGGTGAGTATGGCAAACGTCCTCTGGTTGAACAGCTGGGTGTTCATCAATATATCGTTTGCCCTGCCGAATTTTTTATTCTGGTATTCTTCTGCGTTGAACGCGTGGACGACGTTGATGCCGTTGAGGTTTTCGCGCGTGATCCGGTTGATATCGTCGGTCTGTTTCTGCACCTTTTTCACACGGGGTATAACCACTACCATAATGATGATTATCATTGTGAGCAGAGCCGCCACAAAGCCCGCCGTAATCACCGAAAGCTCCCAGCTCTTGCCGATTATCTTGATTATGGCCCATACTGCCATGATGGGGGACTTGATTATTATCTGAAGGCCCATAGCGATCAACACCTGAATCTGCGTGATATCGTTTGTCGTACGGTTGATAAGGCTTGGAACCGAAAACTCGAGCATCTCCTTTTGCCCAAAGTCAGCTACCTTGTTGAATACGTCCTCGCGTACGGTATAGCTGAACCCCGCCGCGATTTTGGCCGCGAGAAAGCCGCATACTACGCTGAGCGCCGCGCTGGCCAGCACGCAGCAAAGCATTGAGACGCCTGTATCCCATATCTGCGGCATCCCGCTGCCAGGCGTCTTGATAAGAACGGTAAGCTCGCTCATGTAATCGGGCAGGGCAAGATCGAAATAGATTTGCCCCAAAACAAGAATCGCGCATACCAGCGCCATAAGCCACTCTCTGGGCTTCATCTTTTTGAGCAATCCAATCATCTTTCACCGCCTCCGTCATTCAGCTCATCTATTGTATCGATCAGCTTTTGTGAAATTTGCGCGAATCTCTCAATTTCATCGCTGGAGAGCCTGCTCAGCAGCGCCTCCTTGAACTCCCTTTGGGCCGCCCGTCCGGCTTTAACGAGTCCGGCCGCCTTTTTTGTGACCTCAAGCCGTTGAATGCGGCGATCCGCCACGTCGATGCGGCGGGTAAGATACCCTGCTTCAATCAGGTTTTCAACCGCCACCGACACAATCCCGCTCTTGATTCCGCGCAGCCTGCATAAATCGCGCGCCGTGTTATACTCGGGATTGTTGGCAAAAAACATTAGGGTATTGAATCCCATTTGATTTATCCCGTACCTTTTGCATACAGGCTGGCAAAAGCGCCCGTATACGTTCGCTCCCTTCAAGCCTATTGTCAGAATACGGCTTAATTCCATAACGGTCAGCCTCCTCGTTAATTCAATATTAGAATTTCAAAAATTGTAACACCAGCAGCTATAATTATCTATCCAGTAAAGTGGTTATTTCTGTTAACCATTTGCAAACAAATAAGAATTGTGCGTTTAGGCTATAGTTGGCGCCAGACATATGAATTTACGCCCGCGCACGCAAGCGCTTAATAATCCGGCCATAATGTGCCCGCAGACCAAAAGGGTTAATTTCGCGAACTTTAAATAGAATAATTGATATGAGCAATTTCAAAGGAATGGTAGAGTACATTCACCTCCGCCAGCGGAATTCAGCATTGCTTTTCCATTTCATAGTTGATCATAGAGACCCCTCTGCGCTCAACCTGCCGCTCGCTTATTACGCTGTATCCCCTGTTTATAAAAAATGGCTTTGCGGTGATTGAAGCGTGGGTAGTAACCCGTCTCCCGTAAAAGCGGCTTTCCAAGCGGTCGCAGAGCATCGTCGCCACGCCCATGCCCTGATAATCCTTATGGACATAGAGCCGGTCAAGGTATCCCGCAGCGTCGATATCCCCAAAGCCGGCTACAATGCCGGAATCAACGGCCACAAGCGTGTAATGCTCTAAAAAGGAGGTGTTCCACCCGTCTATATCGACGCGGCCGTCAGCCCATGCATCCACCTGTTCCTTTGTATAATCCCTGGTGTTGATAGAGTGAACCGTATCATAGAACAATCTGGCCAGTTGAGGACAATCTTCAGTTCGGTATTCCCTTATTTCCATAGCTGTAATATTCCATTTCAGGTTAATATGAGCACATATTCATTATACCATAAAATCCGCCATCCTCCGGCAACGGTGGTAAATGTTTTCCCATCGTTGTCAAGCTAAGCGTTATCATATTGACTGTGTATGTGCCTATCTATCGTTCCTTGGACACATGAATTATTGCCCAGAGAATTGCTGTTTACCACTTAGCATCGCCGTGGCGCCTGCGAGCCTCAAAACGTTGGACAATGCGCATGGAACATATTTGTTTTCCCGACCTGTTCTTATTCAATCAGCTAAATCCGGTGCCACGTCCTGTGAGAGAATAACATCCGTGGGACGGGGGCCGCGACGCCAGCGCAGCCCACCACAAATAGCGTAAACACGCAGAGTAAAGGTGATATTGATTTAATCATTAGTTTCATACTCTTTTCCTTAACTAGCGTATCTCGTAGAAGCACACCCTGTCCTCATGGCATGCCATAAGATATATCCTGCCGTCTGGCAGTACGCGGACTTCCTGCCATGGGAATCTGTCTATATCATCACAATCATACGCCTTGACAGAACCCAATTCATTTCCATATTTGTCATACTTATATATGTCTAATGTTAACATTGTGTATGCATCGGCTTCTTTGTCAATGGTTGTCATCCCCAGAATCAGGTTAAGCTCTCTATCGGTTCCTATCGTCAACAGGCTTATATCATCATCAAACGATACTTCCCATTCATGGCCGTCCAAACTAATTTTATACTCATTTTTATATGACCATTGGGAGGATGTTTCTTCAGATGTTAACAAGCCTTTAATATTATCTGGAGGCATAAATTCTCCATCAACGAACCAATAATCTTCCTCTCCATTTGTCAGGTATACTCCATCTGATAATGGTTCCATAATTGGAGTTATAAACATATCCTCAGGGAAACTATGCTTCTTTATTTCCTTGGTGCTGTTGTCTTCGCCGTAAACATAGTCAACGGTAAACATATAGTCAACAGTGTAATTTAGTACATAAAACGTCCCGTTTATATACTCCATTAAAAACATCATTCCATCGTCTTCAAAGCGTATCTCGTCGCTGTACTTGTATTCACCGTCACTTTTTTCAAAAATTGCAATTCTTGAGTTATATGTATCCAGCACCGCCAGCCACCCGCTCTCGTCGACGTAAAACGAGGATGGGCCTGATACGGTCATAGGGGTTGGATAGTAATCGTACGCTAAATTGTCTTTTCCGCCGCCAATTTTAAAGCTGGCTATTTCAACAACCTCGCCCTTGAGGCGGTATGCTTCGTTAGCCGTTGGCGCGGGCGTAGGCTCGGGAGAGCGGGTGGGTTTCGGAGTGGGCGTAGGCTTCGCCGTCGGAGTGAATAAATCCGGCGTTATGTCCTGTGAGGGCATAACATCCGTAGGGGTGGGGGCTTCGACTTTAGCGCAGCCCACCACAAATAGTGTAAACACACAGAGTAAAGGTGATATTGATTTAATCATTAGTTTCATACTCTTTTCCTTAACTAGCGTATCTCGTAGAAGCATACCCTGTCCTCATAACAGGCCATGTAATAGATCTTTCCGCTGGGAAGAACCCTGTAGCCCTGCCACGGGAACCTGTCTATTTTATTGTAATTTACGAATTCAACGGATCCAAGTTCATTGCAATACCTGTCATACTTACGTATCTCCAAAATCTTGTGATCATAGTCGTCCTCATAATGATAATCAACTCCAAGGACAATGTTAAGTTCATTATCTATGCCGTAGTATACTGGGTCTTCATCTACAAACTCAAATTTCCATTCTTGTTCGTCTAATCTGATGTTATAATATGTCTTTGAATCCCAGAGCACAGTTGTTCCATAGGTTTTTGAGTCCTCTATCACCAGTCCTTCCATGCCTTCCGGCCGTTTGAACTTTCCATCAACAAACCAGTAGTCACCTTCATCCAAATCACTCAGGTATACGCCGTCTGCCAGCGGCCACATAAGCGGGGTCATGGTCATATCCTCAGGAAAGTTATATTTCCTTATCTCATTGGTGCTGTTATCTTCGCCATAAACATAGTCAACGGTATACATAGAGCCCCCGTAATAATTGGTCACATAGAAGGTCTCGTTTATATACTCCATCTGAAAAATTAACTCGGCGTCTTCGAAGTATATCTCTTCCCTGTATTTATACTTGCCATCGCTGTCCTTATCGAATATTGCTATACGCCAGTTGCATGTATCCAGCACCGCCAGCCACCCGCTTTCGTCGACATAAAAGGATGATGGGCCTGATACGGTCATTGGTGCGGGCTTTGGATCGTACGCTAAATTGTCTTTTCCGCTGCCAATTTTAAAGCTGGCTATCTCAATAACCTCGCCCTTGAGGCGGTATGCTTCGTTAGCCGTTGGCGCGGGCGTAGGCTCGGGGGTGCGGGTGGGTTTTGGGGTGGGCGTAGGCCTCTCGGATGGGGTGAACAAAGCCGGCGTTATGTCCTGTGAGAGCATAGTGCCCGTGGGGGTGGGGGCTTCGACTTTAGCGCAGCCGGAAACCAGTAATGTAATAACGCAGAGTAAAAGTGATATAATTTTTATTAAATGCTTCATCCATTCTCCTTTCATTCAGCGCCTGCCGATTGAAACCGACCGGCGCAATGTCTGTTAATAAACCTTATGATACGGAGTTGATAAGCCCAGCGCCATTTGCTGAGGACCTTGCCGCAAGCCTTCCGCATGTCTGGCACTTCTTTATGCTGCTCCCCACGTTGATCCAAACATGTGAACCAACAGATAATTTATGCCCGCATTGCGAATAAAACTTGCATTGCCTCCAATGGCTTGTACTGTTATGCATGTATTTTAAAGGCACCTCATGCCAAGCTGATTTGCGTATATAGCCATTGAAAAAGCTCTCGTAAACAGGTCTGCCTGAAACCTTGTCTATATCCTTACCTTCGTTCCCCCTGCCGTCGGAGCTTGTGGTTGAATCTATTATTTTTATTGGTCGCGGCCCGCTTTACTAATAAATATAACCGTATGAGATCCAGGCTTAACGTAAATATCCATCCATTTTGCTTTGTCAACGTCGTATTGGCTTGAACTATATTTATGTCCAAGGTACTTGGATATATTTGTGGTGTTGTAATACTCTCTTAGCCCGCAGGCGCTGGACACGAACCCAGAGCAGTCCAGGCCAACCGTAGGGGAAATCCAGCCGCCTCCATTGGCGTTCCCAGCAATGCCCGGCCTGGCCTTTATCGCGGTGTCAAAGTCTCTGAACCTGCCGCTGCCCAGGTTGTCCAGTCCGTTAAATCCGCCGCGGCAGTATGGTATTCCCTTTAGAATATCGCCTGGCTTTGCGTTTCTTACCTCTATAGGCAGCTTGATTTTGTATCTGTACGATCCTGCCTGTGCAAGATCCTTATGATACGATTTCAATTCCCATTTCTTATTTGCCATGCTCTTTGCTCTGGATTCCACATATGAACGTGACACCGGGAGATTATATATCATTGACGGCTTCTTCTCCGGATTATCCTCGTCAGCCTGCCCCATGGCCTCAAGCTCGGCGTCCATCTGCAGCGCCCGCTGGGTCAGCTCGGTCATTCCGGACGCATAGGTCGTGCCCAAGATAAGCCTTTGAATGGATACCTTATCCTCGTAGCAGGCCATGTAATAGACCGTGCCGTCCGCCATCACCTGATACTGCTTGTCAGCGTACGTATGCAGTCCGTCGTCGATTCTCGCGTATCCCACGACATTGCCGTTTGCGTCATACTTGCGCACGGTCCGCTCCGACATTATGGTATATACGTCCGTGACATAGTCGAAGTACTCGGCGTAAAGGTTGTTGGCACCGTCCTTATCTATCGCGGCAAGGTCGTTTATATTCTTGTCGAGAGCTATATCCCATTCAAGGGTTCCCAGGCCGATACTGACCGAGGGGTCTATCGGAGCTTCATGCTCATGCCCCTCCTCCTCACAGTTTCCGCAGGCTGTTTTTTCATACGTGCTGTAGGTAGCTCCAAGAACAAAGCCGTTATCCTGGGTAAGATAATAGTAGTTCTCATCCATATCCACCACAGTCAGCCCGTTGGGCGTAATCAGCATGTCCACTACCGTTAAACCCGTCAGGCCCTCGGGGAGGTCATGCTTGACATAGGCCTCCTTGTCGGGATCGTCAAGGGTCATGATAAACGGCACCTCGCAAACCCTGCTTGACGGCACGTCGAGCACATAAAATATGTTGTTTGCAAAGCACATTTTTGTCGCGTAGTAACCGCTTGGCAGGGCCAGCATATTTGTGCACTGCCCGTTGACATACGGTAAAATCCTGTTGTTTTCCGAATCGAGTATTGCCACCCAGCCGCTTTCATCAACATAGAAGCTGCCAGGCCCCCTGATCTGAAGCGGAACGTCGCCAATGTCATAGCCCGCCTGTCCGTTTCCCGTGCCGACGGGTATGCTTAGGATCTCGTCGTGTATTATGGTGTAGGGGGATACGTCTCCTGCGCCGTCCCCCCGCCGGCCGCTGTCGTCGCCGCAGCCGAGAAGCCCAGTATAAATATCAGACATAGCAGCAGGCTGAATACCCGTTTAATTATGCTTGTGAAATTTATTACCTTTCTTCTGAAATACAAACTTAGCATGCTTTATAAGATATCTTAATCAACAATTACAACAAATCTAGACTACCATATTATACCATGAAAATTTAATTATTCAAGACCAATTTGTATTTGTAATAAACAATTAATATATTACGGGCTTAAGTCGCCTTTGCAACCTATTTTAGATTAAAAGTACGCAAATATAATGAAAAAGACATTGAAATTTAAAAACTTCTTAACACGTCCGAAAAACCGCAAGCATCAACGGGAACCGCTGCAATATTGGTAAAACTCTTCGCGCCCCCCGTTAAACACATTGAGGTCAATGAAGCGTTCGCCGCCGTCATATCCGTTGAGCTCAGCCCTGTCCGTATACTGCCAGAA
The DNA here is from genome assembly GCA_900544965.1 of uncultured Eubacteriales bacterium. Classification (GTDB taxonomy): domain Bacteria; phylum Bacillota; class Clostridia; order Christensenellales; family CAG-138; genus UMGS946. Next base: position 882 of record UQXE01000046.1, on the reverse strand, counting down.
TGTCCAGTCCCTGTTTTCGCTGAGGCTGGGCTTGAAATAAACGTTGCGTATCCATATATCGTAAGTCTCAAATCCGCCTTCAATATACGCCTTGTAAGCTCTCTGGGTAACGTAAATGATGGGTTTCATCTCATAATGCGACTCAAGCGCCTGAAGCATTGCGGCCAATTCGCGCTCGACATAAGCCCTTTCGGGAGGCGAGCTGAAGAATTCGCCGTAAAACTCAAGGTCAACAACGGGAGGAAGCATGCTTTCATGAGCTTTAACGACGCTGATGAAGTGCTCGGCCTGCGAAAGCCCTGGGCTTTCAAAGCTGAAGAAGTGATATGACCCTACGCGCAGATCCGTTTGCAGCGCCTGATCTATGTTTTCACAATAGCGCCTGTCCTCAAAGCCGCTTCCTTCCGTCGCCTTTATAAACGCAAAATCTATGTCCTCACCGGCCAGTATCTGCCAGTCTATCCTGCCCTGGTGCGCGGAAACGTCCACACCCTTCACCGGATAGTCCTTCCTGGAGGGCGTATTTAGCCGGATAAGCCGGCCTGCGAAGAGCAGCGCTAATATAAACGCCGATAACGCAAATATTATGAAGGTTATCTTTAGCTTACGTCCGTTCATCATTGCCGCTCCCGAATCCGAAGCTTCATAGGCGCTTATACCCTGCGGCGCTTCAAGCTCCTAATGGTAATAGATGTAAAAAACAACAGTATGGTTGATTAAAGCAACTCATTTTACATTATAAACCATAAATCAAAAATCGGCAAATTCTAATGTGGGTTAAACTCGCTAAGTGCTGTACAGCGCTTAGCGAAAGGCCTATGGCCGCATTTGCCTCCGGCGGCTTAGAACCTATTACCGCCATAGGCGGTTCAAAAAACGGAT
>UQXE01000045.1 GCA_900544965.1 uncultured Eubacteriales bacterium | reverse complement strand
CTTTGCGTATTTACTTAAAATCGCCTTTTGATTTACAATGCTGTTGCTGTCGCCCGTAAGTTCATCGTCACGTGATAAGCGGCAATAGAGGGCGGTAATTTTGCACCCTTTCGGGCACAGGTTGTCAGACTGCCTTAACATAGAATGTTCCTCCTTTATCGGCGGGCAGTCTGCCAATACAGGATTGCATATTCTCATTTTATCGGCTCCCGTCTTTTTTATCAACATCTTTCTGTAAATTATCCTGTTCCATAAGCCGTAAAACCTTGCTTGGCAACGCTCTCTGTCCGTCATAACTGCCCGTAAAACGGTAGAGCGTCCTGCCCGACTTTATCACGACTTCACGCTTTGGCAATTCATAGGCAAGTGGATTTTTTACCACGATATGCCCGTTTTTTATAATTCGTTTCCGTTCCATTCCTTTCCGTCCTTTCCCTTGAAATCGGAGTTTACAGTTTCGTAGCAAGCATAGGAACCGGATAGCCGGTTCCGTAAAATGCTCCGCATTTTGTTTGTTGGAAAGTTTCCCAAACCCTCATTTTGTTAGCCCCTTGAATTGCAGAAGCAGCCGACGCTCCAGTCGCCACACTTCTTCCATGATCCGCTTTAGCTCGTCCATGTCGTCGGCATAAATGCGCCCTGTTTCATTGATACGCCTTGCAATCTGGTTGACGTTCACGCCGATTTTCTGAAGCTGCGTTGTATGTGCTTTGACTTCCTGTAAATTCAGTAAAATGATGTACCCGTCAATCAGCATTTTACGGGCGTAGGCAGATAGGTTTATTGTCGGTATCTGCTTCATTTTCTCCTCAATCAACGTCCGTTCGTCCTCTGTCACTCGGACAATGATTTGTATGTTCCGTTTTCGGTTTTCCATTTGTGTTTCTCCTTTCACTACCTACAACACCGCACAAGCTTATTTTGACGAAGTTTCAGAGAAGATTTTTCAAAAAGTTTCTCTCACTTCTTAATACGGAGAAAATCGAAAAATGCCAAATGAAAAGCAGACTTCGGGCAAAAAAATATTGCCGTCATGGAGACTGCAATACCATAACTTTCATTTATCTCGCCCTATTTGCAACTTTATTATGAAACCTATTGACAGAAATACGAAATCGTACTATAATTCAAATGTACGATTTCGTATTTCTAATTTAAGGAGGTTTGATGATGTCAAATATGCGTGAGGTTGTGCGTCGCTTAATGATTGCATTAAACAATGTCGATGAAGCCTATTGCTCTGATATGTCGAATATTGGAGTGAATGAATCTGAATTATGGCTTATGTATGCTTTAGACGATAACGAACAGCACTCTCAAAAGCAAATCTGTGATGAATGGGGGTTTCCAAAGACCACCCTCAACACAGCAATCAAGCAAGCTGAGGCGGCAGGCTATCTTACTATGTCCCTTATTCCGGGCAAGCGGCGTGAAATGAATATTTCCCTGACTGAAAAAGGAAAAGTATATGCTAAAAAATTGTTGAGCAGCGTCTACCAAGCAGAAAACGAAGCAATGGAAAAAACCTTACAAAGTTATTCTACGGACTTTATTTATGCAGTCGAGTATTTTGCGGCCAACCTAAAAACTGCTTTTCAAAAGCAACTGAAAGAAAGGGAGAAAACAACTGACCTATGAGAATACTATTGCAATTTTTGAAACCCTATAAAGCGTTGTGTTTTTTTACGCTTTTAGTCATGGTACTTGATGTCGCAGGTACATTATATATTCCTACACTTGTTGCCGACATGATAAATATCGGTATTAGCAGCGGAAATATGGATTATGTGATACAAAAGGGCGTTGTAATGCTTGTGGTCGCGCTGCTCTCCGGGGCGGGAACATTATTAGGAAGTTTTCTGTGTGCGCGTCTTTCAGCAAGATTGGGGCGCGATCTTAGAAATGCACTATATGACAAATCACTTGCGTTTTCTGCTTATGACTTCGAGCAGTTTGGAACAGGCTCTATGATTACCCGTACATTGAATGATGTAAATGTCGTGCAGCAAGCCTTTGTGTGGTCGATACAAATGATATTGCCCGTCCCCGCTATGTGCATGATCGGCGTTGTTATGGCCTATTCCATTGACGCATATATGGGTGTACTGCTGATTATCGTAACGGCTGTTGTGTTAATTGGCGCTGTTTTTATTACAAGGAAAGCGTCATTGATTTTTGAAAAGCTGCAAAACTTTCTCGACCGTATCAATGTGATTTTGCGAGAAAATATTACTGGTGTACGAGTGATACGGGCGTTCAACAAAGAGCGTTACGAAGAACAGCGAATGCGGCGTTCCTTTGAGGACTATGCGGAATCATCTATTAAAGCAAACCGCCTGTTCTTCGGGCTTGAAAGTCTGGCATTTTTCGTTATGAACATCTGTATCGTGGGTATTCTTTGGCTGGGCGGCAATCGGATAGGGGCGGGCCAAATGGAAATTGGCGATATTACGGCTCTCACCGAATACGCAATCTTGATTTTGTTCTATGTCATTATGGCACAAATGGTAATCATACTTCTGCCGAGGGCTAAAGTGTGTATGGGGCGTATTAACGACGTTCTTTCGCATAATCCCGAAATTACAGACGGGACAGAAAATGCAAACATAAAGCAATTACCCGAAGTATGTCGCTTTCAAACGGTAGATTTTCGGTTTGCCGACGCTGATGAAGCAACTTTGCAGGGACTTAATTTTTCCCTGCGCCGCGGCGAAACTACGGCTATTATTGGAAGTACGGGCAGCGGAAAATCTACCATTGCAAAACTGCTGCTGCGTTTTCATGATGTGTCCAAAGGCAAAATCAATCTAAACGGCGAGGACATTCGCAATATCACACAAGAAGAACTTAGGCAGCGCATTGCCTATGTGCCGCAAAAGGCTTGGCTTTTCTCCGGCACGATTGCAGACAATTTACGTTATGGCAATGAAAATGCGACGGAAGAAGATATGCTTCACGCGCTGTCCATTGCACAGGCAGACTTTGTAAATGAATTGCCGGATGGGCTGTATTCCCGCGTCGCACAAGGCGGAACAAACTTTTCCGGCGGGCAGAAACAGCGGCTTGCCATTGCGAGAGCCTTAATGAAAAAAGCGGATTTATATATCTTTGACGACAGCTTTTCCGCATTGGATTTTAAGACGGACGCAGCTCTGCGTCATGCCTTATCTGTGGAGGTTAAGGATAGCGCGGTGTTAATTGTAGCGCAGCGTGTCAATACCATTGTAAATGCAGAACAAATTATTGTTCTTGAAGATGGGAAAACCGTAGGTATTGGCAGCCATAAACAACTACTGGAAACTTGTCCGATTTATCGGGATATTGCGAAATCACAAGCGAGAGGAGGCGAACTGGGTGGAAAATAATAACGAATTGTTTGAACAGAACAGCGTTGATCTTACGTTTGATGATGGTTTTGACCTTGAAAAGCCTAAATCTGCGTGGCGAACTCTGAAACGGCTGTGGAAAACGTCAAAAGAGCAGCATGGTCGGCTTTTCCTTGTTCTGATTTCTGTTGTATTTTACACAGGACTTACGATTGCCGCGCCCTGGTATAGCGCGGGGATTGTCAATCTGCTTTGGGAGAACATCAAAGAGGCAGGCGCATTGGGCGTAGCGTTCCGGGTAACTTGGCAGCAGGGCGGAACACAAATATTTATTCTGTTCCTGCTATATCTTGGCTCATGGATTTTTTACACATTGCAATCTTATGTCATGCTTAGTTTTGCGGAGCGTCTTAGTTTGCGCTTCCGTATAGAATTGAGCAAAAAATTAAATCGTCTGCCATTGTCCTATTATGACCGCCATAAAACAGGAGCAACCCTTAGTCATTTTACAAACGATTTGGATAAGATGTCCGAAGCGTTGCAGAATGGACTTTTGAAACTGTTTACCTCTGTGGGGCTGATTATCGGTTCTGTCATTATGATGATGCGTTATCATGTATGGCTAACATTGATATTTATTGGCTTCACCTTGCTTTCTGTGTTAGTTACGAAATTGTTTTCAAATGCAACAATGAAACGCGCCAGTCGGCGGCAACAAACTATGAGCAATGTTACAGGTTTGGTTGAGGAATATTATAGCGGACGAGTGATTATTAAATCGTTCAATCAAGAGAAAAAGAGCGCCGAAAAAATGCACGCAGCAAATGAGGAAATGGCGCAAGCAACTGAAAAAGCCGATTTTGTAATGAACGCCATTAATCCCGCAATTCGTTTGGTAAACCGTTTGGGGCAAGTCTGTATCGCTGTTTTCGCCGGTAAACTTTTGATCGACGGTGCTTTGAGCGTAGGTGTGTTTCAAGCATTTTTCCAATATGTCAATCAAGCTGCGGAACCGCTAACGGAAGCGTCCTATGTAGCAAACTCCATGCAGTCGGCTTTGGCCTCTGCCGAGCGTGTTTATAGTCTGTTGGACGAATTGGAAATGACCGCAGAGCCGGAGGAACTTAGAAAAGCCTTTCACGCGGCCGGACAGGTAGAGTTTCAGAATGTACGCTTTGGCTATGCGCCGGATAAGGAATTGATGAAAAATATCAGTTTTAAGGCAAAACCGGGACAAAAAATTGCCATAGTAGGCACGACAGGTGCAGGCAAGACAACGCTTATCAACTTGCTCATGCGCTTTTACGAAGTGAATGGCAGTAAGATACTGCTTGACGGTGTTGATACGGCTACTATGACGCGAAAGGAACTACGATCAAACTTTGGAATGGTATTACAGGACACATGGCTATTTGGGGGTACGATTGCAGAGAATATCGCCTATGGAAAGCCGGAAGCGACAATAGAAGAAATCATTGCAGCAGCAAAGGCGGCGCGAGTAGACTTCTTTGTGCGTACAATGCCAAAAGGGTATCAAACAATACTCGGAAACGATAGCGAAAACATATCTGTTGGACAACGGCAGCTTTTAACGATCGCCCGCGTTGTGCTTTGTAATCCGGCTGTGCTGATTTTAGACGAGGCAACTTCAAGCGTCGATACCCGGACGGAAATAGAGATCAATAAGGCTATGAAATCTTTAATGAATGGCCGCACCAGTTTTGTGATTGCACACCGGCTTTCCACTATCGTAGACGCTGATTTAATCCTTGTGATGGAAAACGGCAATATTATTGAGCAGGGCAATCATGCGGAACTATTGCAGGCAGGAGGGGCGTATGCAGAACTGTATAACAGCCAGTTTGCAGCGTCGTAAGCCATGAAAACATGAAACGGATTGAATGGTTATTTTGCCCTGTCTATGGCAGTAAAACGCGGCTAAAAGTACGAGAAGATACAGAATTGAAGAATTTTCCGCTATATTGTCCGAAGTGTAAGCAGGAAAACTTGATAGAAGTAAAACAACTGAATGTATCAGTTATCAAAGAGCCAGACGCATAAGACGCAGAGCCGATAACGCGCAGATTGAAATGCAGTTATCGGCTCTTTCTTTTTAGTAACTGTGTGCCGTGTGATTGTTGGCAAAGCGTAAAAGCCTAAACCGTCTTTTGTTAGCAAGAGTATGATTGAAGAACTTATGCGGCGACTTTGAAATAACAATCAAATCCGCCGTTTTCCTTTTGCAAAATTGGATTTACGGAGGGCGTGATAAAGTCGCCCATTTTTTAGGATATGGCGGTATCAAGGAGGTATCGCTATGTCCGCTTTATATCAACACTGCTTTCCAATCAGTAGCTTATCAAAAAAAGCCCATTCCTGCCTACGGGATATTGCGGCTATCAAGAGGAACTCTCACATCATCATAAATGCTTTGTTACATCATATAGCATAACCGCCTGTTCAGTTTCGTGCTGCACAGGCGGTTTTTGTTATAACCCTCATTCCAAACGGAAAGGGGGTGAACACGATGTTATCCAAAGAATACAGGGAAAGTACTGAAGGCCGGTTTCACGCATTTTGCAAAGCCGTATTGCACAATGAAGCCTGTAATTATTACAGGGAAAGGAAACGTAGAATACAGCGCGAAATATCCTTTGAGTATCTGCAAGAGAATACCTCTTTTGCGCCGCACAGCATGGATGAATACTTTGTCTTACGGGACAAGCCGACTGCCTTTGCGGTCAACGGGCAGACGGTTATTGTTGACAGCGAAAAGTTAGCAAAAGCCTTGTTGTGCCTATCAGAACGGCGGCGGGATATTATCCTTATGCGCTATTATCTGCAATTAAGAGATAAGCAGATTGCGGCGTTATTGGGAAAACCGCGCACAACGGTCAATTATCAGAAAAATGCAGCCTTAAAGCAGTTGCGGACAGAAATGGAGAAGATGAATGATGAAGAATAGCAAATACAACCTTGTGTCCTATGAAGTGATTGAAAAAGCAATCACAGGCGATACCGCCGCGCTCCTTGCGGTACAGGAACGGCACAGAGCCTACATAGGCAGACTAAGCGGAGGTAACGCCGATATGAAAGATCGATTAAACACAAAGCTGCTCATGGCGGTTTTAAAGTTCCGATTGGAGTATCAGCCGCCGCGCAAGTAGCAAAGCCATGAAAAACCGTCAAGGGTCAAGATGAACGGCTGCGCCGCCCTTGACGGTTTTCCATGTCCTTGCTATGGGGTAGTCAAGAGGGCGCAAACGGATAGACTGCTTGCGCCCTTTCTAAATTATGGGGTTCTCTGTCACGCAATAGAGGTTAATTTCCCCTTGATTTATGCGGCTTTGCGGGCGCGATAAGGGCATTGGTAAGGGTTTTATACTCATATCCCTCAAAATGGCGCTCTACTGCGTAACAAAACGGACGTGCCGCCGTTTAGACGATACGCCCGTTTTGCTTGCACCCTGTATGGCAGCTACCCTATTCCAGTTTGTTGTGATACTGTTTTATCAGTAGCTACCATTGCCCCGCCCTTTTATTTAACACGAAAGCGGCGCCCTCCAACATAGCCGGTACTCAAATAAGGTTTAGGCGGCTTCCGTCGACAAAATAGGACAATTTAGATTAGTAATACATTACAATTACCCGTTGACAAACAACTCCATTTGATCTAATATTGTACTAGAACGTTTGTTCTAGTAATTGGAGGTTAATGATGAACAAAAGCAACAATGAACAGAGTCTTAAGCAAAAAGAGCTTACCAGGATAAGGGAAGCGGCGGCAAGGCTTGCCATATCCGCGGATGAGAGGGACCCTTACACCCAGGCCGAGGGAAGGCTGTACGCGCTGCCGATGATCAGGGCGCGCCTTGAGTGCAGCAGGGACGAGCGCGACGAGCTGGCCTCCCTGGGCATTGAGGCCCTTAGGGAGCACTCGCGCTCGCTTGTGCGGCTTTTAAGCCCGTCAATGCGGCTTACGCCGGAGGAAATCCACGAGGCCCAGCTTGCCGAACTGGGCGCGCGCATAGCGGCGGACGAGCGCGAGGTGGGATACATGGAAAGGGCGCTTGCGTATATAGAGGAGCATCCGTACTTTGAAATAATCAAGCTTAAATACTTCAAGTGCATGACCGACGCGGCCATTGCGGAGCGCCTGTCATGCGACGTATCCACGATAAGGCGCAACCGCAAGCGGCTCGTACAGTCGGTCGCGCTGTTCCTGTACGGTTCGGCGGCGTTAAGCGCGCAAATGAGGAGGTAACGCCGTATCATGCCACCCTTGCACTATGTCCAGGAGCGCCTGATCCCGTCCTTATCCTCCCAAAAAGATATTAAAAAGGACCGCCGGGCGTTAAGCGCCGTCAGGCCCGCAAATTTAATTTTAAAGTTATGTAATTAAGCGCCTTTGCTCAGGCATGAATGAATTATTTTATAAAAGCCCCATTCTACCGCCGCTCCATCTCCTGGCGCTGTCTGCGCCGCCGCTGCGCCGCCTTTTTCCTGCTGTTTCTTTCGGCGACGGTTATCGCCACGAGCAGCGCCGCCGCTACGGCGGTAAGGATGGCAAGCACCGTAAAGGCCGTGTTCAGCGTATTGGTCAGCGCCTTTCCAAAACCGCCGCCTATTATTCCAAGCTCAACACCTGGCGTGCGCGTAGGCAGCGGCAGATCGCCCGAAAACGCCGCTGTAAGCGAAGCCGCATATTGATAGGGGTTGCCCGCGTAATCCTCAAACGACAGGGTAAACTTAAGCTCCCGCGATTCTTCCACGCTGACCGTCACGGGGATCTCCGTGAGCCCTGCCCCGAGTTTATCCGAGCGGTAGACCTCGCCTAAAAGCTCCTCGGTAACCGTTATGTTGTGAAACGTGAGTTCGCCCTGGTTGTCAAACCTGAACGTTACGCCCATAGAGCCTTCGGCGTTAAGCGGGCTTGAAATCTCCGCGTCAAAACGCACCTTTATCTGATCCGGATCTACATAGGGGCGGACCGCAAAGCTGCCGATTTTATCCTCATAGGCTCCGGACGCCATTGAGCCGCTGAACTCAAAGGTAACGTAACGCGGTTCGTTTTCAGCCTTCACCGTATATATAAGCGTTTTCTGTTCGCCTACGGCCAGCGAAAACTCGCCGTCGTCAACGCGCACGCCCAACTCGTCGGTTACCTTTATGTTGTTTATCTTCTGGTTGCCGTCGTTGGTTATATGCAGGGTAAACCTAACGCCGTCCACCGTAGGGTCGCTCTGCTCAACCTCAACGTCGAGCTTCGCGTTTATCATGCCCAGCGTAAGCGCCGAACCGGTATAGGTTTTGGACGATCCGTCGTCCGCAAGCCTGTAGCTGAGTACGGGCTGGGACGTAACGGTTGAGTTGCCCATCGTGTATTCATAGCTGAAGGTATGACTCTGTCCATGGGAGAGCGTAACCCCTTCCACCATTGGCGAGCTCTTGATCTGCCTGTCGGTCAGGGAAATATTGCTCGCGGTGGTTCCGCTGTTATTGGCTATGATGTATGTCAGCGTTATCCTTTCGCCAGGTTTAGCGTTGGTCTTTGACGCCTTGCACGTAACCGTGACGACCCCGAGAACCGACGACTCTATCTCTACGGACAGATCCTTTGACATGGGGACGCCGCCCTCGGTCCAGGTCATGCTGAACGTCAACGTGCTGTCAATCTGCTCCTGGGTTATATCTATCGCCTGCGTATATGTCTGGGTTACGCCCGGCTGTATGGTCGGCTGGTTTATGTCAAACGTAACGCCGCTGCCGCTGATCGCGATACCCTCCATGGGAAGCAGCCCGTCGTTTGTTACCGTTACGGTAATCTCAGCCTGCCCGGGGCCGGACATCTGCTCCGGACTTACGCTTATCGACGCCTGCGCGGCAAGGGCCGGCGCCGAAGGCATAATCAACATAACCAATATAAGCAGTGCGCAAGCGCGCAATATGTTTTTCTTCATATTTCGCTCCTTCAAGAGGCCGTGTAGCGTTATCAAACTATTATAACCCATGGAAAGCCTGCAGCGCAATAAATAATATAAATAAAGCGGTCCCTGTGGGCCGCGCGTCGTCGCGGGACCGCGAGGCCTTTGCCCCACATATTATATTTTAGGCTAACGGCGCGAAGCGAATCGCCTATGGCGGTTTTGCGGGTTTTGCCCAAGGAAGGGCGGCAATATCCGTGACATCAAAAAAGCGGCCGCGCCGCTTTTTACACACTGTCAGCAATTACCGGTTTGATGCGTTTTCTCAATATGCGCTCCTATTAATAACGATGTTTTGCCGCGCGTCCAGTACGTGCGTTATGCTATAATATGAAACCGCCCCTATGCGGTCAACGGAAACGCGCCTAAAGCCCATACGGAAGCCCGTTTTCCGGCGGATGGCTGCCGGATATAGCCTGCGGGCCATTCACCCCGCGCACTGGAAAAACAACAGCTAAAACAAAAGCGGGCGAATGGGCGTTAAGTCGATGCTTATGTCCCGTTGAGAATGAATCGGCCAGGAGGCTCGAGGGACGGCAATCCTTTAAAGTAAAAAACCGTCCGGATATTATGCCGTGGCTGTCGGGCGCTTGGAAACGCAATACAGCGGTTTGCCGGCGTTCTTTAAACCAGGATCAAGCTGACGGAAAGGCAGGGATAGCGCCGCCCGCGCCGGCAAATCAGAAGTAAAGGCCATGGCGGCCAGAGGCGTCACAGGTAAGGCGCGCGGCGGCTTAGCGCTAAGCCCGCCGCGCGCCAGCCCTTCCGTCTTCTCCTAGGCCTCTTTCTTTAATACTATGCGCCAGTCCTCCTTGTTTTTTCGCCTGGAAAGGCCGGCAAGATAGTCGATGCTCACGTCATAATACCTGGACATCCTGACCGCAACCTCCAGCGGCACGTCAAGCTCGCCTCGTTCGTATGATAAATATTCCGCCTCGCCGACGTTCAACACCCGGGCTATATCGCCGGCCTCAATTTTGTTGTTCTCGCGCATCTCTCTAATTCGCTGATACATTATAAATTCCCCCCTATGAAAATAAATTGTAATCAGGTACATGTTTTGGAAGTCCCGCATTTAGGCGCACCCGCTAGATATTCAAGGCTAACCCTATAAAAATCCGCTATTTGTATTGCTATGCCAAATGGGATATCAGTTTCGCTTTGTTCATATCTGACGTAAGTGGTCTTATGTAATTTTAATTGGTCAGCTACTGCTTGCTGTGTCAGATCGTTGTCTTCACGCAGATCACGTATTCTTCGATACCTTGGCATGCGAGCCTATCCCTCTTTCCACTAATATAATACAACACGATTATAAAAACACGGACAATATACACATAATTGTGTACAGCAATTCTATGAAATATTGCCGTACACCTGTCGCGGAAATTTGTAATTTGTACTCTTATTGTATGTAGTATGTATCGTCATATTGATAAAAACCTCTAATATACGCGCCTTATTGCTTGACCGCAGGGATAAGCATATTTATTGCCGTACATCTATATGTGAAAAATAAACTTTAACCAGCCTTATGCGGCCTGCTGTTTTAAACGGCTCGTCCGGCAGCCGGCGTGCTATACCTTATGTTATTATTGATTGTTAAACCGCGCCGCGGACTTTCCAGCGGGCGAAACCTGTGTATTTAAGATTGAGGTTATATACCGTCATACGCATATGCGCGCGGCATGGTGCTGCTGCTATTATAATCTTGCTATGAAACCGGCGGTCCCAGAACGGCGGCCGTCCATATTTAATATTATCCGGCAATCGGGCACAAATTACAAGTGTTACAATTAATAACACAAACCGCCTGCCGCGCCCGCAAATCCCTCGGCTGCAAGCAACTATCAGGCTGGCTTCATGGGGCTCCGCCCCATACCCCGCCAAAGG
>UQXE01000044.1 GCA_900544965.1 uncultured Eubacteriales bacterium | reverse complement strand
AGTTCTTAGAACCTTTTTTGCAAAAAAGGTTCTAAGCCGCCGGAGGCACAGCCGTATTTTGCTCCCAAGGTATCAAAAGACCGGCGAAGCGATACATTATTAAAAACATTGTTTTTTGGGATTAGCAGGGGGACTTTTTTTGTAAAAGAGCCCCTTGGGCGGGGCATGTGGCAAAAAACCCATGTCTTTAGCACCGCTGGCCCAATGCCGCGACCGATGCCCTGAAAGTCCGGAAATCACCAGAAGGATGATTGCAACAGGGGGTTTTTTAATGTATCATTTAATTGGAATATTTTGTGGTTTACAAGCATTATTAAATGTTTGCCGTGTATGCGTAACGGCAACCAACAAAGGAGGAGTCGATTTTGTTTAAAAAGGGACTTGCGCTGGCGCTGGCGCTTATCATTCTTACGTCAATGATCTCGTGCGGTAACGACGCCGAATCTGTGGATGGAGCGCTGACGAAAAAGCAGCTTGCTTTCATCGACAGCCTTGGAAAGACCGAGTACGCCAAGCGGATAGTCGCCTGCGGGTGGGACAGCCAGAATAAAATTACATATATCGTCGTTGAAAAATCGAATCCGGAAGAATCCGGTTCGACGGAGTTTACAAACGACGACATAACCCAATATTACATCTGCAAAACTGACGCCTACTATAACGCAAACAGGGCCAACGCGAAGGAAGGCAGCTATTCGGACGCTCAGCGCTGGTTTATAACCAACATACTGGACTGCCCGCTCAGGGGCGGCGGTGAGTATGACAGCTTAATACAAAAACTGGAAGAAGAGGGTTTCACCATCATAAGGTGACATTAACAAGGAGGATATATGAAAAAGCGAAAGGCTAGCAGCTATGGCACTGGCATTGTTCATTGTGCCCTCCAAGCATATATCATCCCCACTGCGGCTCTATGCCGCAGAAAGATCTCAAACAGATAATCAATCAAAAGCCGGCGGCGGTATGCCGGCCCAGCGTATTGATAGAGTAGTCGGGCAATACGCCGCACAGCCTTAACGGAAAGAGCGGTGCAGGAGAGAAATACAATCCGCCAAAATCAGCGGCGTGTACGGTGATCTTGACGCCTTCCACGCAGCGAAGCAGACAAACGCTGATAGCAAAACATAGTCTGACAGCCGCTTACAGCCGAAGGCCATATTTTGCGGGTTGAATTCGCTAAGCGCTGTACAGCGCTTAGCGAATCTTCTATGGCGGTTAATATTGCATTTAAATTATTATCCCTATCTAACCTTAAGCCCGCTTTCCATATCGGCCATGGTGGTCAGGGCGGACAGGTTAACGTCCCCCTCGTCCGAGGCGCACAGTATCATACCCTCGCTGAGCACGCCGCGCAGCTTTTTGGGCCTTAGGTTTGCAACCAGCACCACAGTCCTTCCGATAAGGTCGTCAGGAGCGTACCAGTCGCGTATTCCCGACAATACCGTGCGCGTGGAATCACCCACCTCCAGCGTAAGCTGCAGGAGATGGTCCGACTTCTTTACGGGTTCGCACGCAACCACCTTAGCAAGGCGCAGGTCGAGCTTTGCAAAATCCTCGTATTCAATGTACTCAGGTTTATCCGGGTCCGCGACCGCAGCCTCTTTCGCCGCGGCTACCGGCGCGCCGTGGCCGCCGGCGCACGGGTTTTCCGCATCCGCGGGCGAGGAGGCGTCCTCCTTTTTGATGAATTCAGCTTCAAGCGCTTCAAGCTCCTTTTTTATATCTATACGCGGAAACAGCGCGCCGCCTTTTTTAACCATGGTTCCGCTCACAAGCGCTCCAAAGCGCGAAAGGCCCGCAATTTCCGTCAAGGGGCCGTCCTCCACCCCCAGCTGCCTGAAGATTTCCGGCGCGGTCCGCGTAAGGAACGGCCTGAGCATCACTCCGATAAATCTCAGGCATTCCGCCAGATTGTAAAGCACCGTGCCAAGGCGCGAAAGCGCGCCCTCGTCCTTTGCCAGTATCCATGGACAGGTCACATCTATATATTTGTTGCACGCGCCGATGAGCTTCCATATCTCCTGAAGCGATTCGGGCAGGCGGAGCGCCTTCATGTGCCCGTCCACAGCGCCTGGCAGCGCTTCGGCCTGCGCTATAAGCGCGTCGTCCTCAAAAGCCTTCGCGGCAGGCTCCGGAACGCGGCCGCCAAAGTATTTTTCAATCATGCTTACGGTGCGCGACAGCAGGTTACCCAGGTCATTGGCAAGGTCGCTGTTTATCCTGGTTATCAGCGCTTCGTTGGAGAATACCCCGTCCGCGCCAAACGGCACCTCGCGCAGCAGGAAATAGCGTATAGCGTCCACGCCATAGCGGTTTATAAGCTTAACGGGGTCAACCACGTTCCCCTTTGATTTGGACATCTTGCCGCCGTCCAGTATAAGCCAGCCATGGCCGAACACCTGCTTTGGCAGCGGCTCGCCAAGGGCCATGAGCAGTATGGGCCAGATTATCGTATGAAAGCGTACGATCTCCTTGCCTACCAGATGAACGTCGGCCGGCCAGTATTTTCTGTACAGGCTGTCGTCGCCCGAATAGAAGCCCAGCTTTGTGATATAGTTTGACAGCGCGTCAAGCCACACGTACACGACATGCTTTTCATCAAAGCTCACCGGAATTCCCCACTTGAACGTGGTGCGCGAAACGCACAGGTCCTCAAGCCCGGGCAGCAGAAAGTTGTTGAGCATCTCGTTTGCCCTGGAAACCGGCTGTATGAACTCCGGATGCGTCCTGATGTGCTCGATAAGCGCGGGAGCGTACTTGCTGGCGCGGAAAAAGTAGCTTTCCTCCTCCACAAGCTCGGTCTTCCTTCCGCAATCCGGGCAGCAGCCGTCTACAAGCTGGCGATCCAGCCAGAAGGATTCGCACGGCGTGCAGTAATGGCCCGTGTAGCTGGCCTTGTATATATCGCCCTGGTCGTAGAGCTTTTTAAATATCCGCTGCACGCCTTGTGCGTGATAGCCGTCGGTGGTGCGCACAAACCCGTCGTTGGATATGTCAAGGCGTTTCCACAGGTCCTGAAACGTGGCCACTATGGCGTCGACGTATGCCTTGGGCGTTACCCCCTTTTCAGCGGCTTTCTTCTCTATCTTCTGCCCGTGCTCGTCGGCTCCGGTCAGGAAATAAACGTCCAGCCCCATCTGCCGCTTGTAGCGCGCTATAGCGTCGGCCGCCACGGTGGTATACGCATGGCCGATGTGCAGCCTGTCGCTTGGATAGTAGATGGGCGTGGTGATGTAATAAGTGTTTTCACCCATAATTTCAAATCTCCCTTCGTCTGAGTTCATTGCTCTAGTCCCGCGCTTTGGCGCTTATAGCCCGGGTGCGGGCGGTACGGACTTTTCCGGTATCTGGAATAACAGCCTGAAAAGATATAAAAAAGCCGCCCCAATATAGGGGCGGACTTAGCCGCTGTACCACCCTACTTCCCCCGCTGAGCTTTTTTAAAAAGCAAACAGGGCTCATAAGCTCATGCTGTATCGGGCATGACCCGCTCTGCCTGAGACGCCTTGGGCGCGTTCGGCAGCAGCCGCTCCGGAGCCATGTTCTGCGGCCTTTGCGCGTCCGGGCTTTCACCCTGCCCCGGCTCTCTTATGCGCGCTCCTGCCGCTTACTCTTTCCTTCAATGCGCAATACTATATCAATTCATTTTAATATAATCCATAATATGCGCTCATGTCAAGCGCTTCATTCATAAAAGACCGTCAGCTCTCGCGTTATTACAGCCTGGACTATTCGTTCCCGTAGTCCCCGCCCATGTTCCCGTCATGTTTTTCGCAATACGCGGCGACCCCATATCCTAGCGGCACGTCAAAATAGTACATCAGCACGTCGCCCATCTCCCCCACAAAGGCATGTCTCACGTTTTGGCCGGCCATTATCTCGGCGCCGCCCCGCCTATCTCCTCTATCATCCACAGTATGTAATCGCGCCCGTACTTGGGTTCCATGGGCGCCCAGCTGCCGCTGTGCGCGGCCCGCAGCGCTGTCCGCGGTCCATCATTTCGGATGTTTTCAGGGCTTTCATCTATGCGTCCTTCCATCAAGTCAGTTCTAATCAATTATAACATCCCGCGTTTCCCGCATAAAAGGGCGCCCAACGTGTTTTGGCGCCCTTTTATGCTTTTATCCCAATAAAGGCGTGTACGCTTTACAGTCCGAGCCGGCCGAATGCGCGGCCAATTCGATCATATGGGCAATAAATCGGCATTTTAAGCGTTAATCCGATTTTTTGGACACCGCCGCGTTAAGCCCGGACGATTATACTTCAACAGCCTTCAGGGCTTGCGGGCAATCGCGTCGCTAAACCGGTCAATATTTTACGGCTGCCTCCACCCTCTTTATTCCGGGCAGCAGCGCCACGATTACGCAAAGCGCGGTGTCAACGCCTATGGTCAGGGCGTTATATGCAAGCGAGTAGCCCCAGACATTTGAAAATCCGTAATCGCCGGCGCTTGAGCCAAAGAATACGGCTCCGGATATAACCGAGCATATCATCCTGGCAATTCCAGCGACCGCCATGCCCAGCGGCAGTTTTTTTGGGAACAGCGAAGCCAGTCCCAGGCATGTAAACGCCAGGAAATAATCCAGTATGAACTGGGCCCAGTGAACCACCCACGCGCCCTGGATTATCTGGAGCACGCCGTATGCAAACGCGGCTATAAACCCGTATACAGGTCCGAACCAGCACGCGTACGCCGCCACGGGCAGCATGCTGAGCAGGGTAATCGAGCCGCCGAAGGGCATTGAGAACAGCTTAAAGTAACTCAGCACAAACGAGAGGCCAACGCACAGCGCGCCGAACACCAGCGCGCGGGTCGAGTTGGGTTTGGCCGTTTCAAGGCTTCGGCTGCGCCTTGCGTAAAACACGGCGGCAAACGCCACCAAAACGGCGAACGCCGCGCAGCCGCTGATCACATACATGCCGGCTCCGCGTATCTCCGTTATATACAGCATCACCAGGTATGAAACCACAAACGCCAGGGCAGCGGTAAGCAGCGCGGACATAACGGGCCCCAGCCTGTCGCTCTTGGGACTGGGCTTGAGCTTGAATATCAGCATGGCGGCCGCGAATATGACCACCAGCGCCAGCGCGCCTATGAGCATGTACAGCTCCAGGCCCTCAAGCTCGGACAGCTTTTCAAATAGTACAAATTTCATGTAATACCTCCGATTTGCCGCCGTCGATGCCGGCCGCCGCGAAAAGGAACGCAAAAAAACGCCCATTCCGCAAGCCGCAGAATGGACGAACGCAATACGCCCGTTTCCTGCCGCCTTCCCTACGCGGGTATTAACCCAACAGGTTCCAAGGGACTGTCTCAGCGCGCCTGCGCACCCCCGGCGGATAATGATAATTTAATTATACACACTGGATGATATATTGCAACACCGCTTTTATTAAAATAACAGCATTGGCAGCCACGGCCGAGCGCCATGCTTTAAAGCCGGCTTTAAGCCCCTGTATCAGTACTGCCGCAAGCCTTGGGGGAATCCCCGCGCGTCAATAATCGAACTCGTTTTCGCCTGCTTTAATCCTTTTAACCGGCTTTTCATCCGGATAGGGCTTTGTGATCTCAATCAGATTCAGCACGGTATATCCATTCCTGCGCAAAAAGGCGATCATACGGTTTTGGGATGCACATAATTAAACACCGTATTTTCGCCGTATGCCCCGGCTATTGATTCAGCTTTACGCAGCGGCGCCGAAGCGATACCCCTTCTGCGGAAATCGCCGCAGACAAAGATGGACTCGATCCAAACCGTAGGCTCGTCGACACGGCAGACGACATAGCCGATGAACATCCCGTCCTCCACCGCCGCGTACGAGGGAAACCCCTCGTCAAGATATTCGCTTATCTCTGAAAGTCCGGCGGCTACGTCGGGCTTTGCGCATACGCCCTTATAGCCCTTTAATTCAACGCGGAACTCCGCAACCAACGAGGCGGCGTCAGGCGCGCCGCTTTTATCAATCGCGATAATATCCATACTCCGGCCCCCTGCTCTATAACATGGATCTGATTCGCATCAGGCTTTGATTTCATTATATCATTCAGCGATTCCGAAGCAACCCTATTGGCGAATGGGAGCGCGCGGGATTTTAACACATTCATATATCCAGCCTAAGCCGCCTCAAGCCCGGCAGCCAGGTCGGTTGTCAGGCCGCGGCCGTTAACGGCAACCGTTCCAATATGGCTCCCCGCGGCTTAGTCTGGCTTGCGGCCCTCAAGCTTTTGCGGTATCAAAGCTGTGCCCAAGGGCGGCGGATACCTCCGTGCGCAGCAACCGGACCGGAAATTGCCCAATATGGAATTTGCAGCATGGCCCCACAGACGCGCCGCGCCCATAGGCCAGGCCTATTCTCCGAACTGGTTCGCAAGCATGCCCATTGTTTCCGCCAGCGGCGCCGTTCCGTCTATGACCATTATGGGGCATTTCACCAGCTTAAGCCATTCGTCATGCAAAGCCCTGCTCCGCGTATCCGTCCCAGCCGTATCGTAGGTCTTTGACCACGCCATGAACTCCCTGTGCTCGTCCCACATATCTCCGCCAGGCCTGATCCTGTCGCCGAATCTCGCGTACTCCCTCTTTTCCAGCCGTTCCAGCCGCGCCTCGGCGGGCGCCTCCAGCCTGATTACCAGATCAAAGCGCGGGATCAGAAAGTCTCCCCAGCCGCACAGCGAGCCTGAGATAACGCATCTTTTATACTGCTTGATATCCGCCTTCATCAGCCTTCGCCTTTCGGAAGCGTCCCGCTTTTTGGCGTACGGCGGGTCGGTGGGAATCCAAAAATAGTCGTCCGTGTCCAGCTGCATGTGGCCGAACCGCTCTGAAATCGCCCTTCCAAGCGTGGTTGTTCCGGATCCGGACGCGCCCAGTATATGGATTATATCGTGTCTCATGAAAAAACCTTCCTTGCTAAAAAATGTGCGCTTTATCCGCCGCCCGAACCTGGCCGCCGGCCAGGGATTCGCCGCGCGAAAAGCTTGTATTGTAAGCGCCTGAGTATGGTTTAACGCCCATACCGCGGCAAAATATTGTTTGAGCGTCTTAATTTCACATCCCATTAAAGGCGTATAGCCTGCCGCCGAAAGGGTTTTTGTAAAAAGGTGAAGTTCCGTCCGCCTTTTAGTATACCACATTTATTCCTGTCAGCCGAGGGTAACCGTCCTGTGAGCGGACCGCAGGCGCCCATGCGCTTATGCCGCCGCCATCCCCCAAAACCCATTGCCGCCTGCGCTCCCCTGAATAGGCCTCCTGTAAACCGGCCACGGCAATGATCCCGCCCATGGAGCTGTGTAACCGGTAAATACAGGGGCCGCCTTTGCGCCCGCGCGCATTGCGCGGCCGGCCGCCAATCCCAGGCCAAACGCTCCTTCGCGGCCATAACCGCCGCTTAAGGCGCGCACCGAAGCTGTTTGATACGTTAAAACTTATTTTGCAAAAGGCTTTTATTCCACTCCATTTTAACATATAATCAGATGATCTCTTTGCGCTAACGCTGCATTCTTTAATAGAGAATGCGGACAGTACAATCTGAACAGGCGATGGACGGCGCGTCCATGAAGCCGGGCCGCAAAAACGCGGCAGCAGACAGCGTAACCGCGCGTCTGTGGGACAGTGGTATGTCTCACGGACGCGTCTTCATATCCATTGACGCGGGCTAAGGGCGCGGGATAGAGTAATGCGTAAAATGGAGGCAGCAATGGAATACAGGTCCCCCAAACAGATCGCTATGAGGGTGTCCGCCGTTACTATTATGCTAAACGTCGTGCTTTGCGCGTTTAAGATGTTCGCGGGAATATTCGCGCGTTCCGGCGCGATGGTGTCGGATGCGGTGCATTCGGCGTCCGACGTGTTGAGCACTATAATAGTGATGATCGGAGTGAAGGTTTCAAACAAGGCGTCCGACAAGGAGCATCCCTACGGCCATGAGCGTATGGAGTGCGTAGCGGCCGTAATACTTGCCGTAATACTGGGCGCAACCGGCCTGGGCATCGGATATTCCGGTTTAAAAAAGGTCGTGATGGGCGGCTATGGCGATATATCGGCGCCAGGCGGGCTGGCGCTCGCCGCGGCGGTTATCTCCATAATCGTAAAGGAGGCCATGTACTGGTATACAAGGTCTGCGGCCAGGCGGATAAACTCCGGCGCGCTAATGGCCGACG
The DNA here is from genome assembly GCA_900544965.1 of uncultured Eubacteriales bacterium. GTDB lineage: Bacteria > Bacillota > Clostridia > Christensenellales > CAG-138 > UMGS946. Next base: position 3,163 of record UQXE01000044.1, on the reverse strand, counting down.
CGTGGCACCACAGGTCCGACGCCCTGTCCTCGGTGGGCAGCTTTGCCGGCATCCTGGGCGCGCGGCTCGGGTTTCCCATACTTGATCCGGTTGCAAGCGTTATAATATGCGTATTTATAGTAAAGGCCGCGTTTGACGTGTTCAGGGACGCGGTGAACAAGATGACCGACAGGTCGTGCGACGATTCGATGGCGGATGCGATAAGGAAGGTAATCGAGGAGCAGGACGGCGTAATTGGAATAGACCAGATAAAGACGCGCCTTTTCGGGGACAGGATATACGTTGACGTGGAAATCAGGGCCGACGGCGAGACCACGCTCAACCAGGCGCACGCGGTGGCGCAGAGGACGCACGACGCTATTGAAAGCCGCTTTCCCTCGGTAAAGCACTGCATGGTGCATGTAAATCCGGCCGGCCGCGGCAATGCTCCCGAAGACCGCGGCCAGGATGACGGGGAGGCCTGAACGCACGTATGCCTTAAAAGCGCGTTAATATATTAAACAACCGTAAGCGTGCGTCCACGTGCCCGTTTGGTTTGATTTCAATACATTCGCCCTCATGGGGTGCGACAACCGCGTTTATGCTGCTGATATGGATGACATACTCTAATTTCAATCCACATTTCAACCCACGCACCCGCACGGGGTGCGACTCGGTGACAGCCACAAGGCAGTTGCCCTGCTGTTCAAGTTTCAATCCACGCACCCACATGGGGTGCGACTTTCGGGTTTAATCGTGCTGATTTCGCCGTAACATTTCAATCCACGCACCCGCACGGGCGCTACTCGGGCCGTACTTGTTACAGCTCCGACAGCATGCCCTATTTCAATCCACGCATTCACATGGGTGCGACGGATGAGTATTTTTTCGCGTTGAGGGATAAATCGTTTCAATATACGCACATGGGTACGCCAACCGCAGGATGCTGCTAACCCCACGGGATAACCCAATTTCAATCCACGCGCCCATAGGATCGGCTCCGTTGGTTACGATAACTCGTCGCTCCGCAAAATTCAAGCCTGCGCACCCCCATGTAACAACTCGCCATAATGGCGCTGAACCGTTGTTATTTCGGCCATATCCCCGCATGGGCTCAAGCCGTTGTTCTACGCAAGCGATTTTGCAATGGTGTTTCAACCAGCGTATGGGCCGTTGGATAGGCTCAGGACTAATGGCCCGTACGTTAACGCATATATATTTAACGCGCGTGCGCTCAACCGGGTAAAATCAGCGCGCCCTTGTTATATGGTTTGTTCATCGGCGTTTTGTTCCCCAAGGTTTAAAGTTAACCAGGGCGCGGCGCTTCCCCTGTTAGGGCCTGAAAGCTGTCCGCGCCGCCGTTTGATCAAACGCCTAGGTCCTCCCAGACCCCTGCGCTTCACCTTTTAGTCAGCCCCTTTCCCTGGACCGACCTATTGAGTCAATGATATAATTCACTATCGGGATTGTGAGGAACAGCAGCCAGTATGGATGCCATAAGCCCCAGCCAAATCCCAGAATAAGATATAGTATGGTTATAAAATAGCCGTAGGAAAAGGATTTTTTATGCTTTTCTCCCGATATTGCCGATGCAATGGGATAATAAAGCGGTATTGTCAGCAAAAGAAACCAATATGGGTTCCATAGATCCCAGATGAAGCCCATCGCCAGATATACCCCCACGATGAATACCGAATAGGGAAAGGCCGTCAGAAACGGCTTGTTGAGCCGGCCGGTAACCGCCTTGGCAATCGGATAGTACAGCGGCACTGTGAAGAATATCAGCCAGCCTGGATGCCACAGCTGCCAGATAAAGCCCATGGCAAGATACGCGGCAAGCACAAGCAGCGGAAAACCCCCTATTATATTTATCTCTATCGGGCTATGGCCCTTTAACGCCCCCAGCACCGCATAATAGATCGGTATCGTTAAATACAATATCCAGTATGGGTGCCATAAGCCCCATTCAAAGCCGATAAGCAGATATACGCCCGCAACCAGGACCGGATATGGGAATGAGAGCAGCGTCCTTACAAGGTCTTTTGACTTATAAGCCGCCTCCACAAGTGGGTAATACAGCGGAATGGTCAGGAATATCAGCCAGCCCGGATGCCACAGGTCCCATACAAAGCCCATCGCCAGATATGCTACGGCGCATAGAATAGGATATGGGAAGTGCATCCAAAACCTGCCGTCCTTCTTTTTACTGCCGCTGAAATTCATCTCCACGTTGAATTCCTTTCCGTCGCCGTCCGTTTCATCGTCGTCAAAAAAATCGTCGTCGTCATCATCATCATCGTCAAGGAAGCCGTCCTCGTCCCAGTCGTCGGAATTCTCGTCCTTATGGACCCAGCGCCTGTTAAGCTTCTTTTCCCCGGACTTTGCGTATATTCCGTCGCTATTGACGTTGACTACGGTTTCGCCTTCCGCGTCCCCCACGTAGACGCCGTCTTTTGTGATTGTAACCACTCTGCTGACTTCGCCGTCATCATCATGTATTACAAAGCCCGACGCGTCCGCGCCGGAGTCTCCGCCGCCGCGGTCAAACGCGTCCTCCCCACCGTCGCCGAAGGTATCGCGGAAACCCGATCTTTCCCCGTCCTCCCCGACAAGCTCGTCAAGCGTCATTCCGTACGCCCTTGCAAGCTGTATGAGGTTATACGTATCAGGCGACGCTTCGCCCCGTTCCCACTTCGACACCGCCTGGCGGCTAACCCCCAGCTTTGCGGCCAGCTCCTCCTGAGACATGCCCCGCTGCTTTCTCAGGCGCACAAGCTTGTCGCCGAATTTGATGTTCATCGCCCTGCTCCTTTCGTTGTCAAAGGCGCCGCTGCCGTTTTGCTCCATACCCGTACCTTCCTTTCACATGCACGTTATTTCTTCGGCGCGCCGCGCGGGACTAAAGGCCCTGCGTTATGCGCGCTTATGATTCCTTACATGTAAAAAGCATATATGACAGAAAAACGGTTGCGCCAGCTATTCAGGCTTACATGGCGCGAAAAATCCGCCGTCCGCTGCCCGCAACCTTTGGTTGCGGGCACATTTCGCGCTTGCATGAACCGATATTCCTATAATATCATATTTTATGCTTGGCAGTGTACACGGTTCAAAAAACGATTTTGCCTCCGGCGGCTTAGAACCTATTACCGCCATAGGCGGTTCAAAAAATGGAGTACTCCATTTT
>UQXE01000043.1 GCA_900544965.1 uncultured Eubacteriales bacterium | reverse complement strand
TTTGGAGTTCTTAGAACCTTTTTTGCAAAAAAGGTTCTAAGCCGCCGGAGGCAATCATCAAAATCCGTAATTTTGGGCGGCGTGTACGGCCAAAATTACACAGTCTGAAGGCCCCTTTTATTCAGGGACCTATTTAACCAGAAAACAGATTAATTTTTCTTTTCGCCGACTACCTTCTCGGCAAAGCTATTATCAATCAGATTTTCAAATTCTACACGAACTCCCAATTCACCGGCCATTTCCATGATATCCTGTAATCTGTTGAATGAATCCTCACTCATCATAGGAGTGGTCATCCATGAATCTGTAGCACGATAGCTTTTGGCGACATATTCTAGCGTTGCCACGTCCGTATCAGGGAAAAACGGCATCATGGCCTCCGCTATCTGAGTATCAGTAGCAGTTTGAACCCAAAGCTGCGCTTTGTATACAGCACGCACGAACGCCTCGACAAATTTCGGATCCTCCTCAATCATTTTTGGCGTAACCATAAACGTAGTATATGGAACCTCGCCGGATTCAAGCCCAACGTTTGCGACGATATAACCCTTGCCTTCGTTTTCAAACTGGGTTGCTGTGGGTTCAAATAGGGTGACATAATCTCCAGTGCCGCTTTCAAAGGCTCCTCCCATGAGGTTAAACTGCACATTGCTAACAATCTCCACATCTTCTCCTGGTGTTAAGCCATTGTTTTTCAAAACATACTCAAGCGTCATAAACGGCATCCCTCCAGGACGTCCGCCTATAATTGACTTACCCTTTAGAGACTCCCAGCTGAAATCCTGTTCAGCCTGCCTGCCTACCAGAAACGACCCGTCCCTTTTTGTAAGCTGCGCTATTATTACCGGATGCTCTTGTTTTCCTTCGTTTACAACGTATACTCCTGTTTCAGGGCCCATAAGCGCAACGTCCGCCTGGCCTGCAAGCAGGGCGGTCATGCTCTTATCGCTTCCCCCTCCTGTAACGATGTTTATGTCCATCCCCTCTTCCTCGAAATATCCGAGCGAAACGGCGACATAGAGCGGCGCATAAAATACCGATCTTGTCACCTCATTTAACACAACCTTACGAAGCTTGCTTTCATTGGCGCATCCATAAAGCCCTAAGAGGAGAAACGCAACGCATAGTAATAAGGCGAATATCCGTTTGCACATAATAACCTCTCCCTCCGCATAAATCTATCTTTTATAATATTCAGCTGATTCTTATGTGTGAAGGCAGTGTATAACTAAACCGCGAATTTAATCACGAAACCCCAATTTGCAACATATTAAAACAGTATAACCTGGCGCGGGCTGCATGCCGTAGGAAAACGCTTTTAAGGAGACACATGATGGCGTATTCGCAAAGAGAGCTTCTTGCAAGGCTTATAAAGTGTGAGGCTGGCGGCGAAGGCGATAACGGTATGCGCGCTGTAGCGTCCGTTGTAATGAACAGGGTGAATGCTTACAGCGGCGAGTATGCGCGGATAAGTCAAGGCGGCAACATGCATAATGTTGTGTTCCAGTCCAGGCAGTTCGACTGCGCCGACGACGTGCTTATGGGACGGTATAATCCTCAGAATATCTATAATATGAACCCCGAACAGATACATTACGATATTGCGGACTGGGCCATGGCCGGCAACAGGCTAACAGGTCTTGGCAAGGCTCTATGGTTTTTCAATCCTTATTCTCCAAATTGTCCCGATACGTTTCCTTCCAGGGTGGGTTCGTTTAGCGCCAGGATAGGCGACCATTGTTTTTATAACCCAACAGAACATTATTATGAAACATGAGGTGAATTTTTATGGCCGAAAACCCTTCCAACAATATGATGTATAATGCTAGCTACGTTGAGGATGAAATGCGCGATCCCAATGCGGTTATCACCGATGGCGTCAGTCCATATAACATGCAGGATATGATGTCGGGAGGAGTCGGACGCTACGTTGCGTGCGAACTTCTTATTGGAACAAACAACATAGCTCTCCGCCATGGAGTACTTACGCAGGTTGGACCAAGCTATTTTATACTTCACAATCCTGTAGCTAATCACTCTACCGCCTGCGACCTTTATGCGCTAAAATTCGTTACCTTCTATCCCGAAGGAGAGATACCAGCGCCTCAGGATATCGATCGTTTTTTGCGCACCCGCGTATACTATTCTCCAGGACAGGAAGCAGTTCCGCTTTCAAGTACGGTAAGACATACAAATAATATGCGGCCGTATTTCGAACCACACCCTGAATATGGCGTAAGCCCTTTTTATCGTACTGGCCGTCATGAAGGTTATACCGACGAATCCAGGCCGGCCGACTCCCTGGCTTACAGTCGTGACACTCACGATACCGCTCTCAATATGGCTCATTATCTCAGCAACATGGACACTGAGAATCCGGACCCGAGAATATACTATCATCCGCCGGGCGCCAATATATGTTATGCGGCTAACCCTGAAACCGGCTCCGCAATACCCGTAATTTATCTTAGGCATGGCTCATACTGAGTCCATTCATTCCGCATTGTTGCGAAAGGTCTTGTGTAATGCTGTAATACCGAACGTGTGGCCACAGGGAGAGATCCTCGTGGCCTTGTCATTTTTATAGATAATAAATTGCCTCTGGCCAACCCTCAAAGATCCGTCCTAATATTTTGCCGGTTGCAAAAGCGAAAGTCTGATTATAGAATGAATATAACTAATTTAGATCAAGAGGAGCTTATGAATAAACGGGACTTGCTCTATCTATCCCTTAGAAACCAACACCTGATTAAAAAGGCAAAGCGGTTAGATATCGTATCGGAGTTATGCGGGCTGCAAGCCCAGTTTGCCAATAATCCCAAATATGCGCTGCGCATACGCGCCAGCGATTATGATGAGAACAGCTGTGGCAGCGGCTTGATAAAAACCTGGACGCTTAGGGGCACCATGCATTGCATACGCATGGATGAATTGGGGCTGTATTTGTCCGCAAAGGGGGTTGAACGCGAGTGGGGCGACTCATGGTGGGGCATACCAAAGGAGGTAAAGCCCAAATGGGCCGAGTTTATATTGGCAAAGGTTGAGGACGGCGTCAATGACCGCGAAAGGCTTAAGCAATGCTGCCGTAGCGCGGGCATGAATGAGGATCTGCTGTCAAGGGTATTTCATGGCTGGGGCGGATTAATCAAGGAGATGAGCGACCGTGGTCTAATCGCATATGATTTTGATACGAAAAAGCGGTTTATAATCCCAAATGCGCCTGTGCTGATCGACCAGTCCTTGGCAAGAGCTATAATAATCGGCCGTTACTTCGGCGCATATGGACCCGCGTCGGTTGCCGACTGCTCGGCGTTTACAGGATACGGCGCTGCAGAGGTTAAAAGGATTATAAGGCAGTTTAATATTCAGCTCATGTCGATCATGTATGACGGACAGGAGTATTACTATACGGAGCGTCCTGAAGAACGCGCGAGGATTCCCGCCTGTATATTTCTTGCTGGATTCGACCAGCTCATAATGGGTTATAAGGACCGCAGCCGGTTTATGGATGAAAAGAATAGGCACAAGGTAATTACATGCTCTGGAATAGTACATCCCACGATCATTTTAAATGGGAGAGTACAGGCGAGATGGAAGATGGACAAAAATAAGCTGCTCGTTACTCCCTTTAACATGCTCTCCAAACGGTCGAGAGACATGATAGCCAGCAAGGGCGCAAGTCTGTTTTTAGACAGGGAATTGGAGATCGTATTTAATCCCACATGCTGACAGCCATAGTATGGCGCCGATTGGTAATCTGAAGAAGGTATTTCTAAAAGCGTCAGTCCGCCTTAAAGTATTGGCGGCGCAAAGCTGCCGTCGTATTTTATCGTTGTTTGACATCTGCGGCATTTGCTTATTTATACGGCATGCGGTATTACTTCCTTACACATAACCGTCCTCGTACTGGCAAACATGTATTTTAGGAGTCTACTTCCGTGTATCCGTATAGCTAATATATTTTACCCCTTCGAGATTTTTCAGCCCTTCAGCGTGTCAAAAACGGCTGTGCCACTTTTTAAAGGTTACGGGTATGCCTGCCGCCCTTCGGACTCCCGTACAGAACTTGAACTCTATCTGGAATATTATAATCACAATCGCATTAAAGTAAAATTGAAAGGGCTAAGTCCTGTCTAATATAGAATTCAGGCTGGCTTTGCCGCTTGAGAAACTGTCCAACTTTTTGGGGTCACTTCACTCTTTAAGCCCTTTAACATGACTTTTGTAGACTCATTTTTCAAGATAACCCTTCTCAATAGCTTTATCTATTGTTTGGATTACAAACGGCCACAGGGCGGGCGCTGCGATTCTAACCATGTCCATCCTTTTATACACCTTGTCACTTGTAACATTGCCCTGTTTCCATGTATGGCCTTGGGTCAGGTAGTTATTTATGAAGGGCTGCAGCCTGTCAATCGCCGCGGCGTATCTTGCGTCCTCCGTTTCCATTTTATCAAACTCAATCCACAAATTCCGGATTTCATGATGCTGATCCTCCGGCAGCAGCGAAAAAAGCTTTTGCGCCGCCGCCTCCTCCCGCATCTCCTTGTCAGCGTTTCCTTTATCGTCATATGCGAACGTATCTCCCGCATAAACCTCAACCAGGTCATGTACCAGGGCCATTTTCAGCACTCTGTATAGATCTACCTTTGTCTGATCGGCATATTCATATAGCACCATTGCCATCAAGGCAAAATGCCATGAATGCTCCGCGTCATTTTCTCTTTTTGATCCGTCCGCGAGAAGGGTTTGCCTCAATACGTACTTCATTTTATCCGCTTCAATCAGAAACTCAAGCTGTTTATTTAACCTGCCGCACATATTTATACACCGCCTATCATGAACTTTGCATTTGCATTTTACCATATCCGGATAAAGCGCGCTATACCAGCGCTTGCTTAAGCCGAATGCTGGGAACAGCTATAAATATAAAAGAGCCAAGCGAACTTTTTTGGGGTTACCGGGCATTGATTTAATATAGGATTCTCTATGACAAGCATTATCCTAAATGCTGTTGGCTATTTAAGCTTAGTTCCGATTCATAGTATCCAAGCCAATTATTTTTTCAACGTGGCGCTTTAAACGCAATGCCAGATACGCGCTTAAAAAACATAGCGCCACGTCGCCTGGGACCACCATAATAAAGCAGTGCAAAAACAAAGGCCAAACGGCTATCGGAGTATTAATTACATAATTACATATAACATAATAATACAAAAGACCGCATAAATATATTGCCGCCATACCGGAGAATCCAGCTAACAGCAGCCTGCCGTATGATGGTTTGCAAGCCTTTTGAGCAATTTTGCCCGTAATAAACGCTCCAATACAGAACCCTATTATGTATCCGAAGCTGGGACGCAATATATATCCTAAGCCTCCGCCTTCGGTAAACACAGGGACGCCCATCAGGCCAACGAGCATATAACAGAGCACGCTTAAACATCCAAGACGGCCCCCCAAAAGCAGTCCCGCCAAGGTGGTAAACAGGGTTTGAAGCGATATTGATAAAATGGGGACCGGTATTCTTATAAACGCTCCAATGGCTATGAGGGCTGTAAAAATAGCGCACAGGGTTATCCGACGAAGCCTTACGCTGTAGGTAATGGGTCTCATACTTCTCCCGCAACATTGGGGTTTATGCTGACCTCGCCTGACGACAGCAGCTCTTCCGATCCGTCGGAATACCTTACCCTTAGGCAGCAGTCGTCGTCAATCCCTATTACAAATGCCCTATGGGATGCGTTTTTTCGTAAAACATAGACTTCCCTTCCTACAATCATGGAAAGTTCCTTATATTTGTCAAGAAAGCGTCTTTTATTCAGTTCGGAGTAGTAGGCCCAAAAACGCTTTAAAACGCACGCAGCCATACGGCTTCTCAGATCCCCCGCGCCATTCGCATTATCCAAAACCGCTCCGGCGATGCCCGCTATCTCCTCGGGATAGCCTTCTTGCGGCCTATATACATTGATGCCAATGCCCAAAACAGCATATGCAACCCCTCCGCTTTCAAGGTCCAAGGAAGCTTCAGTAAGAATTCCACACACCTTTTTCCCATCGCAATAGACGTCGTTTACCCATTTGATGCGGGCGTCCTTCCCGCAGACATCCTTGATTGCCTCGGCTACGGCCACGGCTGAGGCAGTAGTAATAAATAGGCAGTCCGCCGCCAAAATGCATGGGCGCAGGAGAACACTCATGTATATGCCGGTTCCAGGCGGCGAGAAAAAGCGGCGCTGAAGGCGGCCCTTGCCTCCCGTCTGCTCCTGTGCTATCAATACCGTTCCTTCCGGAGCGCCCGTTTCAGCCATTTGCTTTAAAACGGTATTGGTGGAGGCAACCGCTCTCCTGACATCAATAAAAAACCTGCCGTCCTCATCCTCCAGATAGTTTCTAATCAGTTCTTCCGACAGGATATCCACTTTGCCGCCAAGACGGTATCCCTTGTTTGTCGCCGCATGAATGAAAACCCCCTGGCCGCGCAAAGCGTTTATTGCTTTCCATATCGCGTTGCGGCTCACGCCCAGGCTCCGTGCCAGGTCTTCGCCCGACACGTAGTTTCCATCAGCCTTTGCCAGCATATTTAAAACCTTGTCCTTTATAACCATTTAACCACCTCTGATTGCATTATATAATCAAAAAGACGGGATTGTCAACCAATTAACCCATTAAGGTTGACAATCCCGTCTCCATCGTATGGCGATGGGTTAAAGACAGCTATACTGTATTGCTCAAAAGAATTACGTTTGCGGTTAGTAATTGAGATTATTGATGTACCCTTGCCACAACCTCGCCCGAAGCAAGCAGCTTTTTCAGCTCGTTAACCTCGTCTTTGATATCGTCAGCTACAATTTGAACCGTACCATCCTCACCATATGAAATATCAACGAGCTCATTTTTAACATTTGCATGCCAAACCTCTCCGCCGTTCCAAGTCCCTTCCGCGATGTAGGCGGCTACAATATTATAAATTGAAACTCCCGCCTGGTTGACCATGGAACATATTATTGCATCGGGGTTTATATGCCTCTGGTCTATACCAAACCCTATGGCGTAATTTCTGGTCTCCTGAGCGGCGTCGAATACCCCCTGGCCGCCGCCAGTTAAATTAAGCACTACGTCGCAGCCTTGGTCGTATAATGAAAGCGCGTTGTCCTTTACGGTCCAACCGTTGAGTTCATTTGCATATTCCTTCATAACGGTTATATTGGGATTTGCATATTTAGCGCCATTATCATAACTCTCCAGAAGCTCATCCTGTTCAGATAAATCCCCGTCTGCAACGGCTCCAATCTTGCCCGTTCTACTCATCTTTGAAGCAATGTACCCAGCCAAGAATACCCCCTCGTCTTTGGCAAACACAACAGAAATTATATTATTATTACCGTATATATCACCGTCAAGATATATAAACCTTGTCTCCGGATTCTGCTGCGCGGCGGAAACGACATATTCACGTAACTGAGTGTCAACGGCAATTACGAAATCCGAGCTTTCGGCCGCTTGCATAAGCTTGTCTTCGTATGTTTCGGCATCGCCTCCACAATCTATGAACAGAGGAGTAATGGTAAATTCTTGAGCAAGGCGCTCCAGGTTCGCGTGTACGGAATCAGCATAAACCGATCCCCCAAGTTCTCCAACAGTAACCGCTGCCACCTTAATACTGCCTCCATCCTTACTGGATGGTTTGCACGAAATAAATGAAAATATGATTATTATGGCAACCAGTGCACATATGCTTTTTTTCACCAATTACCTCCAAACTCAAGCACTAAGCTTGCCTCCCTATTAATTGAGAATGTTCACCAAAAGTAGGTTTACACTGTATCATAATCAATCAGCGTAAACCCAATAGAGAATTCAGAAGGTGAATCCGCGTTATAATTTTTATTCCGTCTCAGACGGCAGATTCATTAGCTGCTCTTTGGCATACTCCAAATGGGTCCGAAGTACTGCGTCCACGAGTACAGTGTCACGTTTACGGCAAGCGTCCAAAAGCTTTTGATGATCTTCAAGCGATCTCTCGACACGGTCCGAAAGCGTATAAAACCTTCTTATATACCTGTCGACATTTGCGTGAAGCTGGTCAATAAGCTGGAACAGCACCTGGTTTTCAGCGGGGCCATAGAGCATGAGATGAAACTTAAGGTTGAGGTCCTCCAATTTATGCTGATCAGTCTCTTCAGCGGATTTTTCCAAGAGCTTTTCAGCTTCATCAAGCAACTCATCCGTCATACGGGGAAGCGCCGCCCTTATGGCTCCAAGCTCAAGCATTATGCGGGTATCCATGATGTTGGCCATTTCGCCCCGACTCAGCTTTGTAACTATTGCGCCCCGATTCGGATAAATCCTCACAAGCCCCTGCGCCTCAAGCTGCCTAAACGCCTCGCGCACGGGTATATGGCTGACATTAAGCGCAGCTGAAATCTCATCCTGACGTAAAGGCATGCCGCCTGGCAATACACCCCTGACAATAGCGGTACGAATAACCTGGAATACCCAATCTCTGGCCGCCATTGTCCGTGGCTGCATTTCGTCAGCGATTCTCTTCAGTTCCATAAAAATTACACTCCTTTAGTTACATCATTTTTTGACGTCAAATATATTATAACATAAATACATGTTTCGTCAAGATATGCTCCATAATGTAGGCATAGCTATTTTTTCATATTATTGCTTTAACTTTAGCACTTTACAAAAAGAAAAACATACGGTATAATGCGAAACAGTAAGTTTATATGGTAAAAGCTTTGATTGGGACAGACATGCTCTCAACAGCCCGAAGCGAGCTACGTATGGTGAAAGGTAGCGGGAAGGTTGAGAAACAAATGCATCACCCATGAGTTTGCCGCTGAAAGGATAGGCTTAGTAAGTGGTAACGTTTCCTCACGTTACAGGGGATGCGTATGAAAACGTACGCAATAGAGCGGGCAGGTTATGCCAATCTAGGTGGTACCGCGGAAGCCTTTTATGGGTCTTTCGTCCTAAATTATATACGGACGAAGGGCCTTTTAGTTTAACTCCGGCTTCGAACTAATATATTATTAAAAAGGAGTGCATTACATGTATAAAAAAGTCGACACCTCGCTGGATTTCGTTTCACGCGAGAAGGATACGCTTAAGTTCTGGAAGGAAAACCGTATCTTTGAAAAAAGCGCCTCTCAAAGGAAGGGTGAAAAAGCATACACCTTTTTCGATGGTCCGCCCACCGCTAATGGCAAGCCGCATATCGGACATGTCCTTACAAGAAGCATGAAGGATATAATTCCGCGCTTCAAGACTATGAAGGGCTATGACGTATTGCGCAAAGCCGGCTGGGACACTCATGGCCTTCCTGTAGAGCTTGAAGTCGAAAAAGCGCTTGGCCTTGACAGCAAGGATCAGATTGAGGAATATGGCGTTGAGGCGTTTATAGAAAAATGCAAGGAGTCCGTCTGGAAGTATAAGGCCGAATGGGAGCAGATGAGCGACCGCGTAGGCTACTGGGCTGACATGGAGAACCCATACATCACTTATGACAACAACTATATCGAGTCCGAGTGGTGGGCGCTAAAAACCATATACGAAAAGGGCCTGCTGTATAAAGGCCATAAGATTGTGCCCTACTGCCCCCGCTGCGGCACGGCGCTTTCATCGCATGAGGTTGCTCAGGGTTATAAAACCGTTAAAGACACCTCAATATTTGTAACGTTCCCTATAATCGGGCAAAACGCAAGCCTGCTTGCGTGGACAACAACCCCGTGGACGCTCCCAAGCAACGTGGCGCTGTGCGTAAACAGGGACTTTGACTACGTAAAAGTTGAATACGAAGGTAAAAACCTGATAATCGCCCAAGCGCTCGCAGGAGCGGTAATTGGCGAGGAGGCAAAGGTACTTGAGCATTATAAGGGCGAAGATCTTATCGGGCTTGAGTATGAACCGCTCTTTGATTTTCCTGTAAACCTAAAGAACAAAAAGGGCTTTAGAGTGGTAGCCGACGACTACGTCACTCTGGATTCAGGCTCCGGTATAGTTCATATCGCCCCCGCTTTCGGCGAGCAGGACGCCAAGGTTGGGCGCGAGTGGGATCTTCCTTTTATCCAGCTTGTCAGCACCACTGGAATAATGGTTGGAGGCACCCCCTGGGACGGAATGTTCGTAAAGGAAGCTGATAAGCAAATTATAAAAGATCTGAAGACAAGCGGAAAGCTGTTTAAAAAATTGGAATTCGAGCACAGCTATCCATATTGCTGGCGCTGCGATACGCCGCTCATCTATTATGCCCGTGAAAGCTGGTTCATAAAGATGACGGCTATCAAGGATAGGCTTATAGAATTTAACAGAAGGGTAAACTGGATACCGGCCACAATAAAGGAAGGGAGGATGGGCAACTTCCTGGAAAACGTGATAGATTGGTGTATATCCCGCGAGCGTTATTGGGGAACGCCTCTGCCGGTGTGGATGTGCGAATGCGGCCATATACACGTCGTTGGAAGCCGTAAGGAGCTTTCGCAGCTTAATCCGGATGTTCCTAAGGATATAGAACTTCACAAGCCCTTCCTCGATCCGATAACATTCCCGTGCCCTGAATGCGGCAAAACCATGCGCCGTGAGCCTGTTGTTATAGACTGCTGGTTTGATTCCGGATCAATGCCCTTTGCCCAGTGGCACTATCCATTTGAGAATGCTGAAGAGTTCCACAGGCGTTTCCCCGCCGATTATATAAGCGAGGCGATAGACCAGACGCGCGGGTGGTTCTATAACCTGCTCGCCATCTCGGCCTGTCTGTTTGACAGCCCATCGTTCCTTAACTGCATAGTCCTTGGGCTTGTCAACGATAAGGATGGCATAAAGATGAGCAAGCACAAGGGAAACGTGGTAGATCCTTGGGATGTGCTGGATAAGCAGGGTGCGGACGCTGTAAGATGGTATTTTTATACTGGCTCCAGTCCCTGGCTGCCCAGCTCGTTCAGCGCTGAAGCCGTCAGCGAATACCAGCGGAAGTTTATGGGAACCCTGTGGAACACATACGCCTTTTATATTCTCTATGCTGAAATCGACGGATTCGATCCAACTAAGCACAGGCTCAACAGGGATAACCTTTCAGCTATGGACCGATGGATCCTTTCAAGGCTGAACACAACCGTTGAACTGGTTGACAGCCAGCTTGACAGCCTTAAAATAACCGAGGCAGGACGCGAACTGGTAAAATTTGTCGACGAGCTGTCCAACTGGTATGTGAGAAGGTGCCGTGAACGCTATTGGGGGAAGGAGATGACGGCCGATAAAGAAGCGGCTTACATGACATTATATACCGTCCTCGAAACGCTTTGCAGGCTTATAGCCCCATTTGTTCCGTTTATATCCGAGGAGATGTATCAGAACCTTGTGCGCTCCGTTGACGTTAACGCACCCGAAAGCGTACATCTTTGCGATTACCCTCAATGCGATAAAAGTATGATGGATCCCGAGCTGGAAAGCAATATGGGCAGGGTGCTGGCTATCGTTGTGCTGGGCAGAAGCGCGCGCAACAGCGCCAACATTAAGAACAGGCAGCCAATAGGCGGCATGTTCGTTCAGGGGGCGGATCTGCCACAGTCGTACACGGATATTATAGCGTCGGAACTCAATGTAAAAAAGGTTTCCTATATTGAGGACGCTTCCGGTTTTTCATCCTACAAGGTAAAGCCGCAGCTTAAGACACTGGGGCCGCGCTATGGTAAGCTATTAAAAAGGATAAGCGCATACCTTCAGGAAGGAGAAGGAATAGGTGATATCATAGTGCAGGCGCACAAGAGCAATAGGAACTATGAATTCGAGTTGGATGGTCAGCCCGTCCTTCTTTCCCCCGAGGATGTGATCGTAGAAATACAAAAGCGTGAGGGCTTCGTAACCGAGGTTGATGGCAACCTGGCCGTAGTCCTGGACACCACGCTTACACCCGAGCTGATAGACGAGGGGTTCGTGCGTGAACTGGTTTCCAAAATACAAACAATGCGTAAGGAAGCGGGATTTGAGGTAACCGACAATATCGTTGTGGGCTATGAGAGCAACGCGCGTATAGACAGCATAATCGAGAGCTTTGGATCCGAAATCGCCGACGATACCCTTGCAAAGGGGTTTGTTAGGGATATGGACGGGGACTACTCCAGAGAATGGACGATAAACGGCGAAACGGTCAAATTGAGCGTAAGCAGGGTCATCACTGCGGAATAAGAGTTCGAGCATGTTCTTAAAAGGCGGCGCTGAGCCGCCTTTTAAGATTCTCAAGGGCCGCGCCTCTGACTTTTCATCAGGCTCTGACGGTATGCGCTTAAGAGCCTGATGAAACCCGCGAAATTTTCGTTCTTTGCAGGTTTTGCCTCCGGCGGCTTAGAACCTTTTTTGCAAAAAAGGTTCTAAGAACTCC
>UQXE01000042.1 GCA_900544965.1 uncultured Eubacteriales bacterium | reverse complement strand
CTTTTTTGCAAAAAAGGTTCTAAGCCGCCGGAGGCAATTATTAAAATCCGTAATTTTGAGCGGCGTGTACGGCCGAAATTACACCACGATCAAGAGTTGCTCAAGTATTGATACGTAGATACGATAAATCCAAAATCGTTGCCTGACGGAAGCAGCGTAAGCACAGCTTTACCGATAATGGTATCGTCTTCAATTAAAACCGCGTTAAGGTTGACCTTAATGGTTCCGTCGTAGTCGGTGGTCGATGCCAGCTCCTCGTCTGGGATAAATTCCTGCGAATCAAACTCGAATCTATATAACGGCGCCTTTAATACCGCAATATGATAGTATTCGTCATCGGCGTAAATGGCCTGGGGGGGATCAGCGTCCTCATCCTTTTCCGTACGGAATGGGAAGACCAGGCCAAATGTGTTCATCATAAGCTTATCAGCCTCTTCAATGCTGACAAGCCCATATGCCCCATCCTCCGCAGGCTCTATAAAGGGTCCGTAATAGTACGATAGGAATCCTTCGAAGTTGGAGGCGTTCATGCCGCGGGAGCTGTCAAAATCGGCGGTTCCGGTAAAGCCCCAAACCACTCTAAGCAGCGTTTCAATTTGATCGTCATTGAGAAGGACTTCAGTATATTCCCCACTTGGCCGTGGCGATTTCACGGTTGCCGAAGGGGAGGGATTGTCTGGGCCCGGACTGCAGGCCACAGCCAAGAATGACATAATTAATATCAACGCAAGGGCGGTGAATCTTTTCATAGGTTGACCTCCGTACCGGTGGTTTTATCTGTTGGGCTTTTATTGGTACGCTTTCTGATCTGCGCCAATGCTAAGCCTGCAACAATTATAGCACATCCGACTATCATCCTCAATTCCAACTTTTCTCCCAAGAACATCACTCCGAATATGCATCCAAACGGGGCCTCAAGACACAAGAATAACGACGCGTATGAGGGCGACGCATATTTTATGCCGATATTTTGAAGCAAAAGCGCGATCAGAGTCGCCGCAATCCCTACATACGCGAGGCTAAGCCATGTATCCGGCGTAATTGAGACGGCGGGCGCTTCAAAAAGCAGGGAGGCGGTCCACGCGAACAGCGCGGCAAACATGAATTGAAGGCACGTTAACATCATTATATTATCGCCATCATCGGTAAAAACGCCTACCAGGCATATATGCAGCGCAAATAAAACTCCGGATAGCAGCGTAAGCCCGTATCCTAGCATCTTTCCTGACAACGCGCCGGCGCCGCCTAACGAAAGCACGCCTATTCCGGCAAGGCATAAAAGGGCGGCTATCAATTCATTTGCCGACGGCCTTTTGCGCCTTAATCCCCACATGAGCAGCGGCACCAAAACCACATAGATTGCCGTGATGAAAGCGTTTTCTCCCACTGTAGTCAATGCAAGTCCGTATGTCTGGATAGCGAATGCCGCATATAACGCCGCGCCGACCAAAGCGCCGTGGATCAAGAGCCGGCCGCACAGCGACCTGCGGTATCTTACCAGCATAAATGAAAGCCCGAGCGCGCCTATCGAAAACCTGACGGCCAGTATTGTGTTTGTAGGCAGGACATCCAGCGTATTTTTCATTACTACAAAGCTGGCGCCCCATATTGCCGCCGCGATAATGAGCATAAGGCTTGCAGCAGCGGTTTTCGTCTTTAAATTAGTCATTACACATTCCCCCTTTTAAATCGTTGCCGCGCTCTTCACGTTGAAAAAAGACGCGCAGCGGCACAAAGCAGCGTGATGCCGATAGCGCGCCATCCAGAAATAAAAAACTATTGAATACCACGCCCGTGATCTTCAATAGCCCTTCACCACATCGGATGACAGTCGCAATGCGCTGGGCATTGCGCCCAAGCAGTCAGGCGGGAGCTAACCTGAAGCTTTCGGCGACATGCACATTCGCGTACAGCCTTGCATGCTCCCATGCTTTACATCTGTTCGTTACCTTGCCCTGTCGCGCCTCTATTCCAGTATTTTAATGTACATATCCATTATATTATAATGATTTTACTAATGTCAACACATAAGCGAGGTTTTCTCGTCTTTAGATATCCGCTTGGATATCAATCAGCGCCAGGATTATAGAAAACCTATGTGGATGTGCCCTGCCCTGGCCGTACGCCGAATCGCTTAATTATGGCGTTTATTTCACAGAAATGACACCAAAACCATGCAGGAATTTTGTACAGGGCGGGGAATATATTAAATAATGCTGATAAAGGCGCCGGCGCCTATATATGCGCGGCGCGCAAATGGAGCAGATGAAAGGAGAATTAGTATGCGTATCTTGATTACCGGGAAAAACATTGAGGTATCGGACTATCTTCGCGAACTAGTAAATAAAAAGGTTTCGAAGCTGGAAAGGTATTTTCCTAACGATACCGTTGCCCAAGTTACGATGGCGGTTGAGCGCAGCCGGCATATAGTAGAGGTAACGATACCTTACAGCGGCGGAATTATACGCGGCGAAGAGGTAACGGGCGATATGTACGCATCAATAGATAATGTGCTGGATAAGCTGGAAAAGCAGATCATCAAGCACAGGACCAGGCTTGAAAAGAACCTCCGCGCTGGGGCGTTTAAACCGGAGGAGGGCTTCATGTCGGATATAACTGAGGATGCGGACGATGAACCGGCGCATCTGGTCAGGGTAAAGCGCTTTGATATGAAGCCGATGACGGTGGAGGAGGCCATGCTTCAGCTTCAGCTGCTGGGCCACGCCTTC
Source organism: uncultured Eubacteriales bacterium (assembly GCA_900544965.1). Classification (GTDB taxonomy): domain Bacteria; phylum Bacillota; class Clostridia; order Christensenellales; family CAG-138; genus UMGS946. The sequence goes on along the minus strand of UQXE01000042.1, from coordinate 10,119 downwards.
TATGTCTTTTCAAATGCCGATACGGACGATATAAATGTCATATACTTGCGCAAGGATGGTAACTTTGGGCTGATCGAACCGGCATAAGCCGTATAACAGCAATAAATTTCAATACAAGACAGGCGGCTTAAGGCCGCCTTTAAACTGTTAAAGACCTGTCGGAAAGCGTACTCCAATACCGCGTGATCGTACGGTGAGGGAGCACGGCCATAAAATCTGTGGTTTATGTCCGCATGCTAGTCAAAAATCATACCTTTCGGCGCGCTGAGTAGAACCGGAATCCCAGAAAGGGTGGAAAGCTCCGCCTTTTCAAAGCCTGGGGCGGTTCTAAGCCGTTAATACGTCTATGAAATATTAAATATTATGGCATCACGTGGCACAGCGCGAACGCTCCGGGCCCGACATGCGCGCCGACAACTCCCCCTACCGGAAAAACCTTAGAATCCGTCAGACCGTATCTTTCGTCAGCGAGCGCCTTAAACCTCAAGCACTGTTCGCTTGTGTCCGTGTAGCCGTAATATACCGGAAATTGGGGACTTATCCCGCCCACCGAATCTATATGCTTAAATATTGCCTTGACGCTTGCCTGAAAGCCCCTCGCCCTGTCTATCATGGACATAAGATTATCGCGCATGGAGACGATAGGCTTTATATTTAAAAGTGAGCCGAGAATCTTCACCGCCGCCGATATTCTGCCGCCGCGGTGGAGGTATTCAAGCGTATCAACCATACTCCAGATCACCACGCGCGGCCTTAGACGGATCAGCTCTTCGACGATATCGGGCGCGTCCACGCCGCTGTCGCGAAGTTTTACAGCGTGCTCGACCATAAGGCGCAGACCCATTATAGCCTGATGCGTATCGATAACGTAAACATAGGGGTAACCGGACATCTCCTTAGCTATCACGGCGCTTTGGTATGCGCCGCTGAGGCTGCTGGCCATAGCCAGAATGATTAAGCTGTCTTTAGCTCTCTTCGCGTCCTCAATCAGCGTTAGATACTCCATTGGGGACGGCTGGCTTGTAGTTACCGCGTGGAACGAGCTTTTAAGAGCTATATAGAACTCCTTTATGCCCATATCCACACCCTCCCTATACTCCTTGCCGTCAAATACGATCTTTAGAGGGACGATATCCACTCCGATCTGGCGGGCCTCGTTAAGCGGTATGTCACATGGCGAGTTTGTTGCGATGCGTATGGACAATCGTCTATCCTCCGATGCTGATAATTATTTTATGACGCAATGCTGGCGGAAAAACCGTTTGCATCTTGGTTGATTGAGATTATAATATAATGACTGGCTTTAATCAAACCCAAATTGGAGGCTTAATGTATATTTTAGTGGGCCTTGGAAATCCAGGGCTGGAATATAGGGACACGCGGCATAATATCGGTTTTATGACCATTGACATGCTCGGCGATAAATTCGGTATGCTTTTAAGCAGGCGGGCACACCGCGCGCTTATAGGCGAAACACGCGTCAAAGGAGAGCGCGTGGTTCTGGCAAAGCCGCAGACGTATATGAACCTGTCCGGTGAAAGCGTCAGGGACATAATGAACTGGTATAAGGCGGACCATGACAGCCTTGTGGTCATATACGACGATATTGATCTGCCCTTAGGCAGCATAAGAATCCGTGAGCGGGGCAGTTCGGGGACTCATAACGGGATGAAAAGCATCATCTATCAGCTTGGATACGATGATTTTCCGCGCATACGCGTGGGAATAGGCGCGTCGGCAGGCAGGCAGCTGGCCTCGTATGTGCTGGGGGTTCCGGACGAAAGCGAACGTGAACCGCTGATAGCCGCTATGCGGATGGCGGCGGACGCGGCCGCTATGATAGTTGAGGGCCGGATAAAGGACGCTCAGGCCCTATATAACAAAAAGGGAAAGACCTTAAGGAAGGAATCCGAGCAACCATCGGATAGGTAGGTATGCATCCAATTCTTAAAACGCTCAGGCGCTCGGAGGAATACAGGCGCTTGTGCGCCGCGGTCGCCGAAAGCCGCGGCCCTGTCAGCGTATTTGGGCTTAACGAAGCGCATAAAACGCATATGGCGTCGGCAATCGCGGGTGAGACCGGCATATGCGCGCTTTATATTGCCCAAAACGAGCCGGCTGCGATTTCGGCGTACGAAGATATCTCTAAATATAATGAAAACGCGATGCTGTTTCCAACCAGGGACATATCGCTCGCGGCAAACGCTTATGCTGTATCGGCCGAAATAGAAATGCGCAGGATAGAAGTCCTGTCGCGGCTCAGCGAGGGCGCGCCGTGCTTTATAGTCGCGCCTATAGAGGCGCTTTTGCAGCGCCTTGTCAGGCCGGCCGTTCTGAATTCATTTATACATACGCTGAGGATCGGAGATTCAATAGGGCCCGACGAACTGTTTGGAAGCCTTGCGTCGGCCGGCTATGAGCGCGTCGACCTCTGCGGGGAGAGGGGTCAGATGGCCCGCAGGGGGGGCTATATTGATATTTTTCCCATAGACGCCGCGTATCCGGTCAGAATTGAATTCTTTGATACGGATATAGATACGATGCGCGAGTACGATCCCCTTACCCAGCGTTCAACGCGAAACACGGAATATATCAGGATACCGCCGGCTACAGAGGTCCCATGCGGCAGTCTTGCCATGCGGGCGGCGGCCTCGAGGATGAAGGGCATTGACGCGTTCAACGAGGCAAGAGAGCTTCTTGAACAGGGCGTTATGCCCGCAGACCCGCTGAATCTGCTTCCGATGCTGTACCAAGATGGGGCATGCCTGCTCGACTACCTTCCTGACAGCGCCGCTGTTTTTTTTGACGAACCTCCAAGGTCTGAGGAAAGCTCAAGCATAGCGTACAATATCTTCATGGAGTCGTTAAGCGGTTTTATTTCTCAAGGGGTGGCGCATAAGTTGCAGGCGGGCCTTATGTTTTCGCCGGCAGAGGTCATATCGAGGCTTGACGCGGGAAAAACGGTTATGTTATACACCCTGAATAGCACCTATAATGCGATAAGGCCGAAAGCCCTGTTCAGTTTCAATACCCGGTCGGTACCAAGGTACCTCAAGGTTGACGAGCTTCTAAGGGACGACATAATCCACTGGAGGAGAAACGGTACCGCCGTCGCCATTTTTGCCGGAGCCCATGCGGACAGGATCGGCGAGAGTCTCCAGGAGATGGGTCTCGACGCCCCGACGGCGGAATCACTGGAGCGCGGGCTGGTTCCCGGGGAGCTGATAATAGTGCGCGAGTCGCTGCCGCGCGGCTTTGAATACCCAGAGCTGCATGTAGCGGCAATCACCGAATACGAACTGTTCGGGGCCGCAAAGCGCCCCGCGCCCAAGAGGGCTAAAAAACATCAGCTGGCGTTTTCAGAGCTTAACGTCGGGGACCTTATTGTACATGAGGTTCATGGCATAGGCCGTTTTGCCGGCGTGGAAACGATAGAGGCCGACGGCAGGGTAAGGGACTATATACGGCTGATATACCGCGACGGCAACTCGCTTTGCCTGCCCACAGACCAGCTTGACAGGGTACAGCGGTACGTCGGCACCGGAGAGGAACCGCCGAAGCTGTCTAAAATCGGGTCGTCGGAGTGGCAGAAAACGGTATCGCGGGCTCGTGAGGGCGTGAAAAAGCTTGCCTTTGACCTGGCCAAGCTGTACGGTGAAAGGGCGTCCAGAAAGGGCTTCAGCTTTTCGCCGGATACGCCTTGGCAAACCATGATGGAATCGGATTTCCCATACGAGGAAACGCCGGACCAGCTTACTTGCATTGAGGAAATAAAACGGGATATGGAGAGCCCCCGGGTTATGGACCGGCTGTTGTGCGGAGACGTAGGATATGGCAAGACCGAGGTGGCGCTGAGAGCGGTATTTAAGGCGGTGATGGACTCAAAACAGGTGATATTCCTGGTGCCTACCACTATCCTGGCCCAGCAGCACTATAATACGGCGGTGTCAAGGTTCGCGGGGTTTCCCGTAAGGGTGCGCATGCTGTCAAGGTTTACCCCGAAAAAGGAGGTGCGGCGGACGCTTGACGAGCTGGAGTCCGGAGAGGCCGACGTTGTCATAGGAACCCACAGGCTTCTGGGCAAGGACGTTAAATTCAAGGACCCAGGCCTGTTTGTGATAGATGAGGAGCACAGGTTTGGGGTTGGGCATAAGGAGCAGATAAAGGAGCTGAAAAAGGATCTCGACGTCTTGACCCTTAGCGCTACCCCAATACCGCGCACGCTTCACATGTCCATGACCGGAATAAGGGATATGTCCGTAATCGAGACCCCGCCCGAGCACCGCTATCCGGTGCGCACGTTTGTCATGGAGTATTCAGAATCAATGGTAAGGGAAGCTGTATTGAAGGAGATGGGCAGGGGCGGGCAGGTGTTTTTCGTATATAACAGGGTGCAGGATATGGAGCGGTTTGCCGGCAAGCTCAAAAGCTTTATGCCCGAGGTCAGGATAGCCTTCGCGCATGGCCAAATGCCCGAAAGGACGCTGGAACGCACAATGATTGAGTTTATAGAGCACAAGTACGACCTGCTGCTTTGCAGCACCATAATTGAGAGCGGCCTGGATATAAACAACGTAAATACCATAATTATTTATGATGCCGACAAGCTGGGGCTTGCGCAGCTATACCAGCTAAGGGGAAGGGTGGGCCGAGGTACACGCTTGGCCTATGCGTATCTTATGACCAAAAGCGGCGCGGTGCTCACCGAGGTTGCGGCAAAACGCCTGAAGGCCATAGGCGAGTTTACGCAGTTCGGTTCGGGCTTTAAAATAGCGATGCGGGACCTTGAAATAAGGGGAGCGGGCAATATACTGGGGCCCGAGCAGCATGGCTTTATGTCGCAGGTGGGCTATGAGATGTATCTAAGGCTGATCGACCAGGCGGTTAAGGAAGCCAGGGGAGAGGAGCAGCGCGAACAGGTTCACTGCGTTGTAAATATACCGCTTGACGCTAATATACCCCCAAAATATATTGGAAGAACGGAGGAGCGCATGTCCATGTACCGCCGCATCGCGTCTATAAAGTCAAAAGGGGACATGCAGGATGTACAGGATGAGCTGATAGACCGCTATGGCGACATTCCCGAAATGGTTCAAAACCTTCTTGACATATCCGTGATAAAGGGAAGCGCGGAGATGGCCTACATTACAAACCTAAGCGTAAACGAGGGGGAGGTTAAGTTTGCGTTTGACAGCGGTGCGCCCATCGATCCGTCAAAGCTGCTTAACCTCGCAAAGCGCATAAAGGGGGCCAGGTTCTTTATGGCCGAGACGCCGGTGCTGCAGATAATCCAGAGAAACGCTACAATACCGAATATAATGCGTTCTTTGTTACAAATTATTCACGCTCTAGCCGATTGCATTGACAGCAAAAGATGATATACTTGTTTAAGCAGGTATAAGAGCGCTTTTATAGCGCTTCCGCGTGTCAAAAAAGCGGCCGCGCCACTTTTTTGAGGTTACGGGTTTTGCCTTATATCCTTCGGGTTCCCGTGCGGCAAAACCCTCAAAGACGAAAACCTCACGGTTTTCATCGTTCTGACGCGAATGTCGTCAGAGCTGGATTTAAAGTCAAGTGCTGCGGCCCTTGACGGCTCCTGAGGTTTTTGACGGTATGGAGCGCTTTTACAGCGCTTGAAGCGAAAGGTATATAAATTCATTCAGATTCAAGGAGTTTTCCATAATGAAAAGAGCAGTATGCATAGTTCTGTGCGCAGTATTTTTACTTGGGGCCGCGGCCGCGGTATTTGTAGCGGCGGGCTGCAACCTTAACAACGCTGATACGGTTGTTGCGCAGGTAGGGGATAAAACCATCAAGCTTGGCGAATTTGAGAGCATGTTTAACATGTACCTGACGACGTGGCAGAACTACGGTTATGATGTGACCTCAAACGAAGAGGACCTGATAGAGTTTCAGGATAATGTTCTGGACATGATGGTGGGGGAGCTTGTCGTCCTCTATCAGGGCGAAAAGCAGGGAATGCTTGAGCTTAACGACGAACAGAAGGCGGAATTGCAGGAAAAGATTGATTATGACCTGAATGAGCTGATAGAATATTACACTGAGCTTGCTCAAGAGGAGGGCGCCGAGGATATAGACGCGCGCGTACGGGAGCTTGTGGAAGAGGAAGCGGAGCACTATGTGGGCTCGATGAGCTATGATGAATACATTGCCTATCTAAAACAAACGGTTGAAGACAACTATCTGATTTCGGTCGTTGAGTCAAAAGCGCTGGAGAGCGTAACCGCGAGCGATGAAGCCATAAAGACCTGGTATGATACGAAGCTTGAAGAGCAAAAGACAAAGTATGACGATGATCCAAGCGCGTATAAGGATGACATGGAGTATTATGACATGTATGGCGGAGAACCGGTATTATATACGCCAAAGGGATATCACAGGATACTGCATATCTACACCACGGCAAAGAGCAGCCTTGGCAGCGAATATACGGCGCTTAAGGGTGAAATAGCGGCGCTGCTGAGCGAATACGGGGAGCTTGCGGTTGCCGACGAACTTTCAGGCGAAGAAAATAATTCAGAACGTCTTAAGGAGATAGTTAAGGAATATCGGGATAAAAAGAAAGAGGCCGACGATATGTTCGAGGAGCATTATAAAGACGCTCGGGAAAAGATTGAAGAAGCGTATGAAAAGCTTGAGGCGGGAACTCCCTTCAGCGAAGTGATGATGGAATATACTGAAGACGTAAATATAAAAAATTTTGAAGCGCTCCAGAACAAGGGCATGCTCATAAGCGATGGGGATGAGGAAAGCTATGTGGATTGGTCCAAAGAGGTAAAAACCGCCTTTGCTGGACTTAAAAAGGGAGAGTATTCCGAAATGTTCATGGATGAAGACGGTTATCATATAATCTACTACCTTGACGACGAGACCAGCGGAGAGGCGCCTTTAGAGGAATACAGGGAGGCTATAGCTGATCTGGTGGCCACCGACGCTCATACCGCGGAATGGCAGGCTTTGATAGAAGAGTGGAAGAAAGACGAATCGGTAACCATTTATACGGACCGTATCCGCCATGTAGGAAGGAAGGCGGAGACGACTGGAAGCGCGGATTAACGGGGATTGATGCTGAAATGAGGTTAGATAAATATTTAAAGGTATCCAGGATAATAAAAAGGCGCACAGTTGCCAACGAGGCCTGCGACCTCGGCCGGGCCAGTATTAACGGCAAGGTGGCGAAGCCGTCCAGCGAGGTCAAGGAGGGCGACGTGATAGAGGTTCGCATGGGCCAAAGGATTATGAGAATAAGGGTGTTAAGCGTACAGGAGCACGCGCTGAAAGCGGACGCTTCAGGGATGTACGAGATATTGACATAAATGGGAGATACGTATAAAGGAATCGTCTGTGAAACAGACGCCGCGATAATATTGGCGGCCGGCGCTTCCACACGGATGGGCGGGGATAAGATATCCATGCCGCTTGCGGGGGAAACGCCGGTTTCACTATGCGTAAAAGCGTTTTACGCATGCGGCTTTAGGCGTATCATAATCACTGCCGGCTGTGAAAACTTTGAATATCTTAATTCAATTCAGTGCGGCGGCAATATAAATGTAGTGATGGGGGGCGGTACTAGGCAAGAATCGGTGCTCAACGCGCTGAGGCGCTTACCTGAAGATACACGCATAGTGGCGGTTCACGATGCGGCCAGATGTCTTGTAACCCCCGAGCTGATTATGAGTACGGTTGAATCCGCCCTCCGCCATGGAAGCGGGATAGCGGCTATTGGATGCAGGGATACAGTACGCGACGCGCATACTGGCAAAGTTATTGAAAGGGGGCGCCTGATTATGGCCCAGACGCCGCAGACCTTCTCCTACCCTGAGATACTAAGTGCGTATGAGCGCGCCGAAGCACAGAAGCTTGAAACCACCGACGATTGTTCAATATATGAACTCATGGGCCATAAGGCGGAGTTTGTTGATGGGAATATAATCAATCAAAAGCTTACATATCAAAGCGATATGCCCTTTTTTGAGGCAGTAGCGCTTCACCGTTTAATGGCGTCTATTAGAGTAGGCTATGGAGAGGATACCCATCGGCTTGCGGAGGGACGCAAGCTTGTGATAGGCGGCGTAGACATACCGTTTAGATTGGGGCTGCTGGGGCATTCCGACGCGGACGTATTGGTGCATTCGGCGATTGACGCGCTGTTAGGCGCTTGTGCGCAGGGCGATATAGGAAGAAGCTTTCCCGATACCGATGAAGAGTACAGGAATATAAGCTCTATTGAGCTTTTAAGGCGAACCGGTGCAAAATTAGCGGCCCTGGGCGTTAAGATTAATAATCTCGACGCAACGGTAATCGCCCAGGAGCCAAGGCTTATGCCATATATTGAGAGCATGAGAAAAAATTTATCGTCTGCGTTGGGTTTGAATAGGGAGACGGTAAGCGTTAAGGCCACAACGCCAGAGCACACGGGACCGGAGGGGCGGATGGAATGCATAAGCGCCAGGTGCGTGGCATGCGTAACAATGCCGGTTAAAAGGCCTGCCGTACGTAATTGCTGATTAATGCATATTCTCCAGAGGCGGCTGCTAGCGGTCTGAGAAGTACTATGCCGGATAGTCTGCGGCATAGTGTTCTATTTCTGCTTGAACCTGATCACGCATTATGTTATACTTTTAAGGGGAGTTTTAAGAATAAAAAAGTAAGAGGAGGTATTTTATGGAAAATAACGAAAATAATTACACAGGCGGTCCGGTGAGCAACAACTCGGGTTCAACCGGCACGAAAGCGGTTTTATCTTTGGTATTTGCGATCATAGCGTTTGTAATGTCATTTATTTCATCGCTTTTTTATCCGGCTATTATCGGAATAGTACTTGGAATCGTAGCCATTATTCTTGCCGTAGGCGAACGCAAGGAAAACCCGGGCAACGGACTTGCTACAGCGGGCCTTGTTGTAGGTATAATATCTCTGGTGCTCAATGCGATATGTCTTATCGCGTGCGGGGCGCTTGTAGGAATGGCGGCATGCACGATATTGCCGTATGTGAGTTAAAAGTAATACTTATAAATGCAGTTAAGCATGCAGGCGCCGCTAAAGGCGTCTGCATATATAATTTAAGGATGAGGTGAAATTATGCATCCATTTATAGAGTTTTGGGGAATTACCATTCCAACATACGGCATTTGCTGCGTAATCGGACTAGCTCTGGCCATGCTGCTGCTGTTATATACGCATAAAAAGCGGGGGTTATCCCGCCAGGACGCTTACTATTGTGCGATATTTGCCATAATAGGCGGCTTTATTGGGGCTAAGCTTATGTTTCTTATAGTGGAGCTTCCAACTATCATAGAAAACCCGTCGTTTTTGAAGTCGGCGATTTTGGGAGGCTTTGTCTTCTACGGCGGATTGATAGGCGGCGCTGCAGGCGGAGCTATCTACTGCAGAAAGTATAAGCTCAACATGCTTGAGGTTACGGACGCCTATGCTGCTCCGCTTACGCTTGCTCAGGCAATAGGCAGGGTTGGCTGTTTTTTTGCCGGATGCTGTTATGGAATGGAGAGCGATTCGCCGCTGGCCATAACATTCCCTGGAAATGGGCTAACGCCGGGAAACGTATCATTGCTTCCGACGCAGCTCTTTGAGTCGGCGTTTTTACTTATTCTAACGGCAGTTTTACTTTTAATATTGAAAAAGAACAAAAAGCCTGGTATTGTAACCGCATGGTATTTTATCCTTTACTCCGCATGGCGCTTTTTCATCGAGTTCTACAGGAACGATCCGCGTGGAAGCGTGGGGGCTCTCTCAACTTCCCAGTTTATCAGCTTAATACTGTTCCCAATAGGGGTAGCCATGCTGATATGGATTTACTCAAAGAAGAAGGATAAACCAGCACCAGAGTCTGACAATGATAAGACGACAGAGGAAAAATGATATTGATTGAATAAGGCCCGTTTATATAACGGGCGCCGCAGCTAAAGCGGAGCCTCCGCGTGTCAGGGAAGCGGCTGTGCCTACGGGTTTTGTCCGCTCGCCTTCGGCTGCAAGCGGCTATCAGGCTGTTGCAATGGGGCTTCGCCCCAAACCCCACCCAAGGAGACTTTTTGTAAAAAGTCCCCTTGGGAATCCCGAAAAACAGCGTTTGACTTTTAT
>UQXE01000041.1 GCA_900544965.1 uncultured Eubacteriales bacterium | reverse complement strand
TTGGAGTTCTTAGAACCTTTTTTGCAAAAAAGGTTCTAAGCCGCCGGAGGCAAATATTAAATCCGTAATTTTGGGCGGCATGTACGGCCAAAATTACACCTTGCGCACTCGTGAGCGGTGAGCGAACGGGTGTGGAAAAACTCACAAAACGGAGGAATCCGTTTTGTGAACCGCCTATGGCGGTAATAGGTTCTAAGCCGCCGGAGGCAAATATTAAATCCGTAATTTTGGGCGGCGTGCACGGCCAAAATTACACCTTGCGCACGCTTTTTGATAGTCTAGGAGACCGCCCCTAAACCGCTTTCATGGTTTAGGGGCGGTCTCAATCTGGCTGTAAATCCATGTATGTGCCGTAGGTTAGCTCCGTATATTTTCTACGGGGCTGTATTTAAGCACGTTCCTGACGGGAATCCTGTGTATCAGAAGCGATACTATGAGGTAAGCCCCGCACAGCGCGAAGTGAATCGCCCATGGGTATCTCGACATGGTGATAAACACCATGTCCTTCACATAATCCATGAACCCCATGTCAAGCCAGGCGTTGTTTATCAACGAGAAGACGAAAAGGACTATAAGCATTACCGCGTTTGCTATCGCAAGCGACAGGAGTCCATGCTTGAGGCCGGTCATATACTGCTGCTTCTTAAACGTCTTTTCCTCCACGCCTATGGACTGAAGTATTCCAAAACGCTTGCGCTCCTGGTCAATGGCCGACGATACGGTGTTTGCCAGTATCACCAGCGCGATCATGGCCGCCGCGAAACCCAGAAGGCCTACGATAAGCGCATTGTTGATGGCCTCTGAGAACAGCGCCGAGTTGCTTTCACGGTAGTTTTCATAGACGAAATTAAGCTCCTTTGCCATCCTTAGTAGGGGCAGATCCGTGTTGTTCCTGGTAGCCCCATCCTCGGCACTGATATAAAACTCGGTACGTCCCCGGGCGTTTCCAAAATATAATGTATTCATCGACAGCATATAACTCCTGTTAACCGTCATCAACTTGTTGTTTGCGTCTGGATTTATATCGGTTATCATGCCATAGCTGCCAATAACGGTGTATAGGGAATCGCTGGCGGAAAACGGCCATATCTCCTCGCCCGGGAAATAGCGGATTATTCCGGCCACCTTTACCGCTGCTTTGGTCTGTTCGGTTGTCACAGTTCCAAAGTCCATGGGGATGCTTACGTTCTTGCCATACAGCGTAAGCGTATCGCCTACCTTAACGGATGTATCGGCCTCATAATACCGCGACGTCCCATTTGACAGCGACAGGGCCATATCCCTGGCGCTTCTCAGCGCCGCGCCCGCCTGCTGCGGCGGCGGCAGCTTATAAAGGTTATCGGGTACGCTTCCTCCGCCTTTGCCTTGCTTATACATGGGTACCATGAGTATTACCTCTTCGCCCTTCTGGAAAGCCGCTTTATCCAGCTGGCCCTCGGTCAGCGAACCGGTCAGCTGTTCATAAATCGGCATATCTACGTCAATTCCGTAAGCCGTGGTAATAAAGCTTCCCTGCTCAGGACCGTCAACCGTTACTTCTTCCATACCCTCTTCCCCAGAAACATATAGCGTTCGAGAAGCTCCGTCTGAGAAGAACGCATGGTGCATTGAATCCGGAATGGATTCGGCCAGTTTTTTGATTATTGGGCTTACATCCCCGCTGTTTTCATTTAGGGCGGTATGCAGAGTGTTGACGTCCTCTATAACCTTATATATGTAGATTGATTTGAGGCCATCCACTTCATCCAGCTTTTCCAGCGCGCTTTCAACGCCCTTTGCAGACAGCCCGTATGGGGCCGCGACCAGGTATTCGGGCTTATTCGCTTCAACAACCTTGCCGTTATAGTCGCTAAACGCCCTGTAATCCAAGAACAGCGTTATGAGAATGATGGTTATAATAAACGTTGACAGCGCAAAGGACAGCGTTACGCGGCTGCGGTTAGCCTGCGCGTGCCTGCGCGATATGGACGCGAATGTCTGACGGGCGCCGGTAGACCCGGCCTTCAACCTCTGCTTCACCGGCTTCTTTTTACCGGACGAGCCGAGATCGCCGCGCAAAGGCGTTCTTATTGCCATGATCATAGGCACCAGAATCCCCAAGAACAGGGAGGCTATGCCCAGCGCGAAACCTATCGCCAGGCTTTCCCAGTCGACGAAGAACATGAGCGTCCTTGATCCCTCGATCGATCCCATGAGCATCATTCCCCCGTAGGACAGCCCAAAGCCCAACGCCGCGCCCAGCGGCAGCGAGATCATAAGCAGGTATATGCCTTCCCATGTCAGCATGCCGCCAACCTGGCCGTTTGTCGCGCCAACGCACTTCATAACCGCAAGCCTTCTGCGCCTGCGCTTGATCTGAGTGAGGAAAATCTGAAGCACGGCGCAAACGGTAGTTATGAATATGATGCCCTGAACCGCAAGCGACATGGTGGACTTTACAGCGTCCTTTGGGTTTGCAAACCTGTTAAGCCTAAGCTCGTACATGTCGTTCTCATATGGATCCTCATCCAGCCATTTAAGGCTCTCGTTGGCCTTGCCAGGATAAAACCGCTCCGGAGGCAGGGTTATATTCAATGTTGCGGTGAACTGGTCGGAGGCTTGCAATAGGGGCTTGGGAATGTACTTTTCATAGTCCTCAGACGTCAGTAATACAGTTACGAACTTATCAGCGTTGTAGTCGTATATATAATCAATGGCAAGGTACGGATCATCATAATAGCTGCAATCCCTTATGTAGCTTTCCTCGTTAAAGTTCCTGGACTCCATTATGTACATCTGGCCCGCATGTTCAAACACCGTCCACAGTTCATTATCATTGATAGCCTCTACGGTAGTAGGGGCTGGTGCTACTTTATCGGGATTTTCATAGATTTCCGAGGGCCTCTTAAGATATATAGCATATGTACCGTTGTCGTTGCCCGGATCAAGGTTTACATATTCCTCAGTTTCGAAAACCATACTTTCGAACGTAACGCCGTCAACTTCATAGTCGCTCAAAATGTACGGAACTAGCATATTAAAATCCTTGTAGTAACTGGTTTTTAAAATGTATTTTTCCGAATCAAACAAATCCTTTTTTATCATCGCCTTACTGTCGATATGATCTAATTCCATCCACAGCTCCGGTGAGTCCTCGCGCGACTGATAGATTTCCCTCATGCTTTCCTTCAACGCGTTGTATGTGGAAAGCGCGTCCGTTGAATCTGATTTTACAAATAAGTTGGTATTCTGCACATAATTAAATCCGCCTGATTTTGGGATTTCCTCCATCAGCTCATTAAACGCGTTTAGCAGCTGGTCCGCCGTTTCTTCGGTTACAAACGATACCGGCATGTACTGTACGCCCGTATCCCATCTGTCAGAGAAGGTTTCTACAATGCCTACTACGGTAAGATTCATGTTCATCTCATAATTCTGGCCGCAAACCACACCCTTTTCCTTTATATCCCTTTGATAGGAAGCGGGATCAAGAAGATAATCGAGCTCACAGCTATAATATATATATTGCGTATCAACGGTGATAACCACGTTGCCCTTATTGTACATCTTCCTGTCCGTAGACCGGTCTTGCTGAATTTTGTAATACGATGATATAATGTCATTATAATAAACTTGGTATTCATAGGAGTCGCGCCCATACTCAAATCCCTGCTGCTGAGCGTATTCCCATATTACGTCGTCGTAGTAGCCGGAATCCAGCTTTTCACGCATTTGTTTATTTACCTCGTCATAGGCGCCCGGAACCTCTACATATTCAAAAGAATCGCTGGGCCCGTCGTCATCTATCAGCTTAAATGTTGAGCGAAGACTGTCGCCCACGCCCAGCGAACCTGTGGCGCTGCCAATCTGGTTGGTTTCAATGACCACCTCTCCCGGGGCTTCCGGATACCGGCCCTCGACCAGCGACAGGTTGGCAAGCTCCTTAAAGCCCTCGTCCATCGTGCCGACTATGCCAAACGTCTGGTTCTGGCCTATAACGCGCGACACGCCAACGGTGTCAAAGCTGGCCTTGACCGCTTCAGCCGTCTGTTCGTCGGCGTTAAACAGCGCCGCCTGCCACTCGGCATAGATCTGCTTTTTTTGGAACTCATCGGTATATTCCATGCTTGATATGAGTATGGTGGATATTGTGGTGAAAATAAACGACAGCGTCAGCACGATAAGCAGTATGCGGGTGTCCCGCTTTCGTCCTTTCATTCCGCTCCTGGCAAGCTTTGCCGTATACATAAAATGCCCTCCTATATTTAAAGATGGTCATTTAATTTTAACATAAAAGTTTCATTAACTGCCAAGCGCCACCGCATTAACAAGAGATGTTCACAATTAAGACATAATTATATATAAACAGATATTATTTATCTTTTTTATTGTATTGCAGGGATTACAGTCCTGTATTGCGCAGCAGCCATTTTGCCACTCCGTCGCAGTCGTTGCTATCGATAATATCAGTAGCTATTGCCTTTAATTCGGCTGCCGCATTTTTAACGGTATAGCGCTCATCCGAGATTTTAAACATCGGTATATCGTTTATCCCGTCGCCAAACGAAACTATCCTGCCGCACCCAAGCAGTTCTTTCAGTTTAAGGACCGCACTTGCCTTATTAACGGAGGGCGGCATTATTTCGAGCCATTGCCTTTTTGTGTATATGTCCTTATGATACACGCTTGAGAAACTGAGGTTCAATGCTTTATAAATGGGATAAGCTTCTCCGCTTCGTCAATACAGGTAATATAAAATGGCATGCCGGCGCGCAAATCATCTATACAGCTTACGGGATTGTCCCGCGCATCCCTCCTGCGCATGTCCAGGAATTCCCTGGCACCCGCGTTTACCTTGCTAAAAAGGTAGGAAAACCGTTCGGTTTCATTGTTATGGGAATAAATTATTGGATACACTTCATATTCGAGAAGCAGCTCAAAAATATGATTAAAGTCCTCCGGCTGGAAATAGTTCGCTAGCAGCGTCCTGCCGGAAGCGTTATCAAGAATAAACGCGCCGTTGTATATGACTACGGGCATTTTAGCGCAAATACCGCCGGTTAGCTTTGACGATGTAGCATTCGAGCGCGCCGTTGCGTATGAAAAAAGCATACGGCATCGATCAGGGCGCTTAAGGTGCTGGCGGTAAAGCGCGATATCTGTTTATCGCTGTTGAGCAGCGTTCCATCCAAATCAGAAATATACAGGGTTTTACGCATGTCCAATTCCCCTCATCCGGATATTAGCGCGGTTTATTGTATCCTTATACCGCTCTCCAAGCCAAGCCCGCCGCACGTTTTACCGCTGCACATCCGCCTGCGGGGGCGGAGAAAAGCCCGCCCCCGCCATTGCCCTAAACGCGGCCGCGTCAAACGGGCGTTTTGCCGCGGCCTATCAGGTTAAGCGCCTTGCCGGCTGATTTATAAAGCAGAAACGTCAATAGCGCATTGCCCAGCGCCTTGACTATGTTAAACGCAAAGCTTATGAGCAGGAAGTTATCAACATAGAACGACTGGGCCTCACTGTAGGATTCATAGCCCATCATAAGCATTACAAAGAACGGCGATATAAAGATATTCATTGGTATCATGGCTATTATCATTGCCAGTGAGCCGCATAAAAGCGCGATTACCGCCCCCTTGATGGTATGCCGCCGCTGATATATCAGGCCGGCTACGATTGCGAAAGCGCCTGTCGCAAACAGATGCATTATCGCGCCTACCCACCCGCTCTGCGGGGATATCAGAAGCCATTGAAGCAGGCTTACGGCTGCCGTCAGGATCAGGCCATGCCACGGGCCGAACATGAACGTGCCGATCAATATGGGTATATCGGCCATATCGTATTCCAGAAACGGCGCCGAAGGAAAAATTGAGAAGTGGCTTACAAACACCAGCACTATGCTGAGCGCCGCAAGCAGGGACATCTTAACCAGTCGAATTACGCGTGTGGACCTCATTATAGAACCTCCCATCGATTTTTGCCCTCTATCCATAGCGGCTTAATCCGCTGTTGCGCACCGCTTGGCAGGGGGGCTGAAAACGGGAACAAAAAAGCCCCGCATTACATAATTCGGAGCGCAAAAAAAGCTTAACGCCTCTCCCATCCGGACTTTAGCAGCAATATACAGCTGCACGAAGCGCCTGTTAACGCAAATACCGCCAGGAATCTGCCGTTGATCATTTGTTTCACACTTAAATGCGAAAAAACAGGCATTTAGAAACAAACAATATGCGTTACACACGGTTCGCAAAAGCGTCGCCGCAACCGTCGGCGCCGGATTCCAACCGGCTCGGCGGCAGTATGCATAAATGTATACAAACTGTCGCTTGCGGGCTCGTCGGCATGATGCCGCATCACCGCCGGTGGGGAATCTCACCCCGCCCCGAAGCCATTATAATTATACGGCTATATATCCCTTTTGGCAAGCGTTATCTATAAGAAATCACGAAAAATGGCCATTTAAAAGGACTTTTCAGGTATTTCGGGCAACGCGAAAAACGGGTTTTTTTAGCCGTATCATTATTCGTGCATAATCGTGAAATATACGATACATTCACTTGTTAATTTGTATTAAAGGACATAGCGCCGCAAATTTTATTGTTATACAATACATACGAGGAACAAAAAAGCCTTAAAAACCTCAGATTGATCCCCTGTTTTACGGCGGATTACAAAAATACTTAGGAGGAAATGAACATGAAAAAATACCGTATTCTAATCGCAGACAGCAATACTCATTTTCAGACACAACTGAGGGACTATTTGACGGCCCAGGAGTGTATTCAGCAGGTTGACTGCGTCATTGACGGCTTTGAAGCGCTGAACGCCCTGCGTTCAAACCGGTATGACGCGCTGATAACGGAACTGATAATGCCGCGTGTGGACGGGTTCGGCGTGCTGGAGCAGCTTAATCTGGGGTTGGTAGAGGTTCCTCCAATGGTAATTATGATAAGCGCAATGCGCCAGGAGGATATGGTGAGGCGGGCCTGCATACTTGGAGCAAAATACTTCATGGTAAAGCCGGTTGAGCCTGAAACGCTGTACAAGAGGATGACGGACCTGCTTGAAAACTCCTATGCGGGAAAATCCCAGGTCTGCTCCCTCAGCTCCGCTCCGCGCACGCTGGATGAAAAGATAACGTCGGTATTCCTTACGATAGGCATTCCCGCCCACATAAAGGGTTACCACTATCTGAGGGAAGCGATAAGGATGGTTTACTATACGCCTGAGATTATCAATAGGATAACGAAGGAGCTGTATCCAGGGATCGCGAAACGGTTCAACACATCCCCGTCCAAGGTGGAACGCGCAATACGTCACGCAATCGAAGTGGCATGGACACGAGGCAAGATCGAAAACATCAATCAGCTCTTTGGATACAACATCTACTCAAAGAATGACAAGCCAACAAACGGAGAATTCATAGCCCTTGTCGGGGACAAGCTTATCATGGACGCCGAGCGGGAAAAAAGCCCCAGGCCTGAAATCCAGAGCGCCATTTGAAAACAATAACCATGCCCTTACCCTCAGTTGACAAAGGCGCACACAGTTTTACCGCGTGAGGCGCGCCGTATCGGTCCGAGGGGCCGTCATAAATGCAAGCGGAATCATAATTTGACTCCCGCGTAAGTTAACCGCGTAACAGCTTGAGAGTCCTGCCGGCCGAGCGGAAGGAATGGGACGTCGTCCTGGCGGGGACGTGTGGCCCTTTGCCAACTGAGGGCGCCATAACAAACCTCCATATATTGCGGAGCTGGGAAGCGGACATACGCGTCCCAGCTCCGCAATATCATAACCTGCGCCACAATTTTAGGCACATATTGTTAGAGCCGCCGCGGTTTTATAAAATAATGCGGTAGCTGTTTACAGAACTGCTAATGCGTTTACATGTGCACGCGGAGCGAACCTTTTGCGTCAGCTTGGGTTTGATATCAGTTGTATCACTTTTACAGCTTCGCGTGCGCAGCTGGCGCATTGGCGTCCAAAAGGTTTCGCAATGGGGGATTGCGGGACCTTTTAAATATTTGAGTTTTTTAAGCCCGCAGGCTATAGCGTTGATTTAAGCCTTTTAATGCACCCGTCAATTATCGCGGCGCTCTGGTGAGGGTTGAGCACAAGATCGCTCTGAGGCAGGTAAGCCATAAAATCGCTTATGGACTTGACGATATCCTCCTCTTTGAGAAGAAGGATCACGTAGCTGCCGCTTTCCCCATTGTAGCCTGAAAACAGGATCCCTCCGGTTTCACAGCAAGAGATTGATATCCTGTTTGAGATGTTGAGCCGTTCGGGGTTAACGGCTACCGCCTTATTATTGCCGCAGGCAACCGATCTTTTCAGCTCTTGTAGCAGCTTAAGCCGCTCCTGAGCCGTAAAGGGAAGGACGATATCGGGGGGAACGTCAAAAAGCATGCCGGTATCGGTAAAATAATTTATGCCATATTCGGAAAAGAACATGATGTTCATGCTGGGCACGGCGCGTATGGCGTCGCAGCGCGCGCACATGGAGCGCACAAGCTCTTCTCTGTTTGGCGCGTCGGGGCGTATCTTCCTGTTTATCAGCGGAGAGCTGAAAAACATGGCAAGGCATGGGATTGCCTCAAACTTATATAAAGGCTGGTTTATGCACGACTCGTACTCCTTTTGATAGTTTATGGCTTCAATGGAATTGCTGAGGCAACTTATCAGCGGCTGGCAGCGTTTAATCGACATATCGAAGGATTCCTGGCAGAGACGTACAATTTCAGGATCGCTGAACGCGGCCGCCCTCTGATAGTCGGCGGATACGGTTATAATCCGCTTTCGGGTTATTATGTAATACGGCGCCAGCAGCGTAATGTCGTTTGCGCTGTCATAATCGCCATAAAAATAGTAAGGCTTATATCCGTCTCCCACATACAGAACCATAGGAAGCACCTCCGAAAGCCTGTCCATATTATAGTTGCCCGAAGCAAAATCGCTGTGGCGGGCGAACCTGAGTATGTGCTTAATAGTAAGCTTTCCGCCCGTGGACATATAGATCAGCGAGGTCGTGTCAGCCATAAACTGGTCGCTGAACCGTATATTTGTACACACCGTGGGCACGTCCTGGTCCGATATCTCCTCGAGCACCGCCGTACGCATCAGGTTATATATTTCATATTTTCCCCTTATCAGCTCTATCTGGCCAAAGGATCGGCTGCCCATATCCACCTTGAATCCGGCCACAGGGGTATTAAACTCTCTTGAGGGCAGCGCGGCCAAGCTGTTTAGCATTGCGGCTATTTTGCGGCGGCGGTGATACACGTCTTCTCCCTGTTTGGCAATCTCATAGCTGTCGGCCAAATCCTGCTTTTCGGCCGGTGTGAGCTTAAGCAGCTCTATAAGCCTGTCAAAGCCGTCCTGATTCAGTATTCTTGAACCCGACATGGCCTTGTGTATGGACGTGCGCTCAACGCCCGACCGCTTTGCGAGCTGGTAAACGCTTTCACCGCTTTTACCAATGTATAATCTTAGTTTATCACCAAAAGCAGACATGCCGTTATTAACTCCTTATATGTAAAATCAACATATTATAACGTAATTAGAAAAAAATGGAAATAATTTTATAAATATATAATATTCATTTATGCAGACTGTATTCATCATAAATTAACATAAATTAACATAAATTCGGCCTATATATTTGATAACATAACCAATTTTATATTATACTGAAGTCAAATGAAAAACGATTGACGGAGGGGAAACGAAATGGACGCTCCAAACGGCTCCGGCGGGGGTATCGGCAACAGGCGCGCAGCGGCGAGGGGCTTTGGCAAGCTCGTAATAAACGTATGGATAAAAAACCGGGCCGGAGAGTATCTGATGCTCAAGAGGCATCCGTGCAGGCCGTTCTCCCTCTGCTGGGAGTGTATAACAGGTCCTGTAAGCCCAGGCGAGAGCAGTGAATCCGGCGCGGTGCGCCTGGCAAGCGAGACCATAGGCCTGAACCTTGACAGGGAAAAAGGCGCCCTAATCGCCTCAATGTTTGGCCATGACGCCGTAATTGACGCGTGGCTGTTCGTTGAGGAGACGGACATTTCCTCATTGACGCTTAACAACGAGGAGGCAGTGGACGCGAGATGGATGCTCCCATTCGAGATCAGAAGGCTATACAGGGATGGCCGGCTTGTTCCGGAGCTTTCCTACCACGACAGGGTGTTTTCATATATACGTCCAGGGAGCGTATTCTGAGCCGCCCGTCCCATAGCTGCGTAAGCAGGTTATTTTATGGGCTTTTTATTTTGGAATTCGCCGCTATATGTTATAATGGAACAAATAACGCAAGGACGTCTCAATTAAAATGGGAAGAAAGTACCGTACAAAAGTACCAAGGAAAAGGCTTCGCAAGCTGAACCGCTCAAACGCGGGGCCGGTATTCGCGCTCATAGGCATAATAATGGGCATTCTGGCCATTGCCGCGCTGATAGTGTTTGTCGCGCTGCCGTTTCTGCTGCCAAAGCTGGGAATCGATTACAGGGCGCCGTTTGCGCCTGAGCCCACCCCCGCGCCGACCCCAATGCCCACGCCCACGCCGCATCCTATGACCGGTTTTGCGCCCGAAACGGCGCAGAGCGAGATAGTATTGTCCATATCCGACGTAATGGACTACAGATGGTATGGCGACCCATTCTATCATAACGGCGAAATCGTTTTTACTGGAGGCAAGGTTGTCGACGGCAGGGCGCTTATGACGAACCTGTTCTTCTACAATCCGGATACCAGGGAAGCGAACGAACTGGACTATAAGCTTCAGTACGATCATTTTCTTTTCCCCTCCATGAATGACGATTGGCTGGTGTTCATCGACGGCAAGTTCGACGGCGGGGGAAGGATAATGGCCATGCGGCGCGGCAGATCATCGGGCAAGCCCCGCGTGGTTAAGGAGTTCTATGTAGGCCAGCCTGAGATAAAGCTGTACGACCACTATATCGTATGGACCGAGCGTACGGGCACGCGAATGGACAAGCTGTATATATGCGATCTCGAAACGCAGGAAAGCGCTACCCTGGCCATGTTCAACAATTCCGAATACGGGCAGAGCCTTCCTTCGTTTATGAACGGTCTTATTGTGTGGGCGGACGCCTACGGCGAGTTTTCAACTCAAAGCGGGGCTACCAGCTGCATAAACTATGCGCGCCTGACGAGCCGGATATATACCTATGAGCCTGGAACATACGTACATGATCCCGAGGGGAACGGGGCGTATTTTGCGTGGCTTGATTCAAACCATGCGCCTGGCGCGAAGCTTTATGGGGCAAAAGGGCCGTCCGACCCCGTCCTTATCGACGAGGGGGTCGTTGAGTTCGGCCTTGGCAGCGATTTTGTGGTATACAGCAAAGCGGAAACCATCTATGTATATGTATTTGAGGACGCTGCGAGCTACAGGATTACGCCCGAGGGTGAAAAGGCCCAGTTCATGGGCGTATCGGGCGATGTGGCGTTTTGGATGGACGTTACGTCGCGGGAGCGCGATATCATGAAGTTCGCGCCAATACCGAGCTAGGCGGGCAGGCTAAAAGGAGAATGGATGTCAAAACAGGTTAAAACCGTATACGTGTGCGGCGAGTGCGGCTATGAAAGCGGAAAATGGCTCGGCCACTGTCCGGCGTGCTCAAGCTGGAACACGATGGTGGAGATAAACGCGGTGAAGGGCAGGCGCGACGGCCCCTCTTTGGACATGGCAAGGCCGCTTAAGGAGATACCGGCCGACAGCACGCGCAGGATTTGCACAGGCATTGGAGAGCTCGACCGCGTGCTGGGCGGCGGCCTGGTTCCTGGCTCGGTGGTGCTGATAGGCGGCGACCCGGGCATAGGCAAATCAACGCTGCTCACGCAGGTGGCCGGAACGCTGGCCGCCGCTTTAGGTGTGCTGTACGTCACAGGCGAGGAATCGGGCGCGCAGCTTAGGCTTCGGGCCGAGAGGCTCGCGGTATGCGGCGATATGCTCGTGCTGGCGGACACGTCGCTTCAGAACATAGAGGCCGAGCTTATCAGGCTGCGGCCCTCGGTGCTGATAATTGATTCCATACAGACGATGTACGACCCTGATATACAGAGCGCGGCGGGCAGCGTAACACAGATCCGCCAGGTAACGGATTCGCTTACAAGATACGCAAAATCCGCGGGCTGCGCCGTGTTCATAGTAGGCCACGTAACCAAGGAGGGCGCGCTGGCGGGACCGAGGATGCTGGAGCATATGGTGGACACGGTGCTGTATTTCGAGGGCGACCGTCATGATTCGTTCAGGCTGCTCAGGGCTGTGAAGAACCGTTTTGGCTCCACAAACGAGATAGGCGTGTTTGAAATGCGCGATACCGGCATGACCGAGGTTCCGGACCCGTCGATGCTTTTCCTCTCCGGAGCGAACGCGGCCGGCTGCTCGGTAACCTGTATGATGGAGGGTACGCGTCCCATGCTGGCCGAGGTGCAGGCCCTGATATCGCCCACCCAGTTCAGCAACCCAAGGCGCATGGCCGCTGGCATGGACAACGGCAGGCTTGTGCTGCTGCTTGCGGTGCTTGAAAGAAAGGCGGGGCTTAGGGTTTGCGACCGTGATATTTACGCCAACGTCGTCGGGGGGTTGAGGCTGAGCGAACGCGCGTCCGACCTGGCCATCGCGCTGTCCATAGCGTCGGCGCTTACTGAATCCGCGCTGCCAAAGTCCACGGCTGTGCTGGGCGAGGTTTCATTGACGGGCGAGATACGCAGGATAAGCAGGCTTGAGAAGCGTGTTCAGGAATGCCTGCGGCTGGGCTTCAGCCGCGTGATACTTCCGGAATCGGGGGAAGCTGTGAACGTGCGGGGAGCGACGCTGCTAAAGGTTAAGACCATTGGCGAGGCGGTGGCACTGGCCGGAATATATAATTAAAATGCCTTCGGCCGCTTCCGCGTGCGTTAAGCTCACCGCTTACGCATGCGCAAGGTGTAATTTTGGCCGTACACGCCG